>JAAFJC010000018.1 GCA_013297925.1 Comamonadaceae bacterium
TTCTCTCTTTCACGACCTGCTTCCAGCGCCGAATATCTGCCGCGATATAGGAGCCAAACGCCTCCGCGCTCATCTGCATCGGCTCAACGGCTTCTGCGGCCAAGCGTTGCTTGAAGTCCGCCGCCGTAATCACTTTGTTGAGCTCGGCATTGATGCGCTGCACGATCTCAGCAGGCATCTTGGCCGGGCCGGAAATGCCATACCACTGGATGCCATCAAAGCCTTTGTAGCCGAGCTCATCGAGCGTCGGCACATTGGGGAAATTCGGGTGGCGCTGCTTGCCTGTGACGGCCAAGGCTTTGAGCTTGCCGCCTTGCAGATGCGGGGTGGCAGCGGCCAAGCCAGGCATCATGGCCTGCGTGGAGCCGGTGAACATATCGTTGATGGCCGGTGCGATGCCGCGATAGGGCACATGCACGGCGAAGATGCCCGCAGCGGCTTTGAGCTGCTCCATCGCCAAATGCGTGAGCGAGCCTTGGCCGGCCGAGCCATAGCTGAGCTTGCCCACATTTTTCTTGGCGTAGTCGATGAATTCTTTGGCACTGCTCACAGGCAGGCTGCTGGGCACGACGAGCACATTCGGCGTGCCGCCAATCATGCCAATCGGCGTGAAATCCGCAATCGCGTCATAGGGCAGCTTGCGCGTGGCGGGGCTCGTGCCATGCGTGGCCACATAGCTTTGCATCAGCGTGTAGCCATCGGGTGCAGCGCGAGCGGTGGTTTGGCAGGCCACCACACCGCCGCCGCCAGAGATGTTTTCCACCACGATGGAGCCGCCCAAGCCGCGCGCCAAACGGTCTGACACTTGCCGCGCAATGAAATCACTGCCGCCGCCGGCCGCCACGGGCACGATGAGGCGAATCGGTTTGTTGGGATAAGCCTGCGCAAACGCGGGGAGCGCGATGAGCGCTGAGCCAGCAGACAAGCCGCTGCCGATGCGAATGATGCTTTGGCGGCGATTGATGTTGAAAGGGGTTCGCATGCTTGTCTCCTGCGGGTACTGCTTTTTGTAGAGGCTCTATTGTCGCGGCAGCAAGCGCGAGCGATGGTCGCGTTTTTAGGCCGTGTCGATCTAGCTGTTATTCGCTGACTTCAACGCGCATGCCAGCGGAGAGCAACCGCTTTTCCAGTGCATCGCCGAAAGCGACGCTCGGCGTGATCACACCAGCCGCCTTTGGTAGTTTGCTTTCGTTCTCGGCCATTGCCAGCGCGGATTCGCACATCATCTTTACCGTTGCGCCATTGCCGGCATCCAATGAATCGCCAATCACAGCGCGCAGCTTGTGGCCTTGGGCAGAGTGCCCGATCAGCTCGGCTTTGAAAAAGCCGCGCGCCATGCTCGCTGGGCTCGGGCCTTCGCCGGGCTGGGGGATCATGCGTTGCGCCATTTTTCGCACTGGCGAGAAGGCTAGCATGCCCATGCTGATCTTTGAGCCCACACCAAAGCTTGCTGCCACGGCTCCCGCCGCCAGAGAGCGGCCAAAGCGCAGGTATTCTTGGTAGCTGGCTGTTTGCCCCCGAAGCGCCAAGCTGCGGCGCACCACGCGTGTGTTGACCGGCCCCATCACAAAGAGGCCGAGCCAGGCTTTGAAATCAGCATCGTGATGCGCGCCCAGCGGATCGCGGTGAGCTGCCACGTCTTTCGGCACGGTGCCCGCCGGGTTGAGCAGGAACGGATTGTTCAAAGCTTTGCTCTGCTTGGATTCGATCATGTTCATCACAGAAGCGAGCGTGCCGCCATTGAGTCCACCGCCGCCCAATGTGAACGCGGCTTTGATGGTGGTGCAGTCTTCACCAAAGCGATTCTTCATCTCGCGCATCAGCAAGTAAGTCCCCAAATCGCTGGGCACAGAATCAAAACCGCAGCCGGGCACGATGCGTGTGCCGTCACCCAGCGCTTGCTCATGATGTGCATCGATCATCTGCCGAATCCAAGGCGTCTCGCCCGTGATGTCGCAATAATGCGTTTGCTTCGCCACACATGCAGCCACGAGCTTGCTGCCGTAAAGCGCATAGGGCCCCGCGCAACTGAGCACGACTCGGGCAGATGAAGCGAGCTCGGCCAAAGCAGATTCGTCCTGCGCATCAGCAACGATGATTGGAATGTCTTGCACGCTTGGATGCCGCTTGGCCTCAGTATCCCGCGCCGCTTCCATTTTGGCCAATGAACGTCCAGCAATTGCCCAGCGGGTAGAACTGTCAGCACGAGAAGCCAGGTAAGCAATGGCTTGCTGCCCTACAAAGCCAGTAGCGCCGTACAGAATCAGGTCAAATGTCTTTCTCATCGTTGCCTTTTCAAGTGAGTGTCCAGTGTAGTTCTTCAAAGCGCACTGCATCTGAGGCTCTGCGAATCTCTATTTCCCCTGCTCCTGAATGGGATAAGCATCATTGCAGACGCGCGCGGCCACCCTAGCTATGATCCATTCATTGACTTGAAAGATCATTATGAAACGTATCAGTATTTATTTGACCATGTTGGCTTCATTCGTTGGCATTAGCTCAGCTAAAGCCCAGCAGGGCGCAGATTTGCCTTTGTGGGAGCTGGGCGCGTTCGGCCTAGGTGTTTCTCAGCAGGCCTATCCCGGCTCGGATCAGCAAGTCAATCGTGGGCTGGCATTACCGTATTTCATCTACCGTGGGCAATATCTTCGTGCAGACCAAGGCACGGCTGGCCTGCGTGCCATCAAGACGGATGACTTTGAGCTCGACATTGGCGTTGCCGGTTCATTTGGCTCGGGTTCAGACGAGATCGAAGCGCGCAAAGGGATGTCCCAGCTTGGCACGCTGGTGGAGTTTGGGCCGCGCGTGAAGTGGAATTTGGGCGAAGGCCCCGGCAAAGGGCGCTGGAGTGTGGCCTTGCCGCTGCGAGGCGTTTTTGATCTGAGCGATGGTGGCGAGTATCGCGGCCTGGCCTTCGAGCCTGAGCTCGTCTTCTCCCGCCGAAGCCCCACTGGCTGGGCCTATTCCAGCAGTGTGGGAGCGATCATCGCCAATCGCCAGCTGGCTGACACCTACTATGGCGTGGCCTCGCCCTTTGCTTTGGCCAATCGCCCAGCCTATGCTGCCAAGAGCGGGCTTGTGGCTTGGCGTTTGGGCGTTTCTGCCACACGCAGCATCACGCCCGATTGGCGCTTTTTCAGCTTCGCCCGGATTGATTCCGTAGCTGGCGCAGCCAATGAAGACAGCCCCTTGGTCAAACAGAAAAATGGCGCGTCCGTCGGCATCGGCTTGTCTTACACCTGGCTGCGCTCTGAAGCCAAAGCCCGCCCCTAATAAAGCCGCGTCTGCCTTTAAAGCACCCTTGGGTGCTTTGGCATCTGCTTGGCGCTAGGATGACTACCCGATGGATTCTCTTTCACAACTCGTTTTAGGCGCAGCCATTGGCGTAGCCGTCATGGGCAGGCGCACTGCCGTTTGGAAGGCTGCTTTGTGGGGCGGCATTGCCGGCACGATCCCCGATCTGGATGCCTTGCTCGATTTTGGCGATCCGGTGCGCAACATGACATATCACCGCGCGGAGAGCCATGGTCTGTTTTATCTCACGCTGCTTGCACCACTTTTAGCTTGGTTGGTAAGCAAGCTGCATGGCGAGGCTGCACTCTTCAAACGCTGGTGTGTGGCGCTTTGGCTCGCACTCTTCACGCATCCTTTGCTCGATTGGTTCACCATTTATGGCACGCAGCTAATGCAGCCTTTCTCGGAGCATCCTTATGGCCTGGGCAGCATGTTCATCGTTGATCCGCTTTACACCTTGCCCTTACTGTTGGGCGTGATCATCGCGCTATCGATGAGGCAGTTTGCGGGGCTGCGCTGGAATGCTGTTGCTTTAGGATTTTCTTGCATGTATTTGGCTTGGAGCGTTGTCGCGCAAGCGCATGTGGAGCGGTTTGTGCGCGCGCAGCTGCAAACTCAAAGCCAAGGCTATTCAC
Source organism: Comamonadaceae bacterium (assembly GCA_013297925.1). Lineage (GTDB taxonomy): Bacteria > Pseudomonadota > Gammaproteobacteria > Burkholderiales > Burkholderiaceae_C > JANMDU01. The sequence continues at coordinate 3,930 of JAAFJC010000018.1, forward strand.
TGTTCTTCGTCACGCCAACGCCGCTCAACACGTTGGTTTGGCGAGTGGTGGTAATGAATGAACAAAGCTATTCGGAAGGTTTTTATTCTTTCTTTGATAAGAGCGGTCCCATCAAGCTGGACAGTTTCGATCATCAACCGCAGCTGATCAACGATCTCAAAGGCAATTGGGCAACCGAGCGCATGGCATGGTTCACCAATGGCTTTTACAGCTTGCGCGAGGTCAAAGGCGAAGCCATCTTGACTGATCTGCGCATGGGGCAGGAACCTGGCTATGTGTTTCAGTTTGCCCTCGCGCAGCGTGAAGGTAATGCTTGGAAAGAGATCACGCCCATAGCGCGGGGTAACCGTGGCGATCCCGCCAAAGCGCTGCCATGGCTGTGGGCGCGCATCAAAGGGCAAGACGTGCCGCCACCGCGGTAAAGGATGGGTTATGAGCAATTTGCAGAGCGAACTCTCCTTCGCCAAACAAGGCAGCAAGCAAGCGCAACCCACACTGCAGCATGCCAAGATTTTTGCCACCTCCAAAACTTACGGCTGGGATGGCATCTATGCCGAGGTGGGAGAAAACCAAGGCTGGCATGTGGAAGACATGGTGCCTGTGGGGCATTACATTGCGATTTCGCGAGATACCGAAGATTTTCATTTCAAGGTAAAAGATGCGGCGGGCATTTGGCAGCCGGTGGTTATGAAGCCGGGTACGCTGTGGATACAGCCTGCCAACCAGCCCTTTAGCTTCGATGTGCAAACCATGGCACGATGGTGCGGCGTGATTGTGCAGCCCGCCAAGCTCAAGGCGCTGGTAGGCTCCGAATCGGCAGTTGAGCCCGTGATTGGCCTGTTTGATGAGGTGCTCACACCCGTGATGCAAGCCATTTGCGCCGAGGTGCTGCGCGGCGGCAGCTCAGGGCGCAAGTTCGCCGAGGCCATGACCCTGGTGATCGGCACGCAGCTCTTGCGCCTCTTCGGCGAAGCCAATGCAGCGCCGAAAGGCGGCATCACCGGGCGGCAACTTCGCCTCGTGGCCGATCATGTGGATCAGCGGATTGACCGAGACATTTCAGTCGAAAAACTCGCGCAATTGGTCGGCCTCTCTGAAGCCCATTTCGCCCGCGCCTTCAAGCAAACCACCGGCGTATCGCCGCACAAATACGTGACCGAGCGCCGCCTAGAGCGCGGCAAGCGCTTGCTGGCTGACACGCAAGACTCCATCGCCCAAATCGCCCTCGATTGCGGCTTCGCAGACCAAGCCCATTTCGCCCGCAGCTTCGCCCAGCATTACGGTAGCTCACCATCGGCGCTGCGCAAATCGTTTGGCTAATCACTATTAAATTGATAGCTGCTTGCGCAGATTCTATGCCGGCGATATGCCGGTTTCTCTTTAAATTCTCCTTGGAAACATAAGCGCAGGATTGTCCAAACACCGCAGTTTTTGACAAGTCAGGGCAGAGCATTCCCGGAACAATTCATTCCATCGCAGCGACTGATTCACAAGGTGTGAAGCGGGTTGTGAAATGAAATGTTTTAGGAGTTCATCATGTCTATTTCTCGCTTTTCTTCTCGTGCAGTCATTGCTGCTGGTCTTGGCTTCGCTTTGACCGCTGTGGCACAAGCCGCTTCGTTTACCGTGGAGCGCGTCACCTTCAAATCCGGTGGCGAAACGCTGGTCGGCCAGCTTTACATCCCAAGCGGTGTGAACAAAGCCAAGCCTACTGAAGCCGCCGTCGTCACTGGTGCTTGGATGACGATCAAAGAGCAAATGGCGGGCCGCTATGCCAAAGAATTAGCTGAGCGCGGCATCGTGGCTTTGGCTTTTGATTTCCGCAGCTGGGGCGAGAGCGGCGGCCAGCCTCGCGCCATGGAGAATCCGAAAACCAAGACGGAAGACATCCGCGCGGCAGTGGCCTTCTTGGGCACACGCGGCGAAGTGAAGAAAAACGCGATTTCTGGCTTGGGCTTGTGCGCCAGCGCTGGCTATATGGCCGAAGCCGCTGCCACAAGCAATATGCGCTCCGTCGCACTCGTTGCGCCTTGGCTGCATGATCGCGCGATTGTGAATGCCGTGTATGGCGGCGAGCAGAGCGTGCAAAACCTCATCAACGTGAGCCGCGAGGCCGAGAAAAAGTTCAAAACCACCGGCCAAGCCACCTTGCTCAAAGCCGCAAGCACAACGGACAAAACCGCTTTGATGTTCAACGTGCCTTACTACACCGAGGCTGATCGCGGCATGATCCCGCAGTGGGAAAACAAATTCAATGTGGCTTCATGGGAAGGCTGGCTCACGTTGGACGCGATGCCCACAGCACCCCGTATCAAGCAGCCGCTACTCATGGTGCACAGCGATGCAGCCGCGATTCCCAATGGTGCTCGCCAATTCTTCAGCGCCGTGCAAGCGCCTAAGAAAGATCTGTGGCTCTCTGATGTGAATCAGTTCGCCTTCTACGACGGCGCAGCGCCTGTGAAGCAAGCCGCAGATGCCGTGGCCACGCACTTCCGCGCCCCCAACACCGTAATGCCACAAGTGTCATTGCTCACGGCTCAGTAATTTTTCCCTCAACCTTTCCTTTCATTTAGTCCAGGAGTTTCATCATGTCCACCAAATCCATCTTCGCCTCCGCAGCCCTCGCATTCGCTGCATCCTCTTTTGCTCAAACCGCTACACCGCTCAGCCCGGTAGGCGAGCCCGAGGCTTCCAAAGTCATCAGCGTCGTCTCCAGTATCCCGCTGGCTGTTGATCTCGCTGCTTACGACATGGCCGAAAAAGCATTCGCCCCCGAAGTGGTGATCGACTACACCAGCCTCTGGGGCGGCACGCCCAACACCATGACGCCTGCGGAGCTCATGACCGCTTGGCGCGGCATCGTGCCTGGCTTTGATGCCACTTGGCATGAGCTGTCTCAAGTCACCGCGCAAGTCAATGGCAGCAAAGCCACCGCAGGTGCCTTCGTTGATGGCCGCCACTGGTTTGGCGACAAGCTCTGGAGACCCGTGGGCAACTACGAATGGGATTTGGAGAAGCAGGGCGGCCAATGGAAAGTCACGCGCATGGCTTTCAAGATGACGCAAGAGATCGGGGATCGCGCGGTGGCAGGCTTGGCCATGGAAAAAGCAAAAGTATCCTCCAAGTGATGTGGGGTTCATCCGTCAAAGACAGATAAATCTACACTCATGGCCTCGCTTTGCCGCAACCGCCTTCGGGCGGTTTTTTTTATTGATACGATGTTGCCTTGTTTCAGAGATTTCATATGCAACCCTTTCACCTCGCCTTCCCCGTTACCGACTTGCACAAAGCCCGCGCCTTCTATGGCGATTTGCTGGGCTGCCCGGAGGGGCGCAGCAGCTCAGAATGGGTCGATTTCAATTTCCACGGCCACCAAATCGTGGCGCATCTGTGCCCGACGATGAATACCGATACCGCCAAAAGCGAGGTCGATGGCCATGGCGTGCCGGTGCGGCATTTCGGCTTGGTGATGAATTTGCCGGAGTGGGAAGCGCTGGCTGCTAAGCTGAAGGCAATGGGTACGAAATTCATCATCGAACCCTACATCCGCTTCAAAGGCGAGCCGGGCGAGCAGGCCACGATGTTCTTCCTCGATCCGTTTGGCAATGCGATTGAGTTCAAGGCATTCAAAAGCCTGAATTCGCTGTTTGCGAAGTAGTTTCTAAGTGCTTTGGGCAGTTCGCCGGCATAGAATATGCGCAGAGCGCTATCAAATTGATACTTTCTTAGAAGGCCATCACTGATGGAGCACACCAGTGTTGATGTGTTGATTGCTGGTGCAGGGCTCTCTGGCATTGGCGCAGCTTGTCATCTTCAGCGGGCTTTTCCAAACAAAAGCATGGTGATCTTGGAGCGCCGCCAAGCCATAGGCGGTACTTGGGATTTGTTTCGCTATCCGGGGATTCGCTCAGACTCTTCCATGCAAAGCTTCGGCTATGTGCTGCGGCCTTGGAAGAGTCTAAAAATCATCGGAGACGGCGAATCGATTCGCAGCTATATCGCCGGCACGGCCCGCGAATTCGGCGTGGATCAGAAGATCCAATACGGTTTGAAAATTCTCTCTGCAGATTGGCTGAGCGAGCAGGCTATTTGGTCTGTTATCGCAATGGATGAGGCGATCGGGATCGAAAAGCATTTCAAAGCAAAGTTTTATATCAGTTGCACGGGTTATTACGACTACGACGAAGGCTTTTCGCCCGCTTTTGCTGGGCAAGAGCGCTTTCAAGGCCAGTGCATTCATCCCCAGCATTGGCCGAAAGAGCTGGATTACGCGGGGAAAAAGATTGTGGTGATCGGCAGCGGGGCAACGGCTGTAACGATCGTGCCAGCGATGGCTGAAAAGGCTGCACACGTGACGATGCTTCAGCGCTCGCCCAGCTATTTTTTTACCGTGCCATCCTTTGACAAACTCTCTGAGCTGCTGCTCAAATTTTTACCTGAGCGCTGGGTGTATGGATTCGCGCGAGCGCGCATGATCGAGGCTCCTCATTGGCTGTATCTGGCTTGCAAGAGATGGCCGAGCAAGATGCGATCCTTTATGCTCAAGAAAGCCCGTAAGCACCTGGGTGAGAGCTTTGATATGCGGCATTTCAGCCCAACATACATGCCCTGGGAGCAGCGCCTCTGCGCAGTGCCTGATGGCGATCTTTTCGGGGCTCTTAAAAGTGGCAAAGCAAGTATCGTGACGGATCAGATCGAGCGCTTCACAGAGCGAGGAATCAAGTTGGCATCTGGCCAAGAGCTGGAGGCCGACATCATCGTGACTGCGACTGGGCTCAAGCTCAAGATGGTCGGTGGTGTGAAGATCAGTATGGATGGACTAGCAATAGCGCCGCAGAAAGTCTTGACTTACAAAGGCGTGCTGTTGGAAGGTATTCCGAATCTGGCTTGGATATTTGGCTACACCAACGCTTCGTGGACCTTAAAGAGTGATCTGGCTGCACAATATGTGTGTCGCTTACTGAAGCACATGGATGAGCAGCAGTGGGATGTGGCCATCGCTGTGGATCAAGGCGATAACGCCAGCGAAGCCGGCATGATGGAAAGCCTGCAATCGACCTATGTGCAGCGCAGCCAAGATGCCATGCCGCGCCAAGGCAAGCTTGGGCCCTGGAAGGTGACGATGAATTACAAGCTAGACAAACGAATGATGCTGGATGAGCCTTTACTCGATGGCATTCTAGAGTTTAAGAAGGTTTTGGGCAGTTCGCCGGCATAGAATATGCGCGAGGCGCTATTAAATTAAGAGTAACGATATGAGCTTAGCGATTAACTTTGACGATATACAACTAGCTGCGCAGCGCATAAAAGGCGTTGCGAATCGTACGCCGGTGCTCACCTCGCGTACAGCCAATGGACAAGCTGGCGCTGAGCTGTTCTTCAAGTGTGAAAACTACCAGCGCATGGGGGCTTTCAAGTTTCGCGGGGCTTACAATGCTCTGGCGCAGTTCACGCCGGAGCAGCGAAAAGCCGGCGTATGCGCTTTCAGCTCAGGCAATCATGCTCAGGGGATTGCGCTTTCTGCTCAGTTGCTGGGCATACCCGCAGCGATCGTGATGCCTTTGGATTCGCCAGCTATCAAGTTGGCGGCCACGCGCGGCTATGGCGCGGAAGTGATCACGTATGACCGTTACAAAGATGATCGCGAAGCCCTTGCCAAGCAGCTCTCCCAAGAGCGCGGCATGACACTGATCCCCCCATATGACCATGCTCATGTGATGGCCGGGCAGGGCACGGCGGCTTTGGAATTGCTGGAAGAGGTGGGGCAGCTCGACACACTGCTGGTGTGCCTCGGCGGCGGCGGACTGATCTCCGGTTGCGCGGTGGCGGCTAAGCATTTGAATCCGAAAATTCGCGTGATCGGCGTGGAGCCAGTGGCGGGCAATGATGCCCAGCAGAGCAAGCGTGCTGGCAAGATCATCAAGATCAACACCCCGAAAACGATAGCCGATGGGGCACAGACGCAGTTTGTTGGGCAGCTCACATTCCCCGTGATTCAGGAATTGGTGGATGACATCGTGACGGTCAGCGATGCGCAGCTGATTGAAGCGATGCGATTTGCCGCCGGCCGCATGAAGATGGTGATCGAGCCCACGGGCGGGCTAGCTATGGCTGCAGCGATGCAAGGCGCTGTCGATGTGAAAGGCCAGAGGGTGGGTGTGATCATCTCTGGCGGCAATGTGGATATTGCCCAGCTTGCCAAGTATCTGGCCTGACGTGTCTGCGCGGCCCACCGTCATCATCCTCGCCAGCGGGCGCGGTGAGCGCTTTATCGCCTCGGGTGGGCAGGGCAGCAAGCTGGCGGCTTTGATTGGCGGCAAAACTGTTTTGCAGTGGACTCTGGATGCTGTGAAAGCAACCGGCTTGCCTTGGCATTTGGAAGAGGCCGGGCATCCGGGTATGGGGGACAGCATTGCGGCGGCAGTGCGCGCCACGAAAGATTCAAAAGGCTGGCTGATCTTGCCCGCGGATTTGCCGATGATCCAGCCGCAGACGATTCTTACGGTGGCTGATGCCATTGCAAACGGCGCCCAGGCCGCATATCCCGCGTATGCCGGTGAGCGCGGCCATCCGGTGGGTTTTGCAGCTTCTAGTGGCTTGGAATTGCAGAATTTAAAAGGAAATCAGGGAGCGGCCGGCATATTATCTGCGGGAGCAGCTATCGAAATAATAGCAAATGATCCAGGCTGTGTGATGGACGTTGATACGGTGGATCAGCTTCAAGCGCTGCAAAAACAGCTTCAAACCCGATCCCGGTGAGAGATTTCCACCACCACAGCGCGCGCTGCTAGGCCAGAGACGATTTGCTCGGCCAAAGCGCGGTTTTTGCTGTCAAGATTCGCATCCCATTCATCGAGCAGATAAACCTTGGCCTGCGTTTTGGCACTGATCTCTTGCAAGCTGCGCATTTGCTTCTCGCCCGAAGAAAAGCCATTGGAGCTCAAAGCGTTTTCTTCGCTCTCATCGTCATTTTCTTGGCCTTTCAAAAACGAGAAAGACAATTTATCGCTGGTTGGCCAGTAAAAAGCCTCTGAGCCAAAGCGCGCCTTCAGCGCTACCAGCAAACTCGATTTACCCATGCCATTGCCGCCGCGCACCAAAATGCGCCCAGTCGGCTGCGCCAGCACTTGATGCGCTGCAACATCCACATTGGAGCAAGGCAGCACCTCAGAGCCACGCGCAAGGCTCACGCCCTCAAAATGGATGCGTTGATTGAATTGAGCATCTGGCGCAGGCCGCATGGCGGCACATACGCCGCCCATGCGCGTCCACACCGCGAGCAGATCGTTCCAGCCAGAAGCGAGGCCGTGCACGTTGTACGACAAATCAATTTGGCGGGGCAGCGTGGCAGCCAGTGCAATCAGCAAGGCACTATCGCCCACATTGCGCCCTGCTACCCAAGCCAGGTAAGAAAACACCACAATCAAAGCAAAAATACCGCTCACGGTGGCTATCGTCTCGCGGGCCATGATGGCGCGGATCTGCGCTTTGAGCGCACCACGCAAGCGCTCTTTGAAGCCACCATTCCAAAGGCGATAGTTGTAACGGTTGCCGGTGGTGATGTTGTCCCAAGCGGTGTAGGTGTGCGCCGTCATCCGATTGGTCTCGCGCTGCTGGGCGAGATAGGCGGCAGCCACGGGTTTGCGCACAAACCATTGCAAGATCAGTAAAGAGACGAAAACAAAGGCGTAGACTATCGGTAAACCCGCATCAATCGCATAGCCGAGCACGATAGTGTTGAAAAGCAGGCTGAAAAACAGCTTGAAATCTGCTTCCAATTCGTAGATCAGTTCAAACAAAGTGTGAAATGTCTCGTTGGTGAGGAAGGGCTCCACCTGCTCCCGTTGCTCACGATCACCGAGCAAGGCGGTTTGTCTGCGATTGTCTTTGGCAAAGCGCGACATATAGCGGCCATAAGCGCCAAAACCGGCGCGCTCGGCAAAAATCCAGCTGCTTGCGCCCACGATGTAAGAGGCCGATTGGGCGGCCACGATCCACACAAAATCAGTGATCAAAAATTCTTGTTGTGAGACATCATGACTGGCCTGGATGATCAAAGCCGTGGTGGCCGCCGCCAAACCTGCCTCCACAATGAGCAAAAGCATCATCCAATAGAAGGGCGACACCAGCAAAAGCCGCAAAAAATCACTGCGTTTGAAAGGGGCGTTAGGCGGTGTATTTAAGGCGGGCATACAAGGCGATGGGGTCTGTGGCCATTATGGCTGACTATAATCACCAATTCACAAACGCCGTGTCAACCGTTCAGGTGATGGGGCGTTATGAAAACAGCTTGAGGATTGAAACGGCATGCCGCAGCAAGAATCAGGTCATCGGAGCGGAGCCTTTAGGCCGAGCATAAGACAAGTCTTAATATCTGGAGAATTGACATGAACAACGCTACTTCCAAGCCAAAGAAAACCAAAAAGCCTGCTAAGAAGGCTCCAGCCAAGTAATTGGTTGCTTTGCAAATGAAAAAAACCCGCCAAAAGCGGGTTTTTTTCTTTCTGCCGTCGATTTACTTCACGGTCACTTCAATCGTGGCGGCAAAGTCTTTGCCGTAGCTCAAATGGAAGCCATCAGCAAACTGCATGGTGAGCTTGTATTGGCCAGGCGGCAGTTTCAGTTCAGCTTCGGTCTGGCCTTTGCCAAAGTGCACGTGTTTGTCATCAAACGGGATGATCTCGCCGGCCGGTTTGCTCATGAGGTTGATGAGAACATGGTGATGGCCTTTGCCTTTGTTTTGATCGCCCGCAGGCTCAACTTCCATGCCCTTCACGCCGAATTTGACTTTGAAGGTTTGCCCCACAGTCGCACCATTTTGCGGCTCCATGAACCACACGCCTTTGTCAGCCGGCGGTTGGTTGGGGTTGGGGTTGTTCATGCTGGCGCAGCCTGAGAGCATCAAAATAGATGCAAGACTGAGGGAAAACAGCAGGCGTTTGGTTTTGGAGGGAGTGGAGTGCATACAATGTCTCTTTCGGTTTTGGGTTGTTAGAAGTTTGAGTGTGACATGTTTTTAAACTGCCACACTCATTGCATACACGCCGCCCAAGCTTTTCCAGATGCAGCCCGCTGCACAGTTTGATCAAACATGTCTCAATACGTTTACACCATGAATCGGGTCGGCAAAATCGTGCCGCCCAAACGCCATATCCTCAAGGATATTTCTCTCTCGTTTTTCCCCGGCGCAAAAATCGGCGTGCTGGGCGTGAACGGCTCGGGCAAATCGACCCTGCTCAAAATCATGGCAGGTGTGGACAAAGAAATCGAAGGCGAGGCCACACCAATGCCGGGGCTCAAAGTGGGCTATCTGCCGCAAGAGCCTCAGCTCAACCCGGCTCACACGGTGCGCGAAGCCGTTGAAACCGCACTGGCGGCGGTGATGGCGGCCAAAGCGCGGCTGGAGCAGGTCTATGTGGAATACGGCGCAGAAGATGCAGATTTTGACAAGCTCGCTGCCGAGCAAGCTGAGCTAGAAGCCATCATTGCTACTTCTGGCGACGACACAGGCCATGCGCTAGAAATCGCAGCGGACGCGCTGCGCTTGCCAGAATGGGATGCCATCATCGGCCATCTTTCGGGCGGTGAAAAGCGCCGTGTGGCGCTGTGTCAGCTGCTGCTCAGCAAGCCCGATATGCTGCTGCTCGATGAGCCCACCAACCACTTGGATGCTGAAAGTGTCGATTGGCTTGAGCAATTTCTTTCGCGCTTTTCTGGCACGGTGGTGGCCATTACCCACGATCGTTACTTCCTAGACAACGCCGCCGAATGGATTTTGGAGCTGGATCGCGGCTCAGGCATTCCTTGGAAGGGCAACTATTCCACTTGGCTCGATCAGAAAACAGATCGCTTGGCCAAGGAGCAAAAAGGCGAAGAAGCCCGCACCAAAGCTTTGAAGAAAGAGCTGGAATGGATTCGACAAAATCCCAAAGGGCGGCAGGCCAAATCCAAAGCGCGTATCGCTCGCTTTGAAGAGCTCTCCAGCGAGGAATACCAAAAGCGCAATGAAACCTCGGAGATTTTCATCCCGGTGGCGGAGCGATTGGGCGCTAACGTGATCGAATTCAAGGGCGTGTCTAAGAGCTTTGGAGATCGTTGTTTGATCGACAACCTGAGCTTCCAAGTGCCAGCGGGTGCGATTGTGGGCATCATTGGGCCCAACGGCGCGGGTAAATCCACGCTGTTTAAGATGATTGCCGGTAAAGAGCAGCCCGATAGCGGCAGTGTCGATATCGGCTCAACCGTGAAAACGGCTTTCGTGGATCAAAGCCGCGATAATTTGTCCGACGAGAAAACGGTCTGGGAAGACATCTCCGGCGGCTTAGATATGCTCCAGATTGGCAAATTCACCGTTGCAAGCCGCGCCTACTGTGGGCGCTTTAATTTCTCAGGCAGTGATCAGCAAAAGCGAGTGGGCAGCCTGTCTGGCGGTGAGCGCGGGCGTTTGCATTTGGCCAAGACTTTGATTGCAGGCGGCAATGTGCTGATGCTTGACGAGCCATCGAACGATCTCGACGTAGAAACACTGCGCGCCTTGGAAGACGCTTTGCTCGAATTTGCTGGCTCGGTGATGGTGATCAGCCATGATCGTTGGTTTCTTGACCGCATTGCTACGCACATCCTCGCTTGCGAAGGTGATTCGCATTGGGTATTCTTCGATGGTAACTATCAAGAATATGAAGCTGACAAGAAAAAACGCTTAGGTGAAGAAGGTGCAAAGCCCAAGCGTGTGCGTTACAAGGCGCTTGCTTAAGCGCTAAGATTTGATCTTCATGGCTAAATCGCAATTCCGTCCTTTAGGTGTGATCGATGAGCCCTTTGGCGCAAGGGTGACGCTGCGCCAATGCTTGGAGGTGGCGCTGGATCAAGCGCCGACCTTGATTGACAAGTGTTTGGATTCGCTGTTCGGCAAAGAAGACAAACCTTCCAAGGCCTCCAATTTTGTCAAGCCTAATTTCCCGGTTCCTGTACAAGCCGTGGTCAAGCAATTGATGCTGCATCGTCAAGAGGTCGCTGAAACGTTTGTGGAGCGTTTGCGCTATTACGTCTACCTTGGCGTGGGGGCTTCTGCGCAATCACCGCAGCTGATGCGCTTTGAAGATCTCAAACTGTTTGAAGAGGAAGATTTGGATGCCAGCATTGAGGTGGCCAGTGCGATGCAGGAAATCACCTCTCTGACCGATGAGTTAACGCCTACCTTGGATGCGCTGGTGAGCTCGCTGCTGGGTTGGATCACGGTGCAATCACAAATCAATCCGCTGCGACCAGAAATGTTCACGCGTGCCCTGCGCGATTGCATCGCCGATCAGGTGTCTGATTCAGACACTCGATGCGCCATCTTGGGGCATGCAGCGGCTCGCATGGGGCTGCTGCTCAGTAAGTTCTACACTGATTTGTGCCAATGGCTCAAATCCTGTGGCGTAGAAGAAGCCTCAGCTGCGCAACCGGCTAATTTGCCCATCGTGGCGAAATCCAACCCGAGCAGTCTGAGCAATTCTGTGGCGCGTACTTTGCTCACTTTGGATAAGCTTCGCCGCTTGCTTTCCGGGGAGCTTGATAGCGATAACCGGCGCACGCAAGATTTCCTCCATACCGTGCCGGCTTCAGTGGTGGCCTTGCAGGACATGCGCCAAGTCGAAGCGATGGTGCAACGCTTGGAGAAACGAGCTGAAAAAGCCAAATCCGATCCTTTGCTGGATGCCAAGCACAAAGCTGCTCAGGCGCGCATGGCGCTCAAAGATGGGCGCGAGCTGGGCAAGCAGTTGGGCGAAGAGGTGGTGCGCCTGATGCTGGATAACCTGCTGCAAGATGATCGCTTGATGCCTAGAGTGCGTGAACATCTTCAGGAGCTTGAGCCCCTGTTGATGCAGATAGCACAAGAGGATGGCCGCTTCTTCAGCGACAAGCAACACGCTGCGCGCCAATTCCTCGATGCGGTGACCAACCGCAGCTTGGGCTTCTCGCACGAGCGAGAAGAAGGCTACGAGCCTTTCTTGCAGTCCGTCGAGCAAAGCATTGCGATGCTGCAGAAAAAGACGGCTGCCGGAGAGGCCGTGCAACTGGCTTTTGGTGATGTGATGGATCGCTTGGCCGCTTTGTGGGCCAAGTTGGATGCCGAGGAGAATTTGCGCCGCCAAGAAGCCGCGCGTGCCCTCTTGCATGCTGAGCAGCGCAATACCATTGCGCAATATGTGGCGCAAGAATTCCGCGATCAAGCAAAGGGCATCGAAGTGCCGCAAATCGTGCTGGATTTCGTCTGTGGCCCTTGGGCGCATGCCGTGGCAGAGAGCCAGTTGCGCTGCACCGATGGCCGCACCGATCCTCAGGGTTATCAAGGCTTGGTGGCTGAATTGTTTTGGAGCGTGCAAGCCTCCAAAGCCAAACGTAATCGCAAGCGCCTGGTGCAATTGATTCCTGGTATGCTGGCCAAGCTTCGCCAAGGTTTGGTGATTATCGAATTTCCGCCGGAGCGCATCACCGATTTCTTCTCAGAGCTGATTGAGCTTCATGAAGTGGCGCTAGAAGGTGGCCGCCAGCAGGCCGCAGCTGCAGCTAAAGCCGCTGCTGAGCAAGAGGCCAAAGATGCCGAGGGCGCGCAAACGGCAGACGATGCGGCATTCGACGAGGCGCAGGCCGCTGCAGATCGTGCAGAACTTCAGGCGCTCTATGCTGCAAGCGCTGAGACGCCTGTGGTTGATACACCAGAGCCATCGACTGAATCCGAGTCAGACAGTATGTTTGGTGATTTCACCAATTCTCAGCAAGATGCCAAAGATGCGCCAGTATGGCTCGCGCAAAGCGAGGTTTCTGGCGCGGGTTTTGTGAATGAGCAGGCGGTGATGCCGCTGGACGTGAGCGCGCATCCTTCGGAATTTGAGCCAATCGTGCTCACGCCTGAGGCTACTGTGACGATCCCGATTGGCTCTTGGGTCGAGCTCATGCTAGATGGCGGATGGGTGCGTGCGCAACTGACATGGGCCAGCCCGATGCGAAGCCTCTTTATGTTTGTCTCGCGCGGTGGCAAGGCCCATTCGATGAGCAAGCGCACCATGGATAAGCTGTGCTCGCAAGGCTTGATTCGGATGATCTCGGATGGTCGCTTGGTGGATAAGGCGCTAGATGCAGTTGCTCAGACAGCATTGCGAAATAGCGTGGATGAAAATCGCTCGGGCTCCTGAGCTTGATTTCAAAAAGGTGGCGGGCAAGTCAGTTCGATGAGCTTGCCAGCTTCATGAGGGTGCACAAACTTCAGACCGCTGGCATGCAGCATGAGCCTGGGCGCATCGCTTTGTGGCAAGCCGTAGAGCTTATCGCCAATAATCGGGTGCCCGATGTGCTGCAGATGCACTCTGAGCTGATGGGTTCGGCCTGTTTGAGGCTCTAGCCGGCATAAAGACTGCGCGAGCAGCTCATTTTTTGATAGCGTTTGAAAGTGTGTGATCGCTGATTGACCTGATTCAAAATCAATCTTGCGAAGGGGGCGATTCGGCCAATCCACCGCAATCGGTGCATCAATCACGCCCTGCAGCGGCAGGTCTGTGCCATGCGCCCAAGCGTGATAAATCTTTTGTACCTGTCGCGCTTCAAACGCTGCACTCAAAGTCTTTTGCACTTGGGGTGATAAGGCGAAGAGCAGCAAACCACTGGTGGCTTCATCCAGCCGATGCACGAGCAATGCTTGCGGGAAGCGCTGCTGCACACGATGCAAAGCACAGTCTTGCAAGTCTTCGCCCCGACCCGGTACAGAAAGCAGCCCGGCAGGCTTGTCGATGGCGATGAAGTGCTCGTCTTGATAAACGAGCTGCAAACCCGCATCAATTGGCGGTTGGTAAGCCGACAACCGAGCAAGCCCTCCCGTCATTGCGTCATCCTATCAGCCCGTCATGCAGCGACAGCAGCAGCTGGCATGGGCAGGGGCGTACCCAAGCTGCGCAGCACATCGCGCACCATCTGCGCTCGGTCTTTCGGCTCAGCCAGCTCACGCTCGATGCGCAGTTTCTCATTGCCAGCGAGTTTGATGTGGCGATTCTTTTGGATCAAGCGCACGATGGCCATCGGGTCAATCGGGGCGTTTTTCTTGAAGGTGATGGTGATCACCGCTGGTGCGGCCTCGACCTTTTGCACGCCGAAGGGCTGAGAGAGCACACGTAAGCGGTGCACATCAATCAGCGTTGCAGTGGGCTGCGGGAGCTTGCCGAAACGATCGACGAGTTCTTCCACCAAGGTGTCAATTTGCTCGTTGGTTTTTGCTGTGGCGAGCTTTTTGTAGAACGAGAGGCGCAGGTGCACATCGCCGCAATAGTCGCTGGGCATCAGAGCCGGCGAGTGAAGATTGATCTCGGTGGCCGCAGCTAGAGGCGAGAGCAAATCAGGCTCTTTGCCTTCTTTCAAACTGCGTACGGCCTCGGCCAGCATTTCGTTGTAGAGCTGAAAGCCCACTTCAAGCATGTTGCCGCTTTGGTTTTCGCCGAGCACTTCGCCCGCACCGCGAATTTCTAGATCATGCATGGCGAGGTAAAAGCCACTGCCGAGTTCTTCCATTTGTTGGATTGCTTCCAAGCGCTGCGTGGCTTGCTTGGTGAGGCTCTCGGTATCGGGCACCATCAGATAGGCATAGGCTTGGTGGTGGCTGCGGCCTACGCGGCCACGCAGTTGATGTAATTGCGCGAGGCCGAATTTATCAGCGCGGGAAATCACAATCGTGTTGGCGCTCGGCACGTCAATGCCCGTTTCGATGATGGTGGAGCAGAGCAAAATATTAAAGCGCTGCGCGACGAAATCTCGCATCACACGCTCAAGCTGACGCTCGGGCATTTGGCCATGCGCCACGGCGATGCGGGCTTCGGGCAAGATGTCTTGCAGCCTTTGCAGGCGATTTTCAATGGTGGCCACATCGTTGTGTAGAAAGTAAACCTGCCCGCCGCGCTTGAGCTCGCGCAGCACGGCCTCGCGAATAACGCCATTGCCTTCATTGCGTACGAAGGTGCGAATCGCCAGGCGGCGCTGCGGCGCGGTGGCGATCACTGATAGATCGCGAATGCCCTCCAGCGCCATGCCCATGGTGCGCGGAATCGGCGTGGCTGTCAGCGTGAGCACATCGACTTCTGCACGAAAGGCTTTCATCGCCTCCTTATGGCGCACGCCAAAGCGATGCTCTTCGTCGATGATGAGGAGCCCGAGATTTTTGAATTTGGTTTTTTCCGAGAGCAGCTTGTGCGTGCCCACGATGATGTCCACACTGCCATCTTCAATGCCTTTGAGCGCGGCCGTGATTTCCTTCGCGCTGCGAAAGCGGCTCATCTCCATCACTTTGACTGGCCATTTGGAGAAGCGATCTGTGAGTGTGTGGAAATGCTGCTCGGCCAGCAAGGTGGTGGGCGCGAGGATCGCCACTTGCTTGCCGCCTGTGATGCAGACGAAGGCAGCGCGTAGAGCGACTTCTGTTTTGCCAAAGCCCACATCGCCACAAACCAAGCGATCCATCGGGCGCGGCGAGATCATGTCTTGAATCACGGCATGGATGGCGGCGCGCTGGTCGGGCGTTTCTTCAAAGCCAAAGTCTTTGGAAAAGCGCTCGTAATCATCGGGCGAGTATTTGAAGGCATGGCCTTGGCGCAAAGCGCGGCGGGCGTAGATGTTGAGTAGCTCAGCAGCTGTGTCGCGCACTTGCTCAGCCGCTTTGCGGCGTGCCTTCTCCCATTGGCCAGAGCCCAGTTTGTGCAGCGGCGCTTCGTCAGCGCTCACGCCCGTGTAGCGGCCAATCAAGTGCAACTGGCTCACGGGCACATACAGCGTCGCGTCATCCGCATACAGCAAATGCAAAAACTCTTGCACGGCCGTGCTGCCATCAGGATTTTTCTGCCCCACATCGAGATTGACCAAACCTTTGTAGCGGCCAATGCCGTGCTGCGTGTGAACAACAGGATCGCCAACTTTCAACTCGGAAAGATCCTTGATCAGCGCTTCCACATCGCTGGCCTGCTCTTGCTTCTTGCGGCGGCGCACCGTGCCTGCGGCGGCAAACAGCTCCGTCTCGGTGATGAAATCGATTGCGCCTTCGTTCCACGCAAAGCCCGCGGCCAGTGGCGCAACCGCCATACCCGCTTTTTCATCACTGGTTTGGAAATCTTCCAAGCTGTCAAACACTGGCAACACGATGTGGCTGGCGCGCAAGAAATCCATCAAGCTCTCGCGCCGGCCTTCGCTCTCTGCGGCAATCAAGACGCGATGTTTTGTCGTTTGAATATGCGCTTTGAGCTGAATCAAAGGCTCTTCGGTGTCGCGCTGGGAAGCCAAGTAAGGTAACTTAGACGCTATGAATTCAGTAGCGTCTTCCGCAGTATCCTTGAGCGCCAACTGCTCAAAAGCATTGCAAAACCCATAAAACTGCTCGCTGGAGAGAAAAAGCGAGCCGGGCGGCAGCGCAGGGCGCTCGGGATCGCCTTGGCTCATGGTGTAGCGCTCTTTCGCATCCTGCCAAAAGCGATCAAAGCTTTGCTGCACATCGCCATGCAGCACGAGCGTCGCATCGCCTAAATAATCAAAAATCGTGGAGAGTTCATCAAAGAACAGCGGCAAGTAATACTCAATGCCCGATGTGGCCATGCCAGCGGCCATGTCTTTGTAAATGCGGCTTTTGGTGGGGTCGCCCTCCAGCAGCTCGCGCCACTGCGTGCGAAATTGCTTGCGCGCATCGTCATGCAGCGGGAATTCTCTGCCGGGCAGCAGGCGCACCTCGGGCACGGGATAGAGGCTGCGCTGGGAATCGGGATCAAAGGTGCGGATCGAATCAATCTCATCGTCAAACAAGTCCACGCGATAGGGCACCTGGCTGCCCATGGGGAAGAGATCAATCAAGCCACCGCGCACGGCATACTCGCCAGGGCTCACCACTTGGCTCACATGGTTGTAGCCAGCGAGCGTGAGCTGTGCTTTGAATTTGGCTTCGTCGAGCTTTTGCTTGGTTTTGAATTGGAAGGTGGTGGCTGCGAGAAAGCTGGGCGGGGCGATGCGATACAGCGCAGTCGTTGCTGGGATGAAGAGGATGTCAACTGCTTCGGGATGCGCGCGGTCTTTGCTCTGCAAAATGCGCCATAGCGTGGCCAGCCGCTCGCTGATCAAATCTTGATGCGGCGAAAACGTGTCATACGGCAGCGTTTCCCAATCCGGAAACATCACGCCACGCAAGCCCGGCTGAAAAAACGCCATCTCATCTTGCAGCCGCTGCGCATCTGCCGCATCCGCGCAAACGATCGCCGTGATATGGCCGCGCTGCTTTTGCTCGGCTGCGAATTGCGAAAGCATCAACGCATCGCTGCTGGAGACGGGGCGCGGCATGGTGTATCGCTTGCCGGCGGTGAGTTTGGGGAAATCCATTGTTTTGGTTGCCAAAATGACGAATACCCCGTTTCTTGCGAGACGGGGTGTGAAAGCAGTGTGCCTTGGCTTGATTTTATCGGCTCATACAATCTCAGGATGCCTCCATCATCAAATCCCCGGATCTTCGCGCTCATTCCCTGCGGCGGCGTAGGCTCGCGTTCGGGGGAGGGCTTGCCCAAGCAGTATCGCGAGATTGCCGGGCTGCCGATGGTGGCGCATACGCTGGCGGCGTTTGCTCATGTGCCCAGAATCTCTTCAACTGCTGTTGTGATTTCGCCGTACGACACACTGTTTGCTCAGCATGTTTCTTTGCCAAGTACTTCGTTTTTTATAGCGCCTTGTGCAGGACCATCCAGAGCTACGACAGTATTTTTGGGCATAAAAGCATTATTAGAGCAGAGAGCAAAGCTCTCAGATTGGGTGCTGGTGCACGATGCAGCGCGTTGTTTGATCACCCCCGACCAGATCAATGCGGTGATCGACGCTTGCCTGAATGACGATGTGGGCGGGCTCATGGCACTCAAATTGCCCGACACCTTGAAGCAAGAAACGGCTGGACGCGTGACAGCCACGGTGGCTCGTTCGGATAAATGGTTGGCTCAAACGCCGCAGATGTTTCGGATTGATGATTTGATAACGGGTCAATACGATGCAGATGCCTCGGATATCGAAGTGACGGACGAGTCTAGTTTGATTGAGCTATTGGGCAAGAAGCCTAAACTCATCCCCGGCAGCGCACAAAACTTCAAAGTCACCTACCCGGAAGACTTTGCTTTGGCAGAGGCTGTGTTGCGCTCGCGCCAGGCCTAAAACCCGTGCTTTGCGCAGAATTGCCTTGCGGTGCAAAATGTTTAGATCCAATCCAAGGAGCACCGCATGCCAGCCCGTACCATGACGCAATTGTTCAAGCAACTCGGTTTGCCTTCCGACGAGGCCTCGATCCAGCTCTTCCTGAGCCAGCATGATGGTGTGTGCCTCGAATGCGGCTTGGTGCAAGCGCCGATTTGGAATGAGAGTCAGCGCTTGTTCTTGCAAGAAGCCGTGGCGCAGGATTCAGAATGGTCGATGCCTGCTGAGGCGCTGATGGCAGCGCTGAGCCGTCCCGCTTAGCAATTCATAATAGCGGGATGAACTCGCCATCTACACCCCAAACGCCACGCATTCGCATCGGCGAAGGCTGGGATACGCATCAACTCGTCCCCGGCCGCAAGCTCATCATTGGCGGTGTGGAGATTCCGTTTGACAAAGGCTTGCTCGGCCATTCCGATGCAGATTTGCTTTGCCATGCGATCACCGATGCGCTGCTTGGCGCGGCTGCTTTGGGCGATATTGGCAAGCACTTTCCTGATACCGATGCCGCATTCAAGGGCGCGGATTCGGTGGCGCTTTTGACTGAGGCGATGCGCCGTGTGCGGGATGCGGGCTATGAGCTGGGCAATTTGGATAGCACGATCATCGCCCAAGCGCCGAAGCTCGCACCCCATCTTCCCGCAATGAAGAGCCGAATTGCGCAAGCCCTTGCAGTCAGCGAATCCCAAGTCAACATCAAAGCCAAAACCTACGAGCACTTGGGGCCTGTAGGCCAAGGCCAGAGCATGGAGGCTCGGGCGGTGGTTTTACTGATGGGCTGATTAAGATGGAAGACAGCGTTCAACCCAAAACCCGCGCCGCTTGGCGCGCATGGCTGGCTAAGCACCACGAACGCACCGAAGGCGTGTGGCTCATCACCTACAAAAAAGCTGTCGGTAAACCACGTATTGAGTATGACGAAGCGGTAGAAGAGGCCTTGTGCTTCGGCTGGGTCGATAGCAAGCCCGGCAAGGTAGATGATGAGCGCAGCAAGCTGTGGTTTGCGCCGCGCAAAGCGGGCTCAGGCTGGTCTCGCCCCAACAAGGAACGCATTGAGCGGCTGATGAGCTCGGGTTTGATGCAAGCGGCAGGCTTAGCCAAGATAGAAGCTGCGAAGAAAGATGGCTCATGGACTTCGCTCGACGCGGTAGAAAATCTGGTTGTCGATCCTGATTTAGCGGCTGCGTTAGCCGCTTACCCAAAGGCCGCGCAGAATTTTGATGCCTTTCCGCGCTCCGCCAAGCGCGGTATTCTTGAATGGATCGCCTTGGCCAAACGCGCCGAGACCCGCGCTGCCCGCATTGCTGAGACGGCGCGGCTGGCGCAAGACAATGTGCGGGCGAATCAATGGAAGCCAAGGTAAAGCCCGCTATATCGCTACAAAATATGTAGCACTCTACGCAGGTTTCATCCTAGTGATGTGCCAAAAGTCGTCTGAAATCGCTTTGAAAGCGTTGTTGAGGGCATCTATGCCAAATCGCGCCTTCTTCCAATTCGCACTTCGGCTGCTATGGGCTGCACCGTGCTCATTGTTAGGTGCTTTGCTTGGTTTGTCGGCGCTTCTCGCAGGTGGAAGGGTGCACTGGGCAGATGGTGCGCTGGAATGCTATTTGGGCGAAGGCGCTCTGGCGAGCTGGCTTGAGCGCCACCAGCCAATAGCCGCGATCACTTTAGGGCATGTGATCTTCGCGCTGCGAGCCGACGATTTGCGCCGCTGGCATGCCCATGAGCGCGTGCATGTGAGGCAGTTTGAACGCTGGGGCGCGCTGATGCTGCTGGCTTATCCAGCGGCCAGCGCATGGGCTTGGCTCAACGGCGAGGACGCTTATTTTGCGAATAGCTTTGAGCGAGAGGCTTATCTCGCAGAAGAGAAGAGGTAGATTAAGTTACTATAATTTTGATAGCATTCCGAGCATATTTCATCCCAGCCATCTGCCCAAAACCCTCAAAAAATCACTCTCCAGCAGGCTCAGCAATCCCGCCCACCACATTGCTGAAGCCGCCATCCACATAGGTGATCTCAGCGCTCACGCCTGCTGCCAAATCGCTGAGCAAGAAGGCAGCCACATTGCCCACATCTTCAATCGTCACATTGCGGCGAATCGGAGAGTTTTCCGCTACTACGGAAAGGATTTTTCCGAAGCCTTTGATGCCGCTGGCAGCCAAAGTTTTGATCGGGCCAGCGCTGATGCCGTTGGCGCGCATGCCTCGGTTTTTGGCGCCCAGCGATTCCGCCAAGTAGCGCACGCTGGCTTCCAGCGATGCCTTGGCTAAGCCCATGGTGTTGTAGTTGGGCACGACCTTTTCAGCCCCGAGATAGGTGAGGGTGAGCACCGAAGATTTGTCATTCAGCATGGGCAAGCAAGCCTTGGCCATCGCCGGGAAGCTGTAGGCCGAAATATCATGCGCAATCTTGAAGCCCTCGCGCGAGAGGCCATCGAGAAAATCGCCCGCAATCGCCTCGCGCGGCGCAAATCCAATCGCATGCACAAAGCCATCAAATTTCGGCCAGGTTTGCGACAAATCCGCAAACATCTTCGCAATCTGCTCATCCGAGCCCACATCGCAATCAAAAATCAGCTTCGAGCCAAAATCCGCCGCAAATTCCGTGATCCGATCCTTAAACCGCTCCCCCACATAAGAAAACGCCAGCTCCGCCCCTTCGCGGTGGCAGGCTTTGGCGATCCCGTACGCGATGGAGCGATTGGACAAGACGCCAGTGATCAGTAGTTTTTTACCGGAGAGAAAACCCATGGGTGTGCCTTTGTGTGTTGCAGTCAATTGGCGCAGATTGTCGCATGGCGGTGCGTGAGTGGGATGATCATATTCGCTATTTGCAAATAGCGAATATTTGGCTAGAATCAGGTCATGTATCGCTCCAAAAGCAATCCACAGATCGTTTTGCGTCCGCAAGATGTGGTGGTGTTGCTGCGCTTGACTTTGCCAGACGCCCCACAAGCCACCTATGCCTCACTAGCGAACGAGCTTAAGCTCACCGCCTCAGAGGTGCATGCGGCAGTGGAGCGAGCCCACGCCGCGCAGCTTGTGCGCAAACCACCCAAGGCCAAGCCGCAGGTGTTGCTGGAATCGTTGCGCCTATTTGTGATTCACGGGCTGCGCTATTGTTTTCCCGCAACGCGCGGCGAGCTCACACGCGGTGTGCCCACCAGCTATGCTGCAGCGCCGATGAAGAGCCTGATCGTGCAATCGAGCGAGCCGCCACCCGTGTGGCCACACAAGCTGGGCACGGTGCGCGGCGCGGCGATGTATCCGCTGTATCCCACAGCACCAGAGGCCGCTTTGGGCAATGCGGCGCTGTATGAGCTGCTTGTACTGGTCGATGCGATTCGAGCCGGCAGCCCGCGCGAGAGGGCGTTGGCTGTGGCTGAACTGGATAAGCGTTGGCTAGCCAATGCGTAAGGTCAATACATGAGGCCGCTTAATCCGAACGATCCGAATGTTGCGATGCTGGAGCTTGTGGCTTTGCGCTTGGGCGCAGAGCTTGGCGAGCGCTTTACGTTTGTAGGCGGTGCTGTTGCAGGCCTACTGATCACCGATCCAGCCAACCCAGCGATTCGTCCTACAGAAGATGTCGATATCGTTGTCGAAGCCGTGGTGCTCAAGGAGTATCACCAAGTCGAAAAGCAATTGCGCGCCCGCGGTTTCGTGCAAGACATGCGGCCACAAGCGCCGATCTGTCGCTGGCGGATGGATGGCCTCACGGTGGACGTGATGCCGAGTGAGGAAAAGGTGCTTGGATTTGCGAATCGCTGGTATCCCTTAGGCGTGCGTACTGCGCAAGCTTTAGCATTGCCCAGCGGAACAAGTATTCGCGTGCTGCATGCGCCGGTCTTCATTGCTACCAAACTGGAGGCTTTCAAAGATCGCGGTGCAGGAGACTATCTGTTTAGCCACGATTTTGGCGATATTGCCAGCGTGGTGGACGGGCGAGAGAGCTTGCTGCTGGAGTGCGCCGATGTTGCGCCAGAACTGAAAACCTATTTGTCGGATAGCTTTGCCGCCATGGGCCAAAGTAGAGCTTTCTGGGATGCCTTGCCCGGCCATCTCCCTGGCGATGCGATCAGCCAAGAGCGGTTGCCCGAGCTGGAAGAAAAGTTCCGGCAGTTGGCTCAGTTAAAACCATAAGCCCGTAATTGCTCATCTCAGCCTGAATTCAAGCAAAATCACTTCATGCCTCTTCAGCGCGCACTCAAAACTATCGCGATCCTTGCTTTCTCCCTAGCCAGCACGCTTGCCCATGCTGGCCACGCCTATTCGCTTTGGGGTGATATCAAATACCCGGCTGGTTTTGCCAACTTTGATTATGTGGACCCGGCTGCGCCCAAGGGCGGGGAGTTGGTGGCGGTGAGCAATTTGCGGGTGAGCACCTTTGATAAATACAACCCGTTCACTATTCGGGGGACGGCACCGGCTTACTTGGATACCCTGCTGTTTGAAGGTTTGCTCACCGGTGCGATGGATGAGCCGGGTACGGGTTATGGGCTGCTGGCCGAAGATGTGAGCGTGGCGGCCGATGGCTTGAGTGCTGTTTTCAAATTGCGCGCAGCAGCGAAGTTCCACAACGGCAAGCCAGTGCTCGCGGCGGATGTCAAGTACAGCTTTGAGGTGCTGAGCAGCAAGTTTGTGAGACCGGCGTATCGCACTCTTTTAGAAGATGTGGCGGGCGTGGATGTGATTGATGAGCGCACGGTGCGCTTCAATTTCAAGAAAAAGAATCGCGAGCTGCCGCTTACCGTGGGAGGTATCCCGATTTTCAGCCGCGATTGGGGCTTGGAGAAAGATGGCAAGCGCAAACCGTTTGACCAGGTTGTGATGGATATTCCGATTGGCAGCGGGGCTTACAAGATTGGCCCGGTGAATTTTGGCAAAGACATCAGCTATGTGCGCGATCCCTCGTATTGGGGCAAAGATCTGAACGTGAATCGCGGCAGCCACAATTTCGACAAGATCACGATCAAGATTTACAAAGACAATACTGCGCGGCTGGAAGGCTTGAAGGCCGGTGAGTTTGATTTCATGCAGTTTTACTCGGCGGGCGATTGGGCGCGGCGGGTAAGCGGCAAGCGCTTTGAGGATGGGCGTTTGAAGAAGGGTGAATTCAAGCATCGCCTGCCCACCGGGTTTCAGAGCTATATCTTCAACACACGGCGTGAGAAATTTCAAGATGTGCGCGTGCGTGAAGCGATTGGCATGGCGATGGATTTCAATTGGATGAGCCGCCAGATGTTTTATGGGCTCTATACGCGGGTCAATGGCTTGTTTGGCAACACCGATTGCCAAGCCACAGGCATGCCTTCACCGCAAGAGCTGGCGCTGCTGGAGCCTTGGCGCGGCAAGATTCCGGCAGCAGCATTTGGCGCGATGACGAGCCCGCCCAACACCGATGGGGAAGATCGCTTGCGTGAGAATCTTCGCAAGGCGATGGCGCTTTTGAAGGACGCTGGCTACACGGTGAAAGACGGCAAGATGACGAATGCCAAGGGCGAGCCACTGGTGATTGAGCTGCTCGATAGCTCCGAATCTGGCTCGCGCACACACAGCGCGATGATTCGCAATCTCGCAAAGATCGGCATCGAGATGCGCATGCGGGTGGTGGATTTTGCGCTTTACCAGACGCGGATCCAAAAATTTGATTACGACATGATCGTGATTGCTTTCCAAGGCACGCATACGCCGGGGCAGGAATACTTAGAGATGTTTGGCAGCAAATCCGCCGACACACCCGATTCAGCCAACTATGCAGGTATCAAGAATCCTGCGGTGGATGATTTGGTGAGCAAGATGGTGGGCGCACAAACCAAGGCTGAGCTGCTGCCCGCATGCAAAGCGCTGGAGCGCGTGATTGCGCACAGCCATATCTTCATTCCGCAATGGAGCGCCACTCAGCACAACGTGGCCTATGCGCCGAAAAAGCTTGGCTACAAAGAGCCGATGCCGCCGTATGCGCGCGCAGATGCTTGGCTGCTTGATACTTGGTGGGCTAAGCCTGCGGCAGAAGGAAAATAAATGCTGGCCTATATCCTCAAGCGCTTGCTGCTGATGATCCCCACGCTATTTGGCGTGCTTTTGCTCACCTTTGTGGTGATCCAATTCGTGCCCGGCGGCCCGGTGGAGCAATACATGGCGGAATCTCGCGCGGCCAAGGCGGGCGGCGCAGAAGGCGCGGGCTTTAGCTTTGAATATCGCGGGGATAAGGGCGTGGATGCCAAGCGCTTGGAAGAGATCAAGGCGCTGTATGGTTTTGACAAATCCGCACCCGAGCGCTTTTGGATCATGCTCAAGCAATACCTCACGTTTGATTTGGGCAAGAGCTTTTTTCAGAATAAGCCGGTGTGGGATTTGATCAAAGAGAAATTGCCGGTATCGATTTCTCTTGGGCTGTGGACGTTTTTCCTCACCTATCTGATCTCGATTCCACTGGGGATTAAAAAAGCGGTGCGTGCGGGCACGGGCTTTGATTTGTGGACCACGCTGGTTGTGCTCGTGGGCTACGCGATTCCCGGTTTCGTGCTCGGCGTGTTTTTGCTGGTGATGTTTGGTGGGCAGTTGCAATGGTTCCCGCTGCGGGGCTTGACGTCGAGCAACTGGGAAACTCTGTCGCTCGGCGCAAAAATCGTTGATTACCTCTGGCACATCGCCATGCCTGTGACGGCGATGGTGATTGGCAGCTTTGCCACCGTGACGATGCTCACGAAGAATTCGTTTTTGGAAGAGATTCGCAAGCAGTATGTGATCACGGCGCGAGCCAAAGGCTTACCGGAGCGACGTGTGCTCTATGGCCACGTGTTTCGCAACGCGATGCTGCAAATCGTGGCGGGCATTCCGGGGGCGTTTATTGGGGCCTTCTTTGCGGGGGCGCTGTTGATTGAGACGCTGTTCTCACTGGATGGTTTGGGGCTGCTGGGTTATGAGGCGGTGATTCGGCGTGACTATCCTGTGGTGCTGGGTACTTTGTATTTATTCACACTCATTGGCTTGGTAACAAAACTCATTTCTGATTTGTCATACGTACTCATTGACCCAAGGGTGAAGTTCGAATGAATACCACCTCAACCGTTCGGGCTGAGCTTGTCGAAGCCTCACCGAGCCCTTCGACGAGCTCAGGGCGAACGGAAAGCGCTTCGCCGTCGCGTCGCGCTTGGTTGCGCTTCAAGCGCAATCGTTTGGGTTATTGGAGCTTGATTATTCTGGTGGCGATCTTCTTGCTCAGCCTTGTTGCTGAACTCATTTCCAACGACAAGCCTTTGATCGCCCGCTACAACGGCCAATGGCTCTTCCCGATGGTGCAAAACGTGCCTGAGACGGCCGTGGGCGGGGATTTTCAGACGAATGCGGATTTTCTCGATCCGTTTGTGAAAGAGCAGTTTGCAAAAGATGGCAATTTCGCGCTGATGCCGATCAATCCGTACCATCACAGCACGCTCAATTACTACGCCAAAGCACCCAATCCCGCGCCACCTACGTGGGACAACTGGCTTGGCACAGATGACCGTGGCCGCGATGTCGCTGCTCGGCTGCTGTATGGCTTCCGTGTGAGTATGCTGTTTGCTCTGGCACTCACCGTGATTGGTGTGTTGCTTGGCATCATCACCGGCTCGATTCAGGGCTATTTTGCAGGGCGTACAGATTTGTTTTTCCAGCGCTTCATCGAAATTTGGGGCTCGATGCCGGAGCTGTATTTGCTGATCATCTTCGCAGCGGTGTTTGAGCCGAGTGTGATCTTGCTGGTGGTGCTGCTCAGTTTGTTTGGCTGGATGGGATTGAGTGATTACGTGCGCGCTGAATTTCTGCGCAATCGGCAGATGGATTACGTGCGCGCGGCTCGGGCGCTGGGCGCAAGCCATTGGCAGATCATCTCGCGGCATGTGTTGCCTAATAGTTTGACGCCTGTGATCACGTTTTTACCGTTCCGAATGAGCGGCGCGATTTTGGCGCTCACTTCGCTGGATTTTCTGGGGCTGGGTGTGCCGCCGGGCACGCCGTCGCTGGGAGAAATGCTGGCGATTGGCAAAAACAGCATTGATGCTTGGTGGATCAGTTTGGCCACGTTTGCCGTGCTGGTGATCACGCTTTTGCTTTTGACTTTCATGGGTGACGCTCTGCGTGATGCGCTTGACCCCAGAAAGGCGGATGTATGAGCGCACTGTTGGATGTGAAGGACCTGCGCGTTTCGTTTGGCGGGAAAGAAGTTGTCAAAGGGATTAACTTTTCGATCAATGCTGGCGAGAAGCTCGCTCTGGTGGGCGAATCTGGTTCTGGCAAATCCGTCACTGCGCTGAGCTTGCTTCGCCTCGCGCTCAATGCCGAAATCAGCGGCCACGCCATATTTGACGGGCGCAACACGCTATCTCTTTCAGAGCAAGAGTTAGAGGGCTTGCGCGGCGACGATATCGCGATGATCTTCCAAGAGCCGATGACGGCGCTTAATCCACTCATGACGATTGGGCGGCAGATTGCGGAGATCATTGAGCTGAAAAAAGGCGCTTCGCCACAGGAAGCGCACAAGCGAGCGATTGAGCTTCTGATTGAAGTGGGCATTGCAGAGCCCGAGCGACGCGCAGAGAATTTTCCGCATCAGCTCTCCGGCGGCCAGAGGCAGCGCGCGATGATTGCCATGGCGCTTTCTTGCTCGCCCAAATTGTTGCTCGCCGATGAGCCGACGACTGCGCTCGATGTGACGCTGCGTTTGCAAATCTTGGACCTGATCGGCGAGCTGCAAAAAACGCGCAACATGGCCGTGCTGCTCATCACGCATGATTTGAATTTGGTGCGCAAGTTTGCAGACCGCATTGCTGTGATGGAGCGCGGGCATGTGGTGGAGCAGGGCAGCGTGAGCGATGTGCTGAGCAGCCCGCAGCATGCCTACACGCAGCGCTTGCTTGCGAGCAAACCTGTGCGCGATGTGTTGCTCGCCAACGCAGACGCTGCACCGATGATCCAAGCCGACAAGCTGCGTATCACTTATCCCAAGCCGCTCGGTGGCTTCAAGGGCTGGTTCAAAAAAGGCGAGTTTATCGCTGTGCATGAAGCGAGTTTGAATCTGCGCCAAGGGCAGACGCTGGGCATCATCGGTGAATCCGGTTCGGGCAAATCCACGATGGCGCTGGCGTTGCTCGGCTTGCTACCGGCGGCGAGCATGCAAGGACAGGTGTTTTATGAAAGAAAACGGCCAGTCGCCGGCATAAATACTGCGGGAGTAGCTACTGAAAATATAGCGTCGATGAAGTTTGATACATCGCTGCGCCAATCGTTGCAAGTGGTGTTTCAAGACCCGTATTCATCGCTGTCGCCACGTATGACGGTAGAAGAAATCGTGGGCGAAGGTTTGCGCATTCATGAGCCGCTGCTGGATGCCGCACAGCGCCAAGTGCGCGTGCTCTCGGCTTTGAATGAAGTGGGCTTGGATGAAACTCAGTTTCCCAATCTGCTCCTACGCTACCCGCATGAATTCTCAGGCGGCCAGCGCCAGCGGATTGCGATTGCGCGCGCGCTGATCGTGAATCCGCAAACCATCATCCTCGATGAGCCCACCAGCGCTTTGGATGTGACGATTCAGCAGCAGGTGCTGCAGCTTTTGCAGAAGCTCCAGCGCGAGCGCGGCTTGAGCTATTTGATCATCACGCATGACGTTGATGTGATTCGCGCGATGGCGCATGAGGTGTTGGTGATGAAAGACGGCTTGGTCGTAGAGCAGGGCAGTGTGGATGCTGTGCTCAACGCGCCGCAGCAGCACTACACGCAATTGCTCGTCGCTGCGGCTGATTGAGGCTTATGCCGTATCGAGCAGCGTGCGAAATGCATGCGCCGCAGCCAGCACATGCGCACTCGCGCTGCTGACCACCCAAGCTTGGCGCAGGAAGCCATGCGCCATATCCGGCGCAGATTTCAGCACGACCTTGCCTCCGGCCTTAGCCAATAACTTTGCATAGCTCACGGATTCGTCATACAGCGGATCGTGCCAAGCCGAGAGGATCACAGTGGGGGGCGGTGTACGCTCCCAAGCTTGCTGCATGGGCACAACACGCGGATCATCCATCGAAGGCAGCGCTGCAGCAGGGGAAGCAGTGCTCATGAACTGATGCCAAAACCAGATCATGCCGTCTCGCGTCAATCCAGGCCCAGAGCCTCGCTCGGTGTAGCTACGATTTCCAAACTGAATATCCGTGACGGGATAAAACAGCAATGCTGCAGCCACATTCACAGTCTGCATGTTGTGCATCGCCACTGCAGCCAAGTGCCCACCCGCACTGTCTCCGCTTACCGCGATACGCTTGCAGCCCCATGAAGTCATTTGTGAATGCGCCCAAGCCAAAGCTTGCCCTGCATCGTCGCAAGCGGCTGGAAATACATGCTCAGGCGCTTTGCGATATTCCACGCTCAGCACTTTCATGCCTAAATGCAGCGCTAGAAACTGCAGGCTCGGATGATGCGTTTCTAAATCACCGATCACCCAGCCGCCGCCATGGAAAAACACGACAAGCGTATCGCTGCTTGATTGTTCTGGCTCATACAAGCGCGCTGGTAGGCTGCGTCCAGGCAGAGGGATTTGAAGGTCTGTGCTTTGAACGCTAGGTTTGTTGTCTGCAAAGATGAGCAGTTTTCCTGCCTCACGCATGAGCTCTCGCCTGCGAATTGGAGTGAGATCTTGAGCCGGGACGACGGCTGCGAGCGCATTGATCTTTTCAATCAGCTGCAGGCTGGTCCCGTTTAAAGGCGCTCCGCTTTGTAGGCCTTGCAAAGAGGTGAAAGTAGGACTGTCAAGGTTCATGATGGAGCGAGCTCCGCTGAGTTGTGCGAGTACATCAAAAAGTTCCAGCCACCACTTCCCGCAGCAGCGACACATCTAAGTATTTTTTCAAAGCAGCATTCACCGACGCCGAATCAAGCTTTTCATACTTCACATCAAATTCCTTGTTGGCATCCAACGCCCGCCCCTCGCGCACATTGAAGGCAATCGTATCAATCGCATTCGCGGGCTGGGTGAGTCGGTCTTTCCGCCTTGCAAGGATGGCAGATTTGGCAAAGCCTACTTCGATAAAGCTATAGCCTTTCTCGCGGGTTTGCTGGAGCACTTCTTTGATAGCCGTGCGCAGGCGATCCAGATTTTGCGGCGCGAAGCTGGCGCTGATGTTGATGGCGGCGGCGTTGCCGTCCCATGGCGCATCAAGCCAAGAAGATACGCCATACGAGATGCCCTCTTGCTCGCGCACGCGCTGGAAGAGACCGAGGCGAGACATCATTTCCATGCCGGCGAGCAAGGGCGCGAAATCGGGGTGACGCTGATCCAGCGGGAAGGCAATGCGGGCGGTGTAGGTCGCATTCGCCTTTTCAGGCACCTGCAGTTTGCTAAAGGCTTCGCCCACGGGCGCTGCATGCTCAGAAGCCCAGCGCATATGCGGTTCTTTGCTTGCCCATTCGCCCCACATGCCTTGCAGCATGCTCTGAACGGGCGCGAGATCCAAGGGGCCAGCGAGCACGAGCTCGCCATGCTGCGCGCCTGCAAAGCGCTGCCAATAGGCTTTGAGCTGGGCGGCCGTGGCCTCGCGGGTTTGGCGCTCAGTGTCTTCCATGGGGCGCACCTCACGCGGATCGCCGCTTTTGTATTGCGCCCGGTGATTGCGCTCCAGCAGGTTGCCGGCGACGTTATTCGGATTGCTCTTGATCGGTTGGTAATTGGCGATCATGGCGCGCTGGTTTCGCTCAAACACATCATTGGCAAACGCAGGGCGACGCAGCAGATCATTTAAGAAGCTGAGCAGGGCGGCAGCGTTTTGCGCTGGGAATTCAAGATTGGCAGATAGAAAACCGGCAGAGCTGGACAAGCGGATGGAGCTATCTAGCTGCTGCATATACGCTTGAATTTCCTGCGCATTCATGGCTGGTTTGTCACCAGAGGCAGCCATACCATCGGGAATCACCGCGCCAAGCATCGAAGCCAGCACGGATGAGCCACGCACCGATTCCACCGTGCCCCAGCGCAGCCGAAGCGTGCCTTGCATGCGATCATCTTTGGCCTGCCGCGTCATCACGGCCACTTTCAGGCCGGGCCGCCCGGCTACAGTGAGTCTGCCTTGCTGCGTGTATTGCGCCATGGCATCTTGTGTAATGGTGAAGCTGGTGGCGTCTTTCTTCACGGGAATCGCAGGCAAGTCACTGTTTTTGGAGTCTTTTACGTTGTTCGCCGTCATAGATGCTGTGCGGAGTGCTCCTGAATTAAGAGCGCCTGTGATCAGTTGCGCTACGCTTGCCGCATCTGGCGCATTCGTCTGCGGCGCGCGCACTGGTGTGCTGCCTGTAGCCAGTGGCAGAAAAAGGCCGCTGGTGCGATTGCTAGGCACGAGATACGTGGCCGCGATCTTGTGGACTTCATCCAGCGTGATTTGAGCAAGCAATTCCCGCGAAGACCACAGCAGCCGCCAATCACCGCTGGCCACGGCTTCGCTGAGCATCATGGCCATGCGCTCACTGTCGCGAAACATCGCACGCTGCGCAGCCATGATGCTGCCACGCGCAATCTCCAGCTCTGCGGCTGTGGGGCGATATACCTCCATGACTTTGGCCAGCGCTGCGGCAGAAGACAGCGCTTTCACTTCATACTGCGCATCGCTCTCGTTCGCTTCGCGCTCCGGCAAACCAATGCCAGCCCAGATTTGCGAGGGCTCGCGCTGGCCTCGGTAGTAAGCCCATTCTGTGACGGCGAGCTTTTGCATCGTGAGCCCTTTGGCGAGTGGCCCGCCTTCTTGGCCAATGGTGGTGGCGAGCAGTGTGGCAGCTATACCTTCGCGCGTGGGACCAGCAGGGCCGTGGTAAGCCACTGCCGCGCTGGCTAGGCCGCCCGCGCGGCGCAGGATCACTTGTTTTTCGCCTTCTTGCGGCGGCTCCGCGCTGTAGGTCTGCGGCAGTGGTGTGGTGGGCTTAGCAATGCCGCTAAATTCTCTGGCAATGCGCGTCTTCACTTCATTGGGGTTGAAATCACCCGCCACGATGAGGGTCGCGTTATCAGGCCGGTAATGCAGTTTGTAGAAATCCATCAAACGTGAATGAGGGATGTTTTCAATATCGGCGCGTGTGCCGATCACGGGATGGCCGTAGCCATGCGTGGTGTAGGCGGCGCTGCGCATGCGGTCGCCCAAGATACGGCCAGCTTCGTTATCGCCACGCTCGAATTCATTGCGCACCACTGTCATCTCGCTCTTCAAATCTTCCGGCGTGAAGCGAGCCTGCGTCATCATCGCGGCGAGCCAGCCCATCATGAAATCTAAGCGCTCGGGCAGCTTGCCGTCGTCTGTGACGAAATGGGCGAAGTAGTTGGTGCGGTCATAGCTGGTGGTGCCGTTCCAGCGCATACCTAGGGCTTGCATGCTGGTTTTGGCGTCGTTGTATTTGGGCGGTGTGCCGGGGCCGCTGGGCTTGAAGAGCATGTGCTCCAGCAAATGCGCTGCGCCATATTCGCCTAAGCCCTCGTGCCGGGAGCCGACTCGATAGGTAATATTCACGCTCATTGCGGGGCGCTGGGTGTCTTTGAGGAGCAGCACCTGCAAGCCATTGGGTAAGCTGTATTCGCGCACGTCGCCGAGTTCACGTACGAAGCTCAAGGTGGTGTTTGTCGGTGTAGATGCGGTTTGCGCAGCAACTAAAGTGGCTGAGCACAGTGCTACAGAAGCCAAAAGACCAGAAATAATTTTTTTCATACGCTTACTTTAAACTGTTTGCCTATGGACACCACATCAGACGCACAGTTCCTTGATATTGCACTGCAGCAAGCCCAAGAAGCAGCGTCCGCGGGCGAAGTGCCCGTCGGCGCAGTTGTGGTGAAAGATGGCCAGGTGATTGCGATGGGGCGCAATTCACCGATTGGCTCGCACGATCCCACCGCGCATGCAGAGATCAACGCCTTGCGCGCCGCCGCGAAAAAGCTGGGCAACTATCGGCTCGATGGCTGCGATCTGTATGTGACGCTGGAGCCTTGCGCGATGTGCGCAGGAGCCATTCTGCATTCCCGAATTCGCCGTGTGGTGTATGCCGCGCCAGAGCCCAAAACGGGCGCTGCAGGCTCAGTTCTGAACCTGTTTGAGAGCAGTTTGAATCATCAAACCCAGGTGATCAGCGCTATAAAATTAGGAGCTGATCCCGCACGTTCTACGGCACAAAGTAGCCAATTAATGCAAGATTTTTTCGCAAAAAAGCGACTGGAGCAGCATCAAGAGCATGCCAGGAACCACCCACTTCGCCAAGATGCTTTGCGCACACACGAGTATTGCTTTGAAAATCTCCCTGGCTACGATTTCGCGCCGAATTACATCAGCGATTTGCCCGCCTTGGATGGTTTGCGAATGCATTATTTGGACGAAGGCAACAAGGATTCGAGCACGACCTACCTCTGCCTGCATGGCAACCCCGCATGGAGCTACCTCTATCGCAAGATGATCCCGATTTTCGCAGCCAGCGGCGCAAGAGTCATCGCCCCCGACATGATTGGCTTTGGCAAGAGCGACAAACCCAAAAAAGACAGTTTCCACAGCTTCAGCTGGCATCGCCAATGCCTACTTGAATTCATCGAGCGAATGGATTTGCAGAATGTCATACTCGTCGTGCAAGACTGGGGCGGCATCCTCAGCCTCACCTTGCCGATGCACGCACCGCAGCGGTACAAAGGCCTCGTGGTGATGAACACCACACTCGCCTGCGGCGATGCCCCGCTCACCGATGGCTTCAAAGCCTGGCGCGAGATGTGCGCCAAAAAGCCAGAGTTTGACATTGCTAAACTTTTCTCACGCGGCAACCCGCAAATGAGCGAAGCTGAATGCGCCGCTTATATGACACCTTTCCCAGATGCAGGCCACCGAGCCGCCACGCGAGCTTTCCCTCCCATGGTGCCGGAATTTGAAAGCAGTGATGGCGCAGAAATCAGCCGTAAAGCACGAGAATTTTGGCGAAACGTTTGGAAAGGCCAAAGCCTCATGGCCATCGGTATGCAAGACCCCGTGCTAGGCGAAGCCGCCATGCGCGAGCTGCGAAGCAACATCAAAAACTGCCCCGAGCCCATCCTGCTGCCCCAAGCCGGGCATTTCGTGCAGGAGCACGGCGAAGAGATTGCGAAAGCAGCCACACGCTTGTTCAGCTAGCGCGTCTATGCCATCATGCATCGATGAACCGAAACACTGATCACCTAATAGGCCGTGGCTCTTTGGAGCAACGCTTCGATCTTGGCCGCCTCGCGCGACAAGCCTGCCCACGCTCGGCGCTCGCGCTGCATGAAACCCATGGGCGCGATGCGTTGGCGCTGCTGGCGCAATCCAACAAAGGCCGCGTGGCCGAGCTGATCCCCACGCGCTATGGCCGCATGCTCGCCAGCCCGCTTGCCTTCTATCGCGGTGCGGCCATGCTGATGGCGCATGATCTGGCGCTGTCCCCGCATTGCGCGGTGCAGGTGCAGCTTTGCGGCGATGCGCATTTGTCCAATTTTGGTTTGTTTGCCAGCCCCGAGCGGCGCATGCTGTTTGGGTTGAATGATTTTGATGAGACGGTGCTTGGGCCCTTTGACTGGGATGTGCGCCGCTTGGCGGCAAGCTTTGTGATTGCCAGCCGCGAGCAGGGCTTCAAAAAATCTGCGATTGAAAAAATCGTCCACAGCTTGCTCGATACCTACCACCAGCGAATGCTCGATTTCGCACAGATGGATACGCTCGATGTTTGGTATCACCAAATGACATCTGAGACGCTGCTCAAGCTCGGCGGTGCAAGCAAGGTAGAAAAAGCCGCGATTGAAAAAGCGCGCGCCAAAGGCAGCAAGCAATTGGTGAGCGATGCGGTGGAATGGGTGGATGGGCCAGCGGGCAAAGAAATGCGCATCAAAGACACGCCGCCTTGGGTGTATCACGAGGCGGGCGCAACCCAGCGCGAGATTGGCAAATTCGAGCGCGGCATTCAAGAGTTTTTCATCCAATACCGCAGCAGCTTGAGCGCAGACAGGCAAGTGCTGTTTGACCGCTATGAGCTGATGGATGTGGCTGTGAAAGTGCCCGGCATTGGCTCGGTGGGCACGCGCTGCTTTGTGGCGCTCTTTGCTGCCGATGGGCATCACCCGCTGTTTTTGCAATTCAAGCAAGCGCGCGATTCTGTGCTGATGAAACCGCTGGGCTTGAAGGCGCATCCTCACAATGGCCAGCGCATCGTGGATGGCCAGCGCCTCTCCCAAGCCACCAGCGATGTGTTCCTCGGCTGGGCGAGCAACAAAGCTATGGGCACTGAATTTTATGTACGCCAATTGCGCGATATGAAAGGCTCACTCGATGTGACGCTGTTCAGCGAATCTGACATGGTCGACTACGCAGGGGCATGCGGCTACGCGCTCGCCCGCTCGCAAGCCAAAGCCGGCGATCCTGCGCTGATTGCAGGGTACATCGGCAAGAGCGAGGCTTTTGATGAAGCGATCACGAAGCATGCTTTTGCTTATGCGGATCAAAATGAAGCGGATTATGCGGCGTTGAAGAAGGCGGTCAAAAGTGGCGTTGTGAAAGCAGCCACGCCAGAGGCCGGTGAGGATTAGGCCGCTCAAGCGAATATCGCGCTGACTGGCAGCAAAATGCGCATTCTCGATCTCCTGTTCATCAGGAGCTTCGCTGCGGAGCAATGAGCGAGAGTAACGAGCCCGTTTACAGATGATGGGGCGCAAAACGAAGCGGGTTACGCTTTAACTGTGTGACTGATTAGCTCCGGGTTTGATGCACCTGCTGACTCATCCACCTAAAAATGACAGCTTGATGAGCTTGTTCAAAAACTAAAAGAAATGGCCGATTTTTAAAATAAATAGAACGGTAAAGCCTTGATACTTCGGCTCATTGGCAAGCCCTTTCAAACAATTTGCAAGGAGCGGCCATTAACCCTTCATTTGGAGATCACCATGAACTTGAAACGGCGTACCTTGATCAGCGGCGCATCCGCAGCGGGCCTTGTTGGCACGCTTCCCAGCCTTTCCAATGCGCAAAGCGCACCAGCGCGGGCGAATGTACTGAGATGCGTGATGCATGCAGATTTAGCCTCGTTGGACCCTATTGCGACGACCGCGACCATCACACAGATTCATGGCGCCATGGTTTATGACACCCTGTTTGGGCATGATGAAGGTGGGGTTGCTCGTCCACAGATGGTGGCAGAGAACAAAGTCTCCCCCGATGGTTTAAGCCATGAGATGACATTGCGTCCTGGTCTGGAATTCCACGATGGCAGCAAAGTGACTGCCAAAGACTGTGCTGCATCAATTAAACGCTGGGGCGCTCGCGACGGTGCTGGCCAACACATGTTTAAGCAAGTTGCGGATGTTTCCTCCAAGGGCGACAACGTCATCACCATCAAGCTGAATAAGCCATATCCCGCAATACTGGACTGGCTGGGCAAATCGTCACCGAGTCTCTGTTTCATGATGCGTGAGAAAGATGCGAACTCAGACCCGACCCGCCCCATCACCGAGGCCATTGGCTCCGGCCCCTATGTTTTTAACCGCGCCGAAACTCGAACGGGTTCGCAGTATGTCTATGACCGCAATCAGAAATATGTCGCAAGAACTGAAGCAGCATCGGGCTTTGCTGGCGGCAAGGTCGCGCGAATGCAGCGCATTGTGTTGCAGAACATGCCTGATGAGCAAACCGCGATCTCTGCGCTTTTAGGTGGCGAGGTGGACTTTATCGAAAGGACTTCACCCGACCTACGCAGTCAGCTTGTCGGCAAGCCGCGCGTTCGCACGGAAGTGCTCAACAAAACGGGACAAATCGGTTGGCTGCGCATGAACCACTTGCAAGCTCCTTTCAACAATGTGAAAGCTCGCCAAGCGATGCTGCATTTGATCGACCAGAATGCCGTGATGCAAGCGACTTTCGGTGATTCGGGTAATACCCGAGGTTGCGCGAGCTTGTTTGGCTGCGGGACATCTATGGAAAATGGTGCAAACACGGGATGGTTCAAAACTGGGCAAAACATCCCGCGCGCGGCGGCACTGTTCAAAGAATCGGGATACGACGGCCGGCCAGTGGTCATCATGCAGCAGACCACTTCTCCGGTGTTGAGCAATGCTTGCTTGCTCTTGGCGCAGTGGCTTCGTCAAGCCGGTGTGAACGCTCAGCTTGTGCCTTTGGATTGGGCGGGCATTGTTGCGCGTCGTGCCAATAAAGGGGCGATTGCCGAGGGCGGATGGAACATGTTCCTGACGTGGGCATCTGGCAGCGCCTATAACAACCCCATTACCTTAGCAGGGCATGCTGCAACGGGGGACAAAGGTTGGTTTGGATGGCCAGAGAATGCGCGCCATGAGCAGTTGCGCGATGCATGGATATCCGCACCCAACTTGGAGGCGCGTCGCAAAGTGGCGAGCGACATGCAAGAGAACGCTTGGAACTTTGTGCCCCACGCTTACTTGGGCCAATGGTTTGATGTCGCGGCATTCCGAAGTGATATCAAAGGCATGATTGGTCTGCCTGATTTGGTTCCCTTCTGGAACGTTTCGCGCGGCTAAAACGATCAAGTCGCCCATGTCAGCAATACGCATTTTTGCCGCAGGTCTTAATCACGAGACCAACACCTTTTCTCCCATGGTGACGAGTCTGCGGTGCTTTGAGCGCGATCTGGCATGGCGACCTGGCGAGCATCCGCCTGAGGCTAACCTCAATACGGCTGCCTTTTGGGTGGCACGCCAGCGTGCCAGCGTTTCGGGATATACCTTCATTCCTGGAAGTTGTTTTTGGGCGTCGCCTGGCGGAAAAGTCACGCGTCAAGCCTACGAGTTCATGCGCGACGAAATCTTGGGCCAGCTTGAAGCTGCTTGCCCAGTGAATGCCGTGGTGCTGGCCTTGCATGGCGCGATGGTGGCCGACGGCTACGACGATTGCGAAGCAGATCTGCTGGCACATGTTAGGCGTGTCGTTGGACAGGATGTGGTGATTGGCGTTGGTTTGGATCCACATTGCCATTTGACAGTGCGTCGCTGCGAGTTGGCTGACTTGATTGTCTTGTTCAAAGAGTATCCGCATACCGATTATGTCGAGCGTGGCCAAGAGCTGATGGACTTGGTGCTTAAGCGGGTTGCGGGAAGAATCTCGCCTCGAATGTCGCTATGGGATTGCCGAATGATCGCCTCGTTCCCGACGGATCGGCAGCCCATGCGTGCATTGGTGGATCACATTCAGTCGCTCGAGGGCAAAAACAACGTGTTGTCCGTCTCGATTGCTCATGGCTTTCCTTCAGGTGATGTGGTGGAAAGTGGCGCTAGGGTGCTAGTCATCACCGATGATGACAAAGCGCATGGCGACAGGATAGCGCAGGATATCGGTGTACGTTTGTATGAGATGCGTGGCAACACTGTGCCGCAGTTTCTCGAGCCTAACAAAGCGTTGGATTCTGCATTGCAAATAGCAAGCACAAGCGACAAGCCAATCACCATCGCAGATACCTCCGACAACTCTGGCGGTGGTGCACCCTCCGACAATACCGACTTTTTACATCTGCTCATTCAGCGTGGTGTCAAAGGCGCATCTGTAGGGCCTATCTGGGATCCCTTGGCTGTGCAACTCGCATTCGATGCAGGTGCGGGAGCGCGCATTCGATTGCGCATTGGCGGCAAGGTTTGCTTTGCCTCCGGCGAGCCAGTCGACGCTGAAGTGGAGGTGCTATCTTGCGTGCGCAACGCCACGCAGAGCTTTGCCGGTGCGCCTGCAGCGCTGGGGGATGCGGTCGGTATCAGAACCTCTGGCGGCGTGGGCGCAGCCTTGATATCTGCCAGATGCCAAGCCATGGGCGTTGACTTGTTCAGCAATTTGGGAATTGATCCGACACGGGAAAAAATTCTGGTCGTGAAATCTAACCAGCACTTCTACACGGCATTCGCCCCTATCTCACACCACGTGCTGTACGCAACTGGCCGTGGGCTGCTGGCAACAGATTACACGCGCTATCCGTGGGAGAAGGTCAAGCGTCCGATATGGCCGCTGGACTCTGCTGCCGCCGGTCAACTACTGCTCTAGGTTCTCTTTAGTTTTTATAAGTTAGGAGCCAATCATGCTGTCTTATATTCTGAATCGAGTTGGCTCGACTGTGATTGTCATGCTCTTAGTGAGTGTGTTCGTTTTCATGCTGCTTTACCTCGCGCCGGGTGACCCAGCTGCCGTGCTCGCGGGCGATAACGCTACGCCTGAGCAAGTCGCCAAGCTGAGGGCTTCTCTGGGCTTAAATGATTCAGCTTTGGTGCAGTTTTGGCGATGGATATCACAAGTGCTACAAGGCAACCTCGGTGTTTCTATTTTCTCAAATGAGTCTGTGCTTGATCTTATGGCGCAACGTGCTGGGGCGACCTTATCGCTAGCTATTGCGACGATGTCAATAGCGGTGCCTTTGGCCATCACATTGGGGGTCATCGCAGCGCACAAAGCCGGAACGATGACGGACCGAATCCTCATGCTGTTTTCGGTGGTCGGGTTTTCAGTGCCTGCGTTTGTCGTGGGCTACTTCTTGGTTTGGCTTTTTGCCATCAAATTTCAAATCGCCCCGGTTCAAGGGTACGTTCCTATCTCCGAAGGGATTGGAGCATGGCTCAAGCATCTGGCGCTACCCGCCATCACTCTTGGCCTGACCTACACCGCTTTGATTGCGCGAATCACCCGAGCGACCATGATTGAAGTGCTGTCGGAGGACTTTATTCGAACCGCCCGAGCGAAGGGTATGCCGATGATTGCTATTTTGCTCAGGCATGCGCTGCGCAATGCAGGCGTGCCCATCATCACGGTGATTGGAATCGGTGTTGCGCTGCTCATCGGTGGGGTCGTGGTGACTGAGACGGTATTCAATATTCCCGGGGTGGGTCGGCTTGTCGTTGACGCCATTGCTCGCCGAGACTATCCCATCATCCAAGGTGTGATCTTGGTTTTCTCGGGGATCTATGTGCTGCTCAATCTCGCGACCGATCTGTCGTACACGCTGATTGATCCCCGTATTCGCTACTAAAAAAACAAGGGTGATCAAAATGACTTCAGCAGTGAATTCTCCGGCGAACGCGGGTCTTGCTCAGCCAAGCAAGTGGTCAGCCTGGCTTTTCATGCGACGCAACCCGACGATGGTTGTAGGCGGCGGATTGCTATTGCTGATGGTTTTAGCTGCACTTGCCGCACCGTGGTTCGCAGGAGACCCTCAGACGATCAATCCGATCAATCGATTAAAAGCGCCTTCGTTAGAGTTTTGGTTAGGCACTGATCACTTAGGGCGAGATGTGTTTGCAAGAGTGATCTATGGCGCCCGGGTATCGCTCCAAGTTGGCATCTTTGTGGCTGTGGTGTCGATATTGATCGGCACAGTCCTGGGCTTGTTGGCAGGCTATTTCCGCCAGGTGGATGCCGTCGTCACGCGGCTGATGGATGGAATGATGGCCATTCCTGCGATTCTTTTGGCGATTGCGCTGGTTGCACTCATGGGCGCTTCGGTCAGCATTGTGATTTTGGCGATTGTGTTGCCTGAGATTCCGCGCGTCGTGCGCTTGGTGAGGTCTGTTGTACTGTCGGTTCGTGAGGCGCCGTACGTTGAAGCGGCACGCGCCGGCGGTACTCGCCTGCATGTGATTCTTGGCAGGCATATCTTGCCTTCCACCATGGCGCCCTTGATCGTGCAGGCAACCTATATCTGCGCGGCGGCGATCATCGTGGAGTCCGCATTATCGTTTTTGGGTGCTGGCGTGCCGCCAGAGACACCGACCTGGGGCAGCATGATTGCTCAGTCGCGTCAGTATTTGCCTCGTGCACCGTGGACTGTCTTTGCGCCTGGTATCGCGCTGGCGCTGGTTGTCCTTTCTGTCAATCTTTTTGGTGATGGTTTGCGCGACTGGTTGGACCCCCGCGCAGCCCGTCGTGGCTGAAGCGGCTAATCTGTAAAGGAATTCTTGCGATGACACATCCAGTACTCAGTGTTCGTCAGCTCACCACATCGTTTCGGGCTGATATCTGGTCGCCGTGGAATGCGGTGGTTCGCGACTTGAGCTTTGATATTCAGGCTGGCGAGACCTTGGCTATCGTGGGTGAAAGCGGCTCAGGGAAAAGTGTCACGTCACTCTCGGCCATGCGCTTGCTTGCGCAAAGAACCAGTCGAATCGAAGGCTCTGTCAAACTGGCCGGGAAGGAATTGATGACCTTGCCAGAGGCTGACATGCGCAAGGTGCGCGGGGCAGAGGTGGCGATGATTTTTCAAGAACCCATGACCTCACTCAATCCGATGATGACCATTGGCGATCAGGTTGCCGAGGTGCTGAAATGTCATCTTGGTCTCCCAGCGCGTCAGGCCCGACGCGAAGTGGTTGAGCTATTCGAGAAAGTACGAATCCCCAACGCGAGTGAGAGATACGACGTTTACCCGCACAAGCTCTCTGGTGGCCAGCGCCAACGCGTCATGATCGCCATGGCTCTTGCCGCGCGGCCCAAGCTTCTGATTGCAGATGAGCCGACGACGGCATTAGATGTCACGATTCAAGGCCAAGTGCTTGATTTGATCAAGGAGCTTCAAGCTGAAACTGGTATGGCGGTTTTGTTTATCACTCACGATATGGGCGTGGTCGCAGAGGTGTCTGACCGAACCTTGGTCATGCTGCGTGGCGACAAGGTTGAGGAAGGGACCACCGAAGAGGTGTTCACTCGTGGAAAACATCCCTATACGCGCGCTTTGCTTTCTGCAGTGCCCAAACTAGGCTCGAT
Source organism: Comamonadaceae bacterium (assembly GCA_013297925.1). Taxonomy (GTDB): domain Bacteria; phylum Pseudomonadota; class Gammaproteobacteria; order Burkholderiales; family Burkholderiaceae_C; genus JANMDU01. The sequence goes on from JAAFJC010000018.1 coordinate 44,897, forward strand.
GGCTGGCAGAGACACGCCGGCGACCTTCGGATTGATCGACCGGGATACGGGCTTGGTGGGCGAGGAGATTGCAGTGCCAGCGGCGCGAGTGGGGGCAGAGCCTGTGATGGATGTCAAAGGCTTGCGCACACGCTTTCCAGTGCGCGGCGGAATGCTGGCGCGGGTGGCCGGCGCGGTGCATGCCGTTGAGAATGTGTCGTTCAATCTGCAAGCTGGCGAGACGCTCTCCCTGGTCGGGGAATCGGGCTGCGGTAAGTCGACGACAGGTCGATCCATTTTGCGTTTGACACAGCCCGATGATGGCGAAGTCAACGTAGATGCGGTAGCTTTGCACAAGCTCAGTGAGTCTGAGTTACGCAAAGCTAGGCGCAATATTCAAATGATTTTTCAGGATCCTTTCGCGAGTTTGAATCCTCGGGTTGCAATTGGCACCGCTTTGGCTGAGCCATTCATTGAACAAAAGATGGGCAGCGCTGAACAGGCGCGCGCTAAAGCATCTTCATTGCTGGAGCGTGTGGGTTTATCCAGCTCGATGATGGAACGCTTGCCTCATGAATTTTCTGGAGGACAACGGCAACGCATTTGCATAGCACGTGCATTGATGCTTGATCCGAAAATCATCATTGCTGATGAAGCTGTATCAGCGCTTGACGTATCCATCAAGGCTCAGGTTTGCAACTTACTGATGGAGCTTCAGCAAAGCTTTGGGCTGGCCTACTTGTTCATCAGCCACGACATGGCAGTGGTAGAGCGGGTGAGCCATCGGGTTGCGGTGATGTACATGGGAGAAATTGTAGAAATCGGCCCTCGTCGCTCCATTTTCGAGTCGCCCCAGCATCCATACACGCGAAAGTTGATTGCCGCTGTTCCAGTGCCCGATCCAGCAAGGCGAAATCTGCGCCGCAGCCAAGATGTGGAAGAGATCAAGAGCCCATTTCGTGCGAAAGGCTTTGTACCTTCTCAGCGGCACTATCTCGAAGTGAGCCCTGGCCATTTGGTCATGCAATAACTCTGTATTTTTGGAAAATGACGCATCCTAAGCGACCTATTGTTTTGCTCACTTCTGATTTCAATGAAAAAGGGGGGGGTGAAAATAATCAAGAGTACCGACTGCAAGCAAACTACGTGAAAGCCCTGTGTCAAGCTGGTGCCATGCCGCTGGTTCTGCCCTGCGTTCCAGATGGATTAGATGACGCGCTGCGTTTGGCAGATGGCGTTGTGATCACAGGTTCTGCACCGGGCGTCGATGTACTTGCGCAGAGAGTGGATTTTGAGCGCCGGCTCGTTGCTCAGTGTCTGGACGCGCGATTGCCTTTGCTGGGAATTTGCCATGGCATGCAACTGATCGGCGAGCATCTGGGAGGTCGCATCGTGCGTGACGATCCCGCCCTCTTGGCAAAAGTGACGCCGCATATTCCATCTGCAGTCGCAGACGTATTGGCACATGATGTGACGCTCATCGAAGGTAGCACGCTGGCGTCATGGACTGAGAAAATACGCGTGCCGGTGAACAGTTTGCACCGGCACACTTTGAAGCCTGGGGGGCAATACCGGGTTGCCGCTATAGCCGATGATGGTGTCGTGGAAGCCATTGAAGGAATCGTCGATGGCTTCTGTCTGGGTGTTCAATGGCACCCAGAGTATCTTTTGACGGATCTTGATCGGCAGCTCTGGTTCCGGTTCGTGGCATCTTGCTCAGAGCATGGCTCGCGTCGCGTGCGTGTTGCGAGCCTGGCAGTTACTGGGTCTGACGCGTAGTCAGAGCAGGATATGTCACGAATTGCAGTAGTAGGGGCGGGTGTTGTAGGTGTCGCGACGGCGTGGTTATTGCTGAGAGCGGGTCACCAGGTCACCTTGATTGATCGGTTCAAGCGCGCTGCGGAGGGTGTGAGTGAGGCGAACGGAGCGCAACTAAGTTTTGCGTACTCTGACGCTTTGGCTTCCCCAGCCATACGCAAAAAGTTGCCGGCTATTCTTCTTGATACAGACCCAGCATTTCAAATTCGTGCGCAATTGGATATTGAGTATTGGATTTGGGGTTTGCGCTTTCTGCGAGAGTCGACGTCGTCGCGCTTTGAGGCCAATACCCGTTACTTGCTGAGCATGGCAATCAAAAGCCGCGACATACTTGCCGAACTCATGAGCCATGTTGAGTTGAACTTCGACTATGTGTCATCTGGCAAGATGATCCTCCACGAGAAAGATGCTGACGTGATGGCTGGCCGCAGCATCCGTGAATTGAAGGCAAGTATGGGTCTTGCGCAAGAACTGCTCAGTCGCGAGGAAGCTACACGCATTGAGCCAGCGTTGGAAATGTATCCCGATCCCATCTCGTGTGTAGTCTATAGCCCACACGACGCGGCGGGTCGGCCTGATTTGTTTTGCCGCGCTTTAGTCGATGTCATGCGCAATCAATATGGCTTGGATACAAATTTCGGCCACGAAGTCAACCGACTGATCTGCAACCGTGGGAAGGTTACTGGATTGGAAATAGATGGACTGGGCTGCAAATCGTTCGATCAAGTTATTCTCGCAACAGGCGGTGCATTGGATTTACTAAGCCCTTGGCAGCGTCCGTGGGGAGCGCTTTGGCCAGTTCAGGGATACTCCCTGACAGGACGAGCATGTTTGAAAGCGATGCGAGTGTCGATCACAGATTTGAAGCGGAAGATCGTATTCGCGCGTGTAGGGGATGAGGTGAGAGCCGCTGGTTTAGCCGATATTGGGCGGATGAAATACCGTTTTGATCCTGCTCGGTTTGCTACTTTTCGTCAAGCAGCGGTGGATGCGTTTGGCGCCAGCTTTGAGCACGGCGCAGATGTTGACCTTACACCTTGGACAGGAGGCAGGCCGTGCACGCCATCCTCAAAACCTATCATAAGGGCAGGACCGGTGAGCGGCCTGTACTTGAACTTGGGTCACGGAACCCTAGGGTGGACACTATGCTTTGGCTCCGCACAAGAATTGTTGGAGATGATGCAGCTGAGGTAAGGCCGAAAAGAAAAGCCAAAATCAGAGCAGCGAGGCCATTTCTCCAAGCAAACGATCAATCATGGCATCGGTGTGCGTGCTAAATACTGCAATCCGAAGCGCACCTTCTTCACCCACACCTGGGTAGTTTCT
>JAAFJC010000019.1 GCA_013297925.1 Comamonadaceae bacterium
TTTTACCGAAGCTTTTGCGCAGGTCTTTGAGTTCGAGGATATGGCTCATAGCGCGGCCTCCCGGCGCTTGATTTCTTTCTGAATATCTTCTTGGATCTCACTCCACTGATGCTTGAAATGCCTGCGCGTCAGTTCAAACAAACCAAAGCCCGTGAGCATCACAAAGCCAGCGCCAAACCAACTGTTGAGGCCTTTGGCGTTAAGCGGAATCTTCATGAACTCCAGCTGCGGCCCCATCGCAGAATTGAGCTGGAGGTGATACACCATCTCAATCATCGCACCTGCGCCAAGCAAGGCAATCAAACCTGTGATGGCCAAGCCAAGATAACTCACCCAAAGCTTTCGCAAGAAGCCAAAAGCAGCCACGCGCAGATTCATCATGATCAGCGAGGCGATGCCGCCCGGCGCATACATCACCATGAAGAGGAAGACGAGGCCGAGATACAGCAGCCAAGCCTTGGTGAGCTCGGAGAGCAAAACAAAGGCCAGCACCATCAAAATGCCGCCGATGATGGCGCCAAAGAAGAATGTGGCGCCGCCTAAGAAGGTGAAGAGCAAATACGCGCCAGAGCGGTAGCCGCTCACCGTCTCGCTCGTCACAATCTCAAAATTTAGCGCTGCCAAACCTCCAGACACACCGGCGAAGAAGCCTGCGATGATGAAGGCGATGTAGCGCACTTTTTGCGTGTCGTAGCCGACGAATTCCACGCGCTCGGGATTGTCTCGCACAGCGTTCAGCATGCGGCCCAGCGGCGTGCGCGTGAAGGCAAACATCAAGGCTGTACAAACGATGGTGTAAAGCGCAATCAAGTAATACAGCTGGATCTGCGGGCCATAAGTGAGCTTCATGCCGAAGATTTCTGGCTTCATGCCCGCCACGCGATTGCCGCTCACACCGCCTTCGCCACCAAAGAACTCGGGGAACATAAGCGACATGGCCCAAACCAATTCACCAATGCCCAAAGTGATCATGGCGAAAGGTGTGCCTGCTTTCTTCGTGGTCACCCAACCGAGCAGCGCAGCAAAGAATAAGCCAGCCAAGCCACCGACGATCGGCACCAAACTCACAGGCAGCGACACACTGCCCTTGCTAACGAGATTGAGTGTATGAATCGCAAGAAATGAGCCCAAGCCGGCATACACCGCATGGCCGAAACTCAGCATGCCTCCTTGGCCGAGCAGCATGTTGTAGCTCAGGCAAACGATGATCGCGATACCCATTTGGCTCAGCATGGTGTGCGAGAGCGAGCTGGTAAACAGCATCGGTGCAACGATGATCACGAGGCTGAACAGACTCCAGATGATCCAGCGCCCCATGTTGATGGGTTTGAATTCGTAGTAGTTTTTTGCCATGATCAACCCTCCCTTGAACCCATGAGACCCTTGGGTCGGAAGATGAGAATCAACACCAGCAGCAGATAAGGCAAGATCGCAGCGACCTGAGAAATCTTGACTTTCAAAACCACCCAGCCGAAGGTCGCTTCATTCACCGTCGCGCCAAAGAAGCGCAAACCATCTGCCAGAGACTGATTACTACCGACAGCAAATGCATCCAGCAGGCCGATCAGCACACTGGCGACAAACGCCCCCGGTAATGAACCCATGCCGCCGACCACGACGACCACGAAGATGATTGACCCTACCGCAGTTGCCATCGCAGGCTCAGTGACGAATTGCGCGCCACCGACCGCACCCGCCAAGCCCGCCAGTGCTGCGCCTCCGGCAAACACGCCGGTGAACACCATGGGCACGTTATGCCCAAGCGCCTCTACGGTTTGCGGATGAGTGAGCGCAGCTTGGATCACCAAGCCAATACGCGTCTTTTTGAGGAGCAGGAAAATCGAGCCAAGCATCATGATGGCAACCACCATCATGAAGGTGCGGTATTTAGGAAAGTCTGTGCCAAACACTTGCATGATCGGGCCATCGAGCCACGCGGGCTTGCGGTAATCCATCGCACCACGTCCCCAGATCAGCTGTACGATTTCCAGGATCAAATAGCTCAAGCCAAAAGTCATCAGCAGCTCAGGCACATGCCCAAAGCCGTGTACCTTGCGCAGGCAAACGCGCTCAAACACACCGCCCAAAATCGCCACCATTAAAGGCGCAATGAACAGCGCTGGCACGAAGCCGACGAACTGGCTCACGGTGTAGCCGAAATACGCGCCGAGCATATAAAAAGAGGCGTGCGCAAAGTTGAGCACGCCCATCATGCTGAAAATCAGCGTGAGCCCCGAGCTCAGCATAAACAGCAAGAGCCCGTAGCTCAAGCCGTTGAGGATGGATATGGTGATGAACTCCATGCGTCTCCTATTTTTGTTCGTGTCTTAGCTTAATGCATGTCTTAGCGAATATGTGACGAAAAAGCCGGGCAAGCCCGGCTTTTCTTCAGGTGGCCCTGCAGAGGCTAGAGCCTAACAAAGCCCACCCTACGATCAAGGACGCTGCATTTGGCAAGACGTTGGTGTAGAAGACACATACGCGTCCATCTGCTTCACCACGGCAAAGTTAAAGCCGGTATTTTCTTCGCTGTAAGGGTTCTTCGCGTCAGCCTTCGTCCATTTGCTGATGAACATCGGCTGCTGGAGCTGGTGATCCGTCTTGCGCATTTGCACTTCACCGGCGAAGCCCTTGAAGGTCATGCCTTCCATCGCGCGAGCAACTTTCACAGGATCTGTGCTCTTGGCATTAGCCATACCTTGCGCCAGCATCGCGATACCGTTGTAGGTTTGGAAGGTATAGTAATCGTCGTTGAATTTCTTCTTGAAATCGTTGCGCAAGTTGGCCAGATCACCCGTGTAGTTGGAGTGAGAAATCGCCACTTGGCTCACGTTCATGTCTTTGCCTTGTGCCAAAGCGGTAGGCGTACCCGTGACTCCAGCGTAGTAAGCGTACAGCGGGATATTCATGCCGGCATCGTTCAGAGCCTTCACGAGCAAGGTCATATCCGTGCCCCAGTTGCCAGTGACGATGGTATCGGCGCCGGAGGCTTTGATCTTGGCCACGTAGGGTGCAAAATCTTTCACTTGACCCAGTGGGTGCAGCTCTTCGCCAGCAATCTTCACATCAGGGCGCTTGCGAGCCAAGCCTTCTTTGAAGAATTTAGCCACTTGCTGACCATGGGAGTAGTTCTGGTTGATGAGATACACGTTCTTGACCTTAGGTTGGTCTTTCATGTAGCTGGTCAGGCCTTCCATCTTCATGGAAGTGTCTGCGTCCAAACGGAAATGCCAGAAGCTGCAACGCTCGTTGGTGAGCGCTGGGTCCACAGCAGCGTAGTTGATGTAAACCACTTCTTTACCAGGATTGCGTTCGTTGTGCTTGTTGACGGCATCAATGATCGCTGCAGCAGCACCTGAACCATTACCTTGGGTTACGTAGCGATAGCCTTGGTCAATCGCGGCCTTCAGCGCGTTCAGGCTTTCCTGTGGGGAGCCTTTGTTGTCAAACGGAGCGACCTCGAAGGTCACACCGGCAGGATTCTTGCTGCCTGCAAAGCGCTCAGCCACAAATTGCCAGCTCTTGAGCTGGTTGGTGCCAACGTTGGCGAAGGGGCCTGAGAAAGGATCAATGTGAGCGATCTTCACCACTTGGCCAGCCAAGGGGCCAGCGGCTGCGGGGGCTGCCTTGGCAGGAGCCGCCTTGGCGGGAGCAGCAGGCTTAGCAGGCGTTTGCGCGAATACAACGCCAGAGCACGCGAAAGCAACGCTGAGCGCGAGAGTTTTGAAAGCGAAATTCATGTGGTGTCTCCAAGAAAAAACAATGGTAAGAGATTAACGGACGCGACTCGAAATCACGCTAGGGGATTGCCCGCATGCTTGCCCCTTGCACGTATGTGGCTATCGCGAATGTGACTGAACGCCAAGCTCGACAACTTATGCAGTGGGCAGCTTGTAATCCTTGAGCTGTTCGCGCAGCTTCATCTTCTGCATCTTGCCGGTCGCGCCTAGCGGGATGGCGTCAACGAAGACCACGTCATCCGGAATCTGCCATTTAGCCGTCTTCCCGTCGTAGAACTTGATCAACTCATCGCGGCTCACCTCCATGCCCGGCTTTTTCACCACGGCGATGATCGGCCGCTCGTCCCATTTCGGATGCGGCATGCCCACGCAAGCAGCCATGGCAATCGCCGGATGCGCCATCGCGATGTTTTCTACATCAATCGAGCTGATCCACTCGCCGCCGCTTTTGATCACGTCTTTGCTGCGATCGGTGATTTGCATGAAGCCGCTCTCATCAATCGTGGCCACATCGCCGGTGGGAAACCAGCCCGCGCCAGCCTCGTCGTACTTCAAAGGATCACCGCCCTCGCCTTTGAAGTATTCCTTCACGATCCATGGGCCTTTGACGAGCAGATCGCCATAGGTCTTGCCATCCCAAGGCAGCTCTTTGCCATCGGCATCGACGATTTTCATATCCACACCATAAATCGCGCGACCCTGCTTCAAGCGGATCTTCATTTGCTCGTCTTGCGGCAGGCCCAGCTGCTTGTTCTTTAGGGTATTTAACGTGCCAAGTGGCGACATTTCCGTCATGCCCCACGCATGCAGCACCTCCACGCCATAGTCTTCTTGGAAGGCATGAATCATCGCAGGCGGGCAAGCGCTGCCACCAATCACTGTGCGCTTCAAGGTAGAGAATTTCAAGCCCGCAGGCTTCATATGCCCCAGCATCATTTGCCACACGGTAGGCACGCCCGCCGCATAGCTCACCTTCTCAGCCTCAATCAACTCGTAAATCGATTTGCCATCCATCGCCGGGCCGGGAAACACCAGCTTGCAGCCCGTGAGCGCTGCGCTATACGGAATGCCCCAAGCGTTGACGTGAAACATCGGTACGACAGGGAGCACGCTATCTCGCGCAGACAAGCCCATCACATCCGGCAGCGCCGCCGCGTAAGCATGCAGCGTGGTGGAGCGATGGGAGTACAGCGCGGCTTTGGGGTTGCCGGTCGTGCCGCTCGTGTAGCACATGCTAGAAGCACTGTTTTCGTCAAACTGAGGCCAAGAATACTGGGTAGACTGCTTGCCAATCCAAGCCTCGTAGCTGATCAAATTGGGAATGCCACTATCCGCAGGCAATTTATCCGCATCACACATCGCCACAAACTGCTTGATCGTGCTGCAACGCGCATGCACCGCCTGCACAATCGGCAAAAAGCTCATGTCAAAACAGAGGATTTGATCTTCCGCATGATTGGCAATCCACACCACCTGATCCGGATGCAAGCGCGGATTGATCGTGTGCAACACACGCCCCGAGCCGCTCACGCCGAAATACAGCTCCAAATGCCGATACCCATTCCAAGCCAGCGTCGCCACCCGGTCTGAGAACGCGAGCTTCATGCCATCCAAAGCATTCGCCACCTGCCGCGAGCGCTTGGCCACGTCACTCCATGTGTAGCGATGAATGTCGCCTTCCACCCGGCGAGAGATGATCTCCCCATCCGAATGGTGGCGATCCGCGAACTCAATCAAACTCGAAATCAACAAGGGCTGCGACTGCATCAAACCTAACATGGGGGTCTCCTAAAGAATGCTCCGAGTATCACGTAATCCGCGATGCAATTGGATGCGGATTGCCCCTAGGTCATCTACGATTTTCCGGTCACCTGAGTGATACACAACCTAGGTTGGGAAGCGCAAAATACTCAGATAACCCGAGGCCAAGCCATGACAACCCAATCTGCCGATCTCCAAACCCTCGCCGCTCTCAACAAGCGCTTCATCCACAACTTCGTCACCAACGATGTGCCCTCGCATGACGCGATCCTGCATCCCGATTTCCGAGCGATTTACAGCGCTGGTAATCACATTGACCGCGGCACATATTTGAAATACTGGGCAACAGGCTTCGACCCGAAAGTCATCACCTACTGGGATATGCGCGATCAGCGCATCAACGTGGTGGGCGACACAGCGCTGGTGGGCGCAACAAATCGCTGGATTCGCGTGATCAATGGGGTGGAAACAATTGGCATGACTTGCTACACCGACACCTATGTGCGCGTTGGCGAGAAATGGCTCTGCATCTTGGCGCAACTCACGCCGGTGCAACCTGACAACTACCCGGGGGATGAGACCCTTGTGGTGAAGTATTTCAATGGCGTTTTGCAGTGAAGTGCTCACCACTCCGATTGCTATCAATTAAGTAGCGCATCGCGCAAATTCTATGCCGGCGAGTGGGCTAAAGGCTTAAAAAATCTCATTTCAAATGCTGTTTTAAAAAATCCAATGTGTCTGCCATGGACCTGCGTGTCATCGCTTCGCTGTAAATAAACTGACCGTCATTGGGCATCCAAGGTGCTTTGGATCGTCTGCCATTGACCTCAGGTCGATCCCATGCATGAGTCGTATCGACGTAGACCTGCCATTGCACAGGCTGACCAGCTGATTGGAGCATTTGAAGCATCTTTTCGCAGTGCGCAGTAGGCTCCTCGTGATCCAGTTGCGCCATCAGACTCAGTACTGGGCGATCTACATCTGGGCGGATGAATGCAATCTCAGGAATTGAGCCCCAAGCCCAGTGATGGCAAACTGGATAGACGCCCACGGTCGCTGCGTAGCGCAGCCTGCTTTTGCTGCGCATGCTACTGTCTGATGCCATAGATTTGGAGGCCAAAAAATAGGCTACCGCCCCACCCCACGAAAACCCGACAAGGGAGACTTTCTTTGCATCAATCGATGGCACGGTCGCCAAGTAATCCAGCGCGGCATACGCATCCTTGGTGCCTTGCCAAAAATGCAGATCTGAGCGCTTGCCACAGATGTTGCCGGCTTGCCGCTGAGTCATGTGGTCAAGAATCAACACGGCGTAACCCGCATCAAGCATGAAGCGCGCCCACTCTTTCATGTGCGCCCCGACACCACCGCATGTTGGAGACAACACCACAGCAGGAAAAGGCCCCGCGCCAGTGGGCACATAAAGCCCCATTTGATGATCTTTCAACTCAGCCGCTGGCTGCGCTTTCTCAGGCCAAACCAGATCCGCCAAGCTCATGGGCGGCGTGCGCGGGATAAACGGAAACTTGCTGAAATCAATGCTTTGCGCTTTGATATCAGTTAACGCCATCAAAAGCGCCATGAGGGCAATGCAGCGATAAAGTCGATCTATTTTTGGCATGTGTGCTATCTTACAGTTGGGACATACTTTTACTATATCGATAGCATTTCACGCAGATCTCATGGCGCCCAAGCCGCTAAAGTCTTGTGAAAATTAGCTCAGCGCTTGCTTCATCAACTCAGACAGCCCTTTTTTGCAAACGAGAATACCTTCTTCAGTCTCCACGACGATCAGATCTTCCACGCCAATCAACACAACTTTTTTATTCGTTTTCACGTAATTGCGATTCGCTTGATGGAGCTTCACTGGGTGAGCCTGCACACTTTTGCCCGACTCTGCTTCCAATTCTGAGATTGCATCCCACGAACCCACATCGCTCCAAGCGCCTTGCATTTGCGCTACCGCAATGTTGGAGCTTCTTTCTAAAACAGCATAGTCAAAACTCACTGAAGGGCAAGCCTGCAGAGCCTGTTTGTCGAGAGCGAAATATGGCTGCGACAGCTTCCCATTTTTTACGGCCCATTCGCTGCAAGAGGCTATCTCTGGCTGATATTTTTTCATTTCAGCGACAAGAGTGGCTACTTGCAATACAAAAATACCGCTGTTCCACACATATTGCGGATCTGCAATGAGTTGCTTTGCAATAGCAAGCTGCGGTTTCTCTACAAATCGTGTCACAACGCGGCAACTGGTCTCTGCAATGATGTCGCCTTGCTGGATGTAGCCATAGCCGATCGCAGGCTTGGAGGGCGGCACGCCAATCGTTGTGATGTAGTTGTGAGCCGCTCCATCAATGGCCTGCTTGATTGAAGCATTAAATGCAGATTGATCGGGAATGTAGTGGTCAGATGGCATCACCAGCAAGCAAGTGGGCTCTGTCTGCCTCATCTGCTGAAACACATACTGCGCAGCGCATGCAATAGCTGCTGCAGTGTTGCGTGCAATCGGCTCCAGCAAATAATGCAAAGGCTTATCTGTGTATGCCTCGGCATGCTTTGCAAGAGATTCTTTGTGTTCGTTACTGGCCACCACGACAATGGCTTCCACATCATCGAGCAGATCGGCGCGCTTAATGGTGCTCGCAAACAGCGAGTTTTCATCAAAAATGGCATGGAATTGCTTAGGCTTGGCCTCCACGGAAAGCGGCCAAAGCCTCGAACCAGAGCCGCCACAAAGAATGATTGCAATACTTTTCATAGATTACTTGGATTGTATGACCGCAAATTTCACAGATTCATGCGTGCCTCTCTACCTCTGGGACAATATGACATGCGATTTACTCCAGACCACCAAAGTTTCGCCCAACTCGGCGTCAGTTTTTACACCCGCCTCAACGCTCAGCCCCTGCCGTCGCCTTACGTAGTTGGGCAAAGCCGCTCTGTTGCCAAGGCGCTGGGTCTTGAGGAAAACTGGTTAGTGAACAATGAAGCTTTGCAAGCTTTGACGGGTAACGCCCTGCTTCCCGGCAGCCAGCCGCTGGCATCGGTTTATAGCGGGCATCAGTTTGGGCAATGGGCGGGGCAGCTGGGTGATGGGCGGGCTTTGCTGCTGGGTGAGATGCGTGATGCTCAAGGCCAGCCGCAGGAGATTCAGCTCAAGGGCGCGGGGCGTACGCCTTATTCGCGGATGGGGGATGGGCGGGCGGTGCTGCGCAGCTCGATTCGGGAGTTTCTTTGCTCGGAAGCGATGCATGGCTTGGGAATTCCCACCACGCGGGCGCTGTGCGTGACGGGCTCGGATGCGCCGATTCGGCGGGAAGAGATTGAGACGGCGGCCGTGGTGACTCGCGTTGCGCCGAGCTTCATTCGCTTTGGGCATTTTGAGCATTTTGCGTACAACGGGATGACGGATGAGCTACGCAAGCTCGCCGATTACGTGATCGAGCGCTTTTATCCCACTTGCAAAGATGCTGCGAACCCTTACGCTGCGCTGCTAGAAGCCGTGAGCGAGCGCACGGCGAAGATGATCGCTCAGTGGCAGGCCGTGGGCTTTTGCCATGGCGTGATGAATACCGACAACATGAGCATCCTAGGGCTCACGATGGATTACGGGCCGTTTCAGTTTCTTGATGCGTTTGACCCGAATCACATTTGCAACCACAGCGACGACCGAGGGCGCTACGCGTACAACAAGCAGCCCAACATCGCTTACTGGAATCTCTTTTGCTTGGGCCAAGCTCTGCTGCCATTGATTTCGCCCGATGGCGAGCCCGATTTAGCCGTAGCAGCGCTAGAGTCCTACAAAACCATCTTCCCCGCTGAGCTGCATGCTCGGATGAGCGCAAAGCTAGGGCTGCCTGATGCGCCGGCTACTGAAGGCTCAAAAGCGGTGATTGAAGGCATTTTGAAGCTGCTAGCTGCAGGCAAGGTGGATTACACGATTTTCTGGCGGCGCTTTAGTCATGCGATCGCCTCCAACCAGTTCGAATCAGCGCGGGATATGTTCCTCGATAGAGCATCTTTCGACGCATGGCTACTATCATTTCAAGAGCGCTCCGCGCATATTTCTTGCCGGCCAAACGCCGATTTGATGCTAAAAACTAATCCTGTCTATGTGCTGCGAAATCACCTGGGCGAGCAAGCGATTCGCGCGGCGAAGCTCAAGGATTTCAGTGAGCTGGACAGCTTGCAAAAGCTGCTCGAATCACCATTTACCGAGGTGGCAGGGATGGAAGCGTATGCAACTTTCCCCCCAGACTGGGCCTCTACGATTGAAATTTATTGTTCGTCTTGACTTTAAAGATTACACACCATGACCACCTACAAAATCCAAAAATCCGACGACCAGTGGCGCGCTGAGCTCAAACAAAAAGGCGCAGAGCCCTTGGCTTTTGACGTGACCCGACATGAAGCCACGGAAAGAGCGTTCACTGGCAAATACGCTGACAACAAGGCCGAAGGCATTTACGAATGCATTTGCTGTGGCAAAGAGCTCTTCGCCTCCAAGACCAAATACGACAGCGGCACAGGCTGGCCTTCGTTTTATGATCCTTTGACCAAAGAAGCGGTCGGCGTAAAAGTCGACAAAGGCTTCTGGAGCACGCGCACAGAAGTGCATTGCTCGGATTGCGGCGCACATTTGGGCCACGTGTTTGAAGACGGGCCAGCGCCCACGGGCTTGCGCTACTGCATGAATTCAGCCTCTTTGGCTTTTCGGCCTACTATATAATTGATAGCGGCTTCCGCACATTCTGCGCCGGAAAATGCCCCTTTTGATCTAAAAAATGAAGCAACTTCTCGATTTCCTGCCGATTCTGCTCTTCTTCGGCGCGTACAAGATGTACGACATTTATGTGGCCACCGGTGTGATCATGGCTGCCACGGTGGTGCAGATGGCGATTCTTTACAAGCTTGAAGGCAAGCTACAGATGATTCATAAAGTCACGCTCGGCCTCGTGCTTGGCTTTGGCGCACTCACGCTGATGCTGCATGACGAGCGCTTTATCAAGATCAAGCCAACGGTGCTCTACACCGCCATGGGCTTGGCGCTCGCCATTGGCCTGTGGGGCTTTCGCAAGAATTTCCTGCGCATGATGCTCGGCAATGCGCTCACCTTGCCTGAGCAGGTGTGGCGCAATCTCACGGTGGCTTGGGTGGCCTACACCTTCTTTATGGCGGCGGTCAACGCTTTTGTCGCGTACTTCTACACCACCGATCAGTGGGTGAATTTCAAGCTCTGGGGCTATGCCTTTCCGATTGTGTTTCTGGTGGCGCAAGGCTTTTACATTGCGAAGCATCTGCCGAAAGAAGAAGAATGATTGCAACGGCCGAGGAAGTGCAGCGCCATTTGCAGGAACAATTGCAGGCCACGCGCCTCGAAGTGCTGGATGAATCTGCAGCGCATGCGGGGCATTCTGGCAACCCAGACGGTGCGACTTTTGGTACGCATTTGCGTGTGCGTATCTCCTCGCCGCAGTTTGCAGGCGTCAACAGAGTGGCAGCGCATCGGCTTGTGTATGATGCGTGCCAAGGTTTTATCGACCGAGGCCTGCATGCCTTAGCCATTGAAGTTGTGAAGTAATTTTTGATAGGAAGAAACCATGAAGTTGAAGTTAACCGCCATTGCTCTGAGTCTTTTGGCCACGTCTGCTGTTTGGGCGCAAAACGTCGCCATCGTCAACGGCAAGCCTGTGCCTACCAGCCGCGTGGAAGCACTGATCAGCCAAGTCACCGCGCAGCAACCTGGCCGCCCCGTGCCGCCCGATGTACAAGCGCAAATCAAAGAAGAAGTGATCAACCGCGAAGTGTGGATGCAAGAAGCTCAAAAAGTGGGTTTAGATGCCAGCGATGATTACAAGAATCAAATGGAGCAAGCCCGTCAAGTCGTGCTGATCCGCGCTTTGTTTGCGGATTACCAAAAGAAAAATCCAGTCACGGACGCTGAAATCAAGGCCGAATACGACAAATTCGCGGCAGCCAATGGCGGCAAAGAATACCGCGCCCGCCACATCTTGGTGGAAAAAGAAGCTGAAGCCACCAAGGCCATCGCAGACTTGAAAAAAGGCGCAAAGTTTGAAGATCTCGCCAAGAAAATCTCCAAAGATCCAGGCTCAGGCGCCAACGGCGGCGATCTGGATTGGGCCGCTCCTGGCAGCTATGTGAAAGAGTTTTCTGATGCGATGGTCAAACTCGCTAAGGGCAAATTCACGGATACGCCAGTCAAAAGCCAATTCGGCTTCCACATCATCCGCGTAGACGACGTGCGTGAAACGCAATTGCCTCCTTTTGATCAAGTGAAACCTCAAATCTCTCAGCAGCTGACTCAGCAGAAGCTGCAGGCTTACCAGAAGGGTTTGCGGGATAAGGCGAAGATCGAGTAAGCCTGAGCTTAAGTCAACAAAGCCCAGTCGATATGCTCTTCCACAAGAGCGCTCGCACTGGGCTTTTTTTCATCTAAGATTTGCCGGATTGCTGCTTTGTCGCTATTCGAGAGCGAAGAATTGCGCAAAGCATTCCCCATCGCCACTGCAATATTGCGCTGCCATCTCTCATGCCCAATCCGGCGTATTGCGCTGCCTTCGGTGTAGCGCAAAAATTCCTCTTCGCTCCAGCTAAACAGCGTCACCAGCTGCTGGCCAGTCAGCCCTGCTCGCTCATCAAAATCCGGCAATGCGCTGCGCTGCGCGAACTTGTTCCATGGGCAGACGAGCTGGCAATCGTCGCAACCGTAGATGCGGTTACCCATCAAGGGACGCAGCTCTAACGGGATTGGCCCGGCATGCTCAATCGTCAAGTAGGAGATGCAGCGCCGTGCATCAAGCAAGTAAGGCTCCAGAATAGCCTGCGTAGGACACACATCCAGGCAGCTGGTGCAACTGCCGCAATGCGCTGCTACGGGCGCGGTGGCGGGCAGCGCGAGATCCACATAGATTTCGCCGAGGAAAAACATACTCCCTGCTTCGCGCGACAGAATCAGCGTGTGTTTGCCGCGCCAGCCAATGCCGCTGCGCGCAGCCAGCTCGGCTTCCAGCACAGGCGCTGAATCGGTGAACACGCGGTGGCCAAACGGGCCGATCTCTTGCGCAATCCGGTCTGCTAACTTTTGCAAACGAGCGCGCAGAACTTTATGGTAATCGCGCCCTCTGGCGTAGACTGAAACAATGCCCTCCGCTGGCCGTTCCAAACGAGAAAACTCTATCGTTTGCCAACTACTCACTTCTCCCGTCCCGTTCGGGCTGAGCTTGGCCTGTCCTGAGCTCGTCGAAGGGTCGAAGCCCTCCTGCCGTTCGACAAGCTCAGGGCGAACGGAAATGGACTCAGGCAAATAATCTAGCCGTGCCGTGATCACACTCACCGTGCCCGGCACAAGCTCCGCAGGCCGCGCACGCTTCATGCCGTGCGAGGCCATGTAATGCATGCTGCCATGAAAGCCAGCATCCAGCCAAGCCTGCAAGCCAGGCTCCGCATCGCTTAAATCACAAGTGGCCACGCCGATTTGAGACAATCCCAGTTCTGCGCCCCATTTGCGCAGCCGTTGCAGGAATTCCTGCGTGTTGATTGGCTCTCTAGTGGCGTGCATGCCTTGATTGTAGAAACTGTTTTGAATTGGCCCGATGAGGCAGCCACGCAGGCCTTCGCGGAGCAATTGGCCACCCTGCCCGCTGTGCGCAATGCTTTGATCGAGCTGCATGGTGATCTAGGTGCGGGAAAGACGAGCTTTGTGCGCCATCTGCTGCGCGCTTTAGGCGTGCAAGGCCGCATCAAGAGCCCAAGCTATGCGGTGGTGGAGCCTTACACGGTCGAGACGGATCAAGGCGAGTTGAACATTTGGCATTTCGATCTCTATCGCTTTGCCAATCCGCGCGAGTTTGAAGAAGCCGGCTTTCGCGATTTGCTCGCCAGCCCCGGCCTGAAACTGGTGGAATGGCCTGAGAAGGCGCAAGGCGTGTTGCCAGCGCCTGATTTGGCGCTGCACATCACAGCCATTGGCGATGATTCGCGCAGCGTGAAGGCCATAGCGTATACGCTACGCGGGCAGGAGCTGCTGGCATGAGCATCTCCCGCAGGGATACATTGCAATTTGGAAGCCTCATCCTGCTCCTCGCCGGCACAGATATTGCGTGGGGCGCTACTATTTTAGGAGTCCGCGTCTGGCCGGCTCAGGATTACACGCGGGTCACGATTGAGAGCGATGGCTTGCTGAAAGCCAAGCAAAGCTTCATCACTAGCCCGCCGCGCTTGGCTATTGATATTGAAGGCATTGAGCTTTCTCCGCAGCTCAAAGAGCTGGTGGGCAGCGTGAAGAGTGATGATCCGTTCATCAGCGGCATCCGCGTCGGCCAGAATGCGCCCGGCGTGGTGCGGCTCGTGATTGATCTCAAGCAAAGCGCCCTGCCCCAAGTGTTTAATCTGCCGCCGATTGCGGCGTATCAGCACCGGCTCGTGTTTGATCTGTATCCCACGCAGGCGATTGATCCGCTGCAGGCACTGATTGCAGAAAAAGAGAGAGAGAAAGCCAAGGCAGCTACTCCTTCGCCACGTGATCCCACAGCGCCCCGCGCTGTTGATCCATTAGGCGATCTCATCGCTCAGCAATCGAATCGCTCAACTGCGCCCACCACTCCCAGCACTACAAAAACAGTAGCGCCCCGCGCAGATTCTATGCCGGCGAACCCTGATAATTCTTCTAAAAACCCTGTAAGAAGCAGCACGGATCGCCTCATCATCATTGCGCTTGATCCCGGCCACGGCGGTGAAGATCCTGGCGCGATTGGCCCTGCTGGCACGCGTGAGAAAGACATCACGCTCAAAGTCGCGCTCAAACTGCGCGAGCGCATCAATGCCAGCACCATCAAGGGCAATCCGATGCGCGCCTTCCTCACGCGTGATGGCGATTTCTTTGTGCCTCTGCATGTGCGCGTACAAAAAGCCCAGCGGGTACAGGCCGATCTTTTCATCAGCATCCATGCCGATGCCTTCACTGTGCCTACTGCACGTGGCGCAAGCGTGTTTGCGCTCAGCCAGCGCGGTGCATCCAGCGCTACAGCACGCTATATGGCGCAGAAAGAAAACAGCGCCGATGCGGTAGGCGGTATCAGCGTGCAAACCAAAGACGCTCAGGTGCAGCGCGCTCTGCTCGATATGAGCACCACCGCCCAAATCAACGACAGTTTGGAGCTGGGCAGCAAGGTGCTTGGTGAAATTGGCAGCTTCGCGAAACTGCATAAGCCACGCGTCGAGCAAGCTGGCTTCGCTGTGCTCAAAGCGCCCGATATCCCCAGCGTGCTGATCGAAACCGCCTTCATCAGCAATCCGGAGGAGGAGCAAAAGCTCAGGGATGAAGCCTACCAAGACCAACTCGCAGACAGCATCCTCAGAGGTCTTTTGCGTTACTTCGCGAAGAATCCTCCGCTGGCCAGAACCCGTACTCGTTCATAAAACCGCCTGAGCATCGTTAAAACAGAGAACGCATACCTCATCTCAATATGCTGTACACGGTGGCCATGAATGAAGAGAATACCGTCGCATATGACCCGCGCCTTTGAAGGCCGCAGATTCTTTACAAGATCTAGCCACGTCCATCGCATGATCCGCCTCAAATACTGGCAACAACCGCCTGTTCACCGCCAGAGAGCATGAAAATTTCAATACATCTCACGCACCTATACCCATGCTGAGCTTGCGCGCTATCTCAATATTAGGCAAACCACGGTGCTCACCTATGCTGGAAAGATCTGCAGCAAACGCAGCGTACACAGCAAAACAGAGGTAGTTTTTGAAGAGCGTCAACTGGGCTTAATCAAATAGCGCCACGATCCGTTGCCTCCAGTGGCTTTTGTGTTGCTCAGCATCGCCGGCAATGATGCCCGCAAGCTTGGTGCAATCTGTGGCGCTCCGCAGCGCAAGTTTGGAGGCCAGTGCATCATCGTCCTATGCAGGCCTCTAAGCTGTGAGCTAAGGCAATGCAGATGAACTGCGACACACATTTCTGACGAATCAGCTTTGACGGCAAACCATCAAGCGCGAGCCTATCGCAATCTCAGCACCAATCTTGAGCAATAGCCGCTGGTAGACCTACGAGTTCGTACGGAATGGCTCATTTCGAAATGAAAAATGTTAGCCAATCTCTGAATAAACGCCACCCATGAGTTTTGAATTTAAAACGCGAGTAACTCAAGCTACATAAGATACAAATCCCTAACACGCGACTTTAAACAGTGCTGATAAATTCCCGTTGAAACAATTTCAACGTCTTACATCATGCTAAAAACTGTTTGGAAACAATGGCTTCGATACCTTGTATTGATAGGTGTTTGCGTGGTTCTCCTGCAAGCCTGCGGCGGAGGGGGTGGTGCCTCTTCTACTGCTGCTGCGCCCGGCACAGTGAGTCAACCAACAGGAGCTACGACACCTCCTGGATCGGGAACGAATCCTGGCGATCCTGGCACAACGCCTGTAGACCCTGGCACAACAGCCATCAATCTTCCCGCATTAACTGGCCTGCCCGGCCTGACCAATGCGCCAGCAACATCCCCCCTCTTTGCAGCAGCAGCCTCTTTAGACACCAGCAAAGCCCCACCCGCCATCATTGCTGCCGCCAATGGTTTATGGAGCAATCCAGATACTTGGAATCTGAAGCGGCTACCGGCAGATAACGATGTTGTCTCGATACCAAAAAACATCAGCGTGAGTCTGGCCAGCGCCACAGCAAAGCTAGGTGGCTTGTGGCTCCAAGGCCGCTTAGATTTTTCCAATGTGGATGGCGTGCTGCTCAACACGCGCTTCACGATGATCACTGGCACCTTGCAAGCGGGGAGCGACGCGCAGCCTTTTTCTCGCAAAGCAGCGATTGAGCTTTGGGGCAATGACATCACACAAACCATGATGGGCATGGGCACGAAAAATCTAGCCGTGCTGGCTGGCGGCATGTTGAAGCTACACGGGGAGAACCGCCTCGCGTGGACAAAGCTGGATGCCAACGCCGCAGCTGGCAGCACAAGGCTTACCTTAAAAGACGATGCATCAAGCTGGCGTGTGGGTGACAAAATCGTGATCGCTTCCGGCTCGATAGATCCGCGCGATGCACAGGTCCTCACCATCACTGCGGTCAATCAAAAGCAAATTGACGTGAGCCCTGCTCTTGCCAAATCTCGCTATGGCAGCTTACAAACCTTCAACGGCAAAACACTCGATCAGCGCCCCGCGATTGGCCTGTTATCGCGCAATTTAATCGTGCGCGGCGCGCCAGATTCCGACGCGATTGCATTCGGTGGTCATATCATGGTGATGGCAGGAGGGCATGCGCAAGTGACCGGGGTAGAGCTGCAACGCATGGGCCAGCGCGGATTGCCAGGGCGGTATCCAATTCATTGGCATGAAGCGGGAGATCGTGCAGGCAGTTATGCGATTGCCAATTCCATCAACGTGAGTTTCCAGCGTGCTGTAGTGGTGCATTCCAGCAGCCAAGTCTTGGTGGATTCGAACGTGTCCTATGACGTCTCCAATCATGCCTTTGTGTGGGCCGAGGATGGCGACGAAGTAGGCAACGTGTTGACGCGCAATCTCAGCGTCTTGGTGCGTACGCCTGAGGAGAAGCACTTTGCTTTCCCCATCAACAATGCCTTCTTCGCCAATTCATCCCAGGGTGAGAGCCGAGCTGCAGGCTTTTGGGGGCGCAGTATGAGCAAGCATGTGCTGCGAGACAACATTTCAGCGGGTTCTCTTGAGGGTTTTGGTTTCTTTGTTGACTTGTTCACGCCAGCGCCTGATTCACCTGTTGATGGCAGCGGCATGATTTTTGACGGCAACACAGCGCACTCCACACTCGTGACCTTTGTAACGGGCAATCAGATCAATTACCCAGAAGCCACACGCGGCCACGGCTTGATGGTGACTACCGGGGCCAGCCCAGATATTGATCATGTCTTTCAAAACTACACCGGCTATCAAAACGTCTCTGGCGCATGGCTGGAAGATCGCGCCACGGTGCTGAAAAACTCCATCGTGGCAGACAACGGCAGCGGTGTCATCGTGTTGCGCGGCGTGGTGGACGGTGTAACAGTGGTGGGCAACAGTGCCAATACGACGCCCACGCCTCGCATGGTGGCTTCGGTGAAAACCAATTCACCAGCGGGCATTCAGGTGGCAGGCAGCAACCATGGGGGAAAACGTGTGCCTTTGATTCGCAGCGCAACGATTGTGAATCAACAAGGAGCAGGCATTCTCTGGGATCCTGAGAATATTTCCCCGGCTGCAGCGTTTAACCAGGTGCAGTTTGTCAACACCCCCACCAAACTTTTGGTCTCGCCCACTGATCGCTTTGAATTCGCTGAGCCGCCCAACCATGGTTTCAAAGACATGGCGGGCGTCGTCTCGGGCAGCGGCGCACCTTCCGTTGTGATGATGCCCGATACCACGCTGTTTGACGCCAGCTGCACGAACAACAACAGTGTGCCAGCTGTGGTTTGCCCGCTAAGCAGCTTGCTGATCGCACATGCAAGCCAAAGCTTGGACTTGATCGAAGCTGCAGGACAGATCACCTACTTGCGTTATTACAACGTAGAAGGCGACAGCATGCCCTTACAAGGCGCGGCCAGCTGGGTGGGCGTGGGCAAGCAATATGTTGCTAGGGGCGTCACTGGCAATTCACTAACGCTGAACTTTGACGAATCAGCGGGAAAAACTGTAGAAATAGCGCTGCCTGCGAGCAGTGCACCGAGCCGCATTGTGCAGAGCACGCAAGCTGTTCCCTCAGCAGGCAGCTTAGGCACATTGCGCAGCAGTGGTAGCACGGCTTACTTTTACGATGCAGGGCAAAAGCAAATCGTGCTGCGCTATGTCGGCGTGCTTGCGAGCCAAAAAATCGAGATCACAGCAGCATTTGTAGCCAACACCACGATTGGTAGATTAGCAATGGCGACTTCGTCCAGCGGTGCCAATGGTTTTGACTACAGCGTCTATGCAAACTCGGCAAGCTATCAGTTGCGCTACGGCATACCTGGAGGCAACGCGAGCCGATCTGCGAGAGTGGGCAACACGACAGTCAATGATCCGAGCTTCCTGAATACCAGCACGGCGCGAGATACCACCGTGATCCGTGGCTACGTGTATGCACCCGATGATGGTATTTATCGCTTTGCCTTGTGGGGCAATGGCGGCGGCACATCGGTGTTGATCGGTGACAGTTGGGTGATGGGCCAGCCTTGGGCGTTTATCAACAGCAACGATATCGTCAACAACGCGTTGACCAATCAAGTCGTTTCCTTCCAAGTCAACCGAGCGTTTGCGCTGCGTGCGGGCTGGCATCCGATCACGGTGGTGCATGCCAAGATGCCTGAAAACACCCAAGGCAACAGCCTGCATATGCGCTGGTCTCAGCCCTCCAATCCTGATACGTGGGTGTATCCAAGCTGGAAGGCAGCGCTATGAGTTCGCCTATGCTGAAAGAGCGCTTGATATGGGGTGTCGCGGTTTGCGCTGCGGGTTTAGCTGGCGCTGGGGGGGCGTTGTTGAGCCAAAATGGATCACACACGATGAACATGCCGATGAGCCATGGCAAATCGCATTCAGGCCACACAGGTATGGGCCATGATCACAAAGGTCCCAGCAAAGCAGATATTCAGCGCGTGTTGGCTTTGAACCAAGGCAAGCCGATTTTGCCCAAATGTCGCCAAGACGCATTCGTGGATGCGAGCAATATGATCAACACCATCGTTCAGATCAACAAAGGTTTACCGCCCACAACGCCAGCTTTGGTGCATTCGGATTTGGATTCCCTGCTCTACACCACGCTCAAGCAAGCCAAGAGTGAAGTGCATTGTGTGGCCGGCGGGCTCACCAACGGCTACGAGAAGTCTTATGCCATCTCGATTCAGCGCGGTATGAAGATGGCCGAAGCGCGCAAGCTATCTCCCGATGTTGTGGCAATCGGCCAAAGCGTAGTGGATACTCTGTATGCCAGCAAGCCCGTCGCGGTGACAAATTGAGGATTTAGCGAAGTAGCTCAGGCCCGAGTTCTGCGCCGAATTTTTTCAAACCAGCCAGCATTTGCGCATAGGCGCTATCCAGCGGCAGCAGCCCTTTGACACCCAGCTCAATATGCCGCCCATATTGCGGATGATCCACGCTGGGCAGGCTAAATACCTTGATGCCGGGGTGATCTGCTTCAATCTGCTCCATCAGCGGCGTGAGCGTGGCTTCCATCGCGCCCATCACGATCACGGATTTCTCTTGCAGAGAAACGGCGCGATGCAAATGCTTGTAATGCGTATCGAGCACCCATTCCATCATCGGCCAAGCCATCACGGGAAAGCCGGGAAAGAAATGCACGCTGCCGCAGCTAAAGCCCGCGATTTTGTTGTACGGATTCGGGATGATTTCTGCACCGGTGGGAAACACACCCATGTTCAGGCGATGGATGTTGTCTGGCCGGTCTGGCTCATAGGGCACGCCCTGCTCCTTGGCCGTATCTTGCATGCGCTCTCGAATCAGGTCTGCCGCGTTCGGATTCAAGGCCAGCTCGCGGCCTAGCGCCTTAGCGGCGCATTGGCGGGTGTGATCATCCGGCGTAGCGCCAATACCGCCGGTCGAAAACACGATATCGCCGGATTCAAAGGCTCTTTTTAAGACAGCCGTGATGCGCGCTGGATCATCGCCCACATATTCCGTGCCTTCCAAGCTCAGCCCACGTGCAGCCAGCAGTTCGATAGTTTTGGAGAGATGCTTGTCTTGGCGCTTGCCGGAAAGGATTTCGTCGCCAACGATGATGAGATGAAAACGTGTGCTTGAAGTTGTCATACAGAGATTTTAGAAGTAAAACCATTGATTTGCTGGCATAGAAACTGCGGGGCATGCTATTTAATTGATAGCGATTCTACATTTCAGCCTGGTTGAGGCAGAACCTGAATCCGGGTAAATACTGATCATCATGCATTTTTGAAATAACATTTAACGTATACATTATTAACTATGCATACATTAAACGCCAATTAATGAATACAAAGCCATGATTGCCGAACAAAATACACAAGCCCAACCAAGCCCACAACTCAATGTGCTTGCGTGGACTGGTGCTGGCCTGGTTCGGCCCGAGTGTGTTCTGATCAATTCGCGCGGAGACCTTTACGCAGCCGATTGGCGAAGTGGCGTGGCGCATATCCAGCCTGACGGCAGCCAAACCTTTTACGCCGCGCAGCCAGTAGATGGCGAGGTGCTCAAACCCAATGGCATCGCGCTGCGTAAAGACGGGTCTTTCCTGCTGGCACATTTGGGAGCCGAGCTGGGCGGCGTATTCAGCTTGCAACGCGATGGTCAAACGCGGCCCGTGCTCACAGAAGTAGATGGGAAGGCTTTACCGCCTACCAACTATCCGCTGGAAGACGCCCACGGCCGTCTCTGGATCACCGTCAGCACACGCCTGTCGCCCCGCGCTCTGGGCTACCGCAATACGTGCAGCGACGGCTTCATCGTTTGCATGGATGATCCCGCTGACCCAAAAAGCGCTCGCATAGTCGCAGATGGCTTGGGCTATACCAACGAAATCGCGCTTGATCCGACAGGCCAATGGCTCTATGTGAACGAGACCTTCACGCGCCGTCTTTCTCGCTTTCCAATACGCAGCGACGGTAGCCTGGGTGCGAAGCAGATCGTTACTGAATTTGGCGCTGGCACCTATCCCGATGGCATGGCTTTCGATGTCGAAGGCCATGTGTGGATTGTGAGCATCGTGAGCAATCGCGTGATTCGTGTTTCACCCATCGGTGAACAGCAAATTTGGCTAGAAGATGTGGATATCGATCACCTCGCTTGGGTGGAGCAGGCTTATCAAAGCCACAGCATGGGCCGCCCCCATTTGGATGGCGTGAAATCCAAGCAGCTTCGCAATATCTCCAGCCTCGCATTCGGCGGGCGCGATCTGCGCACAGGCTATCTAGGCTGTTTGCTCGGCGAAAGCATTGCCACGCTGCGCATGCCCGTAGCTGGCCATCCACCCATTCATTGGAACTATTGATTTAGGAACGACAAAACATGACTGCGTTGAACCTCACCAGCAAAGAGCTAGAAAACTTGCCGCTCGCTGAGCAAGCCTATCAAGAGATTCGCGCCCGAATTCTGGACAACCTCTGGTCGCCTGGCTACCAAGCTTTGGAGCAAGAAGTCGCGCTCGCATTGGGCATGAGCCGCACACCTGTGCATGAGGCTTTGATGCGCTTGCAGCAAGAAGGTTTGGTAGAAGTAGCGCCTCGGCGCGGCATGCGCGTGTTGCCCGTTTCACCGACCGATATGCGCGAGATTTATGAAATTCTCACCGCACTGGAATGCATGGCCGTGGAGATTTTGGGCAAGCGCACGCCTTCTCACTCTGAACTCAAACCTCTGGTCGAGGCCACGCAACTCATGGAGGCGGCCCTCGCCCGCGAAGATTTGGATGCTTGGGCGAAAGCGGATGAAACCTTTCACCTCGCTTTGGTGAGGCTCGCTGGCAATCGCATGCTGCTAGAGACGGTGATGGGTTACTGGGATCGAGCGCATCGTGCCCGAATGTTTACTCTGCGGCTGCGCCCCAAGCCAGTGAATTCCACCAAAGAACATATGCAGCTGGTGGACATGCTGGCTGCGGGGAACAGCGCGGGCGCATCTTTGGTGAACCGCAGCCACCGCGAGCGTGCCAGCCGCGAATTGCTGGCTATTTTTGAGCGTTATCAGCTCCAACAACTTTAATTTTTCACTTTTCGATTTGGATACTCTTCAATGACATCTTCTTTTCATATCAGCGTGTTGCCCGGTGACGGTATTGGCAATGAAGTGATGCCACCTGCTTTGGCGATCCTTCAACAGGTGGGAAAAAGCATCGGTCGAAGCTTTCATTTTGAGCAGCATGTGGCTGGCGCTCAACATTACGCAGACCATGGCGTGGCTTTGACGGACAAGGTCTATGCAGATTGCGAAAAAGCCGACGCGATTTTGTTTGGCGCGATGGGTTTGCCGCATGTGCGCGGCGCAGATGGCACGGAGATCATTCCGCAGCTTGATCTGCGTTTTCGCTTCGATTTGTATGCAGGCGTGCGCCCTATCCGCACTTTCAAAGGCTTGCCTACGCCACTGGCTCATCCGAGAGCTTCAGACATTGATTTCGTGCTAGTGCGCGAATCCACAGAAGGTTTGTTTTACGCGCGTGGTCGAGGCGAAGTGCATGGTGATGAGTCTGTGATTGATCCCATGAAAATCACCAGAAAAGGCACGGAGCGTGTTTGCGAATTCGCTTTCCAACTGGCCAAGCAGCGTGAGGCAACCAAAGGCCGCGCCGGCCGCGTCACGAACGTAGACAAAGCCAATGTGTTTTCCTCCATGGCTTTTTGGCGCAAGATTTTTGAAGAAACTGCCGCAAAGCATCCGGGCATGGTATGTGACAGCGCCTATGTGGATGCGATGGCGCTCAACCTCGTGATGAAGCCTTGGGCTTATGACGTGCTCGTCACGGAAAATATGTTTGGCGATATTTTGTCGGATCTGATCGCCGCGCTCGTTGGCGGCATGGGTATGGCGCCTTCGGGGGATATTGGCGACAAACATGCCCTCTTCCAGCCCGCTCACGGCACAGCGCCGGATATTGTGGGGCAAGGCAAAGCCAATCCTACGGCGATGATTTTGTCTGCTGCGATGATGCTCGATTGGCTGGGGGCAAAGCATGGCGATCAGGCCTTGATCGATGGTGCACGTGCCATCGAAGCAGCTGTGGAGCATGCGTTTGCGCATGGCGAGGTCAAGCCTTTTGAGTTCGGTGGTCAGAGCGGCACTGCTCAGGTCACACAAGCCGTGCTTGATCATCTGAAAGCGAATGCAACTGCAGGAGTGGTTGCGTGAGGCAAATTGCTCGATCTGTTAGGCGCGTAGCAGTGATTGGCGCGGGCTACTTTAGCCAGTTTCATTTACATGGCTGGCAAAGCATTCCAGGCGTTGAGATTGCGGCCGTCTGTGATGCGGATCTGGAGAAAGCCAAGACCTGTGCGCAGCTATTTGGTGCGACACAGGCCGTGAGCTGTGCTGCAGAGTTGTTTGCTTTGCCAGACATCAGCTTGCTCGATATCATCACACCGCCTGCGAGTCATGCTGAATTGGTGAGCCAAGCGATGAATTTGGGCATTCCCACGATCTGCCAAAAGCCTTTTGCGGTGCGTTACTCTCATGCCGTCGCATTGACGGAGCTCGCTGAAAATAGAAATGTGCCTTTGATCGTGCATGAAAATTTCCGCTTTATGCCTTGGTATCGCGAAATGCGCAAGCTGATCGATCAAGGCTTGCTCGGAAAAATTCACAGCGTCGCTTTTCGCCTGCGGCCCGGAGATGGCCAAGGAGCGGATGCCTATCTCAATCGCCAGCCGTATTTTCAAAAGCTATCAAGGTTTTTGGTGGCAGAAACGGCTGTGCATTTCATCGACACATTTCGGTATTTATGCGGCGAGGTGACGTCTGTCTATGCGCACTTGCGCCGTATCAATCCTGTGATCGCTGGAGAAGATGCAGGCTTCATCCATTTCGAGTTTGAAAATCGATCAACTGGCAGCCTAGACGGCAATCGCTTGAACGACCATGTGGCAGACAATCCGCGCCGCACAATGGGAGAAATGTGGCTTGAAGGCGAGCTCGGCACGCTGCGATTGGACGGAAATGCCCAGCTTTATTTCAAACCCCACCATGGAACAGAAAAGCTGTTGGCCTATGAGCGTGGCAGCGAGCTGCAGTTTGGTGGCGGTGCTTGCGCTGCATTGCAGCAGCATGTGGTGAACAGCCTGCGTGATGGTTTGCAGCCCGAGAACACTGCACGCGCCTACTTGCGCAATCTGCACATTCAAGAAGCCGTGTATGCATCACATGCGCAAGAGCGTCGCATTGAAATTGATTCCTTCACGCCGCCCGAGATTCCTTTAAATCCCGTGCTGCATTGACCTCACCGATTTTTTGTCAGTTCGTTTTTAACCCTAGGAGACTTTTATGAAAACCCGTCGCATTACTCTCAAATCGATTGCAGTAGCTGCAGCTGCTTGCGCGGCAATGGCTGCCGGCACGGCAGCTCAGGCACAAACCATTTTGAAATTCAGCCACACCGATCAAGCTCAAGGCGCACGCCAAGCGGGCGCGCAAGTGTTCGCCAAAAAGGTGGAGGAATACACCCAAGGCCGCTATAAAGTTCAGGTTTTCTGCTGCAGCCAGCTGGGCAACGACCCGAAAAACATTGAACAACTCGTACTCGGCGGCATTGATTTCACAGTCTCAGCCACCGGCTCGTTTGCCAGCCAATTGCCGACGCTTAATCTCACGATGATGCCTTTCATCATTGACTCCTACGCTCAAGGTTGGAAGTTTTATGATGAATCCAAATGGCTGCAAGAGCAGTTTGACAAAGCGCCAGCCAAAGGTTTTCGTTTCTTGGCCACATGGGAAGCCGGCTTTCGCAACATGACGACCCGCGATCCGCTGAACACCCCAGCCGATGCCAAGGGCAAGAAGCTGCGCACTTTCCCCAATGAGATGATGCGTTGGCAGTTGGAGGCCATGGGCTTTGGCATTCAGATCATGCCTCTGCCAGAGGTGTATCTCGCCATTCAACAGGGCGCAGTATCCGGCCAAGAAAATCCGATTGACACCATTGCTTCGAACAAGTTTTTTGAAGTTGCTCCTCACGTGACCTTAACGAATCACGTCTACAGCCCGATCCCGATGGCGATTTCTGAGCGCACTTGGCAGCGTCTCTCGCCCGCTGATCAGCAGGCCATCACACGAGCAGCGCGCGAAGTCGCTCCTTTCCAGCGCGGCTTCATTCGAGATAACGATGAGAAGCTCCTGGCAGATATGGCAGCGAAGGGTGCCAAGATCAATCGCAAGCCCGATACAGAAGGTTTCCGTAAATCGGTGGAGCCCGTTTACGCTAAAGCGCGTGAAAAGTATGGCGCGGATGTTGACAAAGTGCTGGCAGAAACCGCAGCGATTCGCAAAACAGTGAAGTAAAGCATTCGAAGAAAGTCACACCCATGCACGCCACACCCGCTCCTCATGATGCCGAACACGGTGAGACACCAACTTTGCCGCTGTTGCCACAACCTCTATGGTTGAAAGCGATTGGCAAAGTCGTCGATATCTCCGTGATTTTGATCGGTGGCACGCTGGCAGCGCTGATTTTCATCAATGTTTGCTTGCGCGTCTTGGGCAAGGACTTGGCTTGGTTGCTTGAGCTGGGCGAAATGATGATGGTTTGGGTGACTTTCCTCGGAGGTGCGGCAGCCGCTCAGCGCGGCGCGCATATGAGCATCAACGAGTTCTTAGACAAGCTGGATACAGCCAAACGGCGTTGGGCTGATGCCGCCGTTCAAGTCTTCTCTCTAGTCATTTTGGGCGTCGTCTTTGTCTTCGGTATCAAGATCGTTCAGCACAGCTGGGGCAATGTGCTCACCACATTAGAGTGGCCGATGGCTTGGCAATACATGCCTTTACCTTTGGGCTCGGGGCTGATGTGCTTGTTTGTGGCGTATGACCTGTGGCTGATTTTGCGCGGCGTGCCACGTGAACAGCGCTATCCACAAGACCTCTAACAAGATACTTCAGCGAGATCAGACATGTTAGCTTTGATTATTTTTGGTTCGTTTTTCGCATTGGCTTTGGCGGGTATTCCGCTCATGGTCTCCCTGCTTGCCACCACGGTCGGCATCGTCACTTTCATGGGCATGCAATATCCTCTAGACAGCGTGTTCCTCGCATTCATTGGTGGCGTAGAGCCCTTTATTTTGATTGCTGTGCCATTGTTTGTGTTCACTGGCGAGTTACTCGCGCAAGGGGGCGTAGGCAAACGCATTGTGAATTTCGCGAATGTGCTGTTTGGCTGGTTGCCTGGCGGTTTGGGCATCGTCACGGTGGTTTCATGTCTCTTGTTTGGTGGCGTATCAGGCTCAGCGATTGCGGATACTGCAGCCATTGGAGCATTGGTCATCCCAGCAATGCTAGCTAAAGGCTACACGCGCGGCTTCGCAGCAGCTTTGGTCGCCGTAGCGGGCACGCTCGCACTCTTGATGCCACTGTCGATTCCCTTCTTGGTGTATGCCTTCATTTCTGGCGTGTCGATGCGCACCTTGTCGATGGCGGGCTTGGTTCCTGCCATCATTTCCGCTCTGGCATTGATTGCAATTTGCATGTGGCACGGCAAAAAAACGGGAGTGGACAAAGGTGGTAAGCCAGCTTCATTTGGCGAGATTTATCGCGCCGCTGTGAGCGCTGGCCCTGCTCTGTTGATGCCGGTTTTCATCATCGGTGGTATTTGGTCTGGCTATTTCACGCCCACCGAAGCAGCGGCAGTTGCTGTGGTGTATGGCCTCTTCGTCTCGATGGTAATTTACCGTGATTTATCCTACAAAGATATTCCCAATCTGCTTTTAAGAGCCTTCATGACCAGCGCGACAGTGATGCTGGTCATTGGCGCAACGGGTGCGCTGGCTTGGCTGATTACCGCTGAGGGCGTGGCACAGCAGTTGGCTGATTGGGTCGGCTCCGTGGCGCATGTGAAATGGGTCTTTCTCATCATGCTCAATATCGCTTTGGTGTTGCTGGGAATTTTTATCGAACCTCTACCTGCGCTGTTGATGGCCGCCCCACTCTTCTTGCCTTTGGCCATGGCCTTCAAGATGGATTTGGTTCACATGGGTGTGATCATGACGGCTAACTTAGCGATTGCTCTGTACACACCGCCGGTGGGAGGTACGCTTTTCGTCGCTGCAAAATTAGCGCGAGCGTCGATCAGCGAGATCACCAGCAATCTCTGGATCATGATGGCGGCAACTTTCAGCGTGGTATTGCTGATCACCTATATACCTGAACTCACGGCTTGGTTGCCAAGATTGCTCGCCTCATTGGGCTAACTCAACAATTCAGAGATCATTGCATGTACGTCGTCACTGTTGATTTTCATATTCATCCTGACCAGATGGATACCTTCATGCCCAGCATGCTGGCTAACGCGAAAGCTTCGTTGGAGCTAGAGAAAAACTGCCTTCAATTTGATGTGTGCGTTGCCACAGGTGATGCCAATCATGTTTATCTTTATGAGATTTATCGCAGCAAAGAAGATTTTGATACGCACCTGAAAATGCCACACTTTCTTGACTTCAACGCAAAAAGCGCAGGGCAAGTGGCCAGTAAAAATGTGCACACATTTCATCGTATGCTCGCTTGATTGAATCACGAAGGAACTTAGGATGACCAGCGCGTTGCTGCTTGGCTGCATAGCCGATGATTTCACGGGTGCGACCGATCTCGCCAACAATCTAGTGCGCTCAGGCATGCGCGTGATGCAGATCAATGGCTTGCCCGCAGAGAATTTAGCTGCAGAGACGGATGCTGTCGTGATTGCACTCAAATCTCGAACGATTCCTGCGCAAGAAGCGGTGAGCCAATCACTCGCCGCACTCGCTTGGCTTCGCAAGCAGGGCGCACAGCAGATTTACTTCAAATACTGCTCGACTTTTGACAGCACGCCCGCAGGAAATATCGGCCAAGTCACTGAAGCTCTCATGGACGCCCTGGGCACGGATTTCACCATCGCCACGCCAGCCTTCCCAGACAATGGCCGCACGGTTTTTAAAGGCCATCTGTTTGTGGGCGATGTATTGCTGCAAGAAAGCGGCATGCAAAACCACCCGCTCACGCCGATGAAGGATGCCAATCTCGTGCGGGTGCTGCAGGCGCAGTGCAAACGCAAAGTCGGCTTGGTGGATTACCGCACCGTGAACGCTGGGTCTGATGCCATCAAGCAGCGCATCGCAGCGTTGCGCGAGCAAGGTGTGGGTATCGCGGTGGTGGATGCCGTATCCAACGAAGATTTGATGCGCCTAGGCAAAGCTTTAAAAAGTATGCCTTTGGTGACTGCGGGATCGGGCGTGGCGATTGGCCTGCCACCCAATCATGGCCTAGCGCCCTCTTCTCAGACCAGCACCTTACCCACAGCGCAAGGGTATCAAGCTATTGTCTCGGGTAGTTGCTCGCTTGCTACCAATCGACAGGTCGCCAACTTCATTGCAGCTGGCTTTCCCTCCATGGTGATTGATCCCCAATGTATTGCGCGTGGTGAAGATGTCGCCACCGAGGCGCTGGCTTGGGCGAAGCCTTTGCTCGCCAAAGGCCCTGTGCTTATGTACTCGACAGCGCAATCCAATGTCTTGAAATCCATCCAAAGCGAATTAGGTGCAGAAGCAGCAGGCGCGATGGTTGAAGATGCGCTTGCCCGCATTGCGCGCGGCTTGGTGCAATCTGGTGTGCGCCAGCTGATCGTTGCGGGCGGCGAAACCTCGGGCGCTTGCGTGCAGGCTCTGAACGTCAAGCAGATGCAAATCGGCCCACAAATTGATCCCGGCGTGCCGTGGTGTCATGCGCACTCTGATGCCGCAGACAACGCCGGCCTGCATCTCACGCTCAAATCCGGCAATTTCGGAACGGACGACTTCTTCACAAAAGCATTTAAAGTGCTGGAATGAAAGAAACAAAAGCCAGAGAAGAAATTTGCCGCGTAGGCCGCAGCCTGTTTGAGCGCAGCTATGTGCACGCCACGGCGGGCAACATCAGTGTGCGTTTGGATGATGGCTATCTGATCACGCCCACCGATGCTTGCCTAGGATTTCTCGATCCCGCGCAGTTGGCATTCGTGAACCTCGCAGGCGAGCAAATCAGCGGGCATCAAGCCAGCAAAACGCTCGCCTTGCATCGCAGCATCTATGCAGCCAGCTTGACGGCAGGGCAACAGACACGTTGCGTGATTCACACCCACAGCACGCATTTGGTGGCGCTCAGCTTGCAAGAAAATCATTTACTGGGTTTACCGCGCTGGAAAGAGCTGATCGCGCCCATTACTCCGTATTTTGTGATGAAGGTCGGCCATGTTCCCGTCTTGCCCTATCACCGCCCTGGTGCACCAGAAGTTGCTGGATTGGCTGCTGAAGTCATTTCAGACTACGCAAAACACAACTTGATACTACGCGCTGTCATGCTGAGCCGCCTTGGCCCCAACGTCTGGCACGAATCGCCTGCTGCAGCCATGGCCACCTTGGAAGAGCTGGAAGAAACCGCCAAGCTGATGCTGCTCCAGCCGCAAATTCAAGGCTTGCCTGATCAAGCTATTAAGCAGCTACGCGAACAGTTCAAGGCTTCTTGGTAGCATCCGTACCGAGCGATTTCGGTATCACATCTACTCTTAAATCAGCAGCATTCTGCGCAGATTCTATGCCGGCCACGTCAGCATTTGGTTTAAAAATATCCTTCCCAACGGACGAATTTTCTCTGCGCAAACGATCCAGCGCATCCATACAAAAATGCGCAAACCAAAGCGATGAGAACGCAAACACCAGTGTGTAAACCCAAATCGCCGCCACAATGAATATCGGCGCAAACACAACAAACATCACGCCGGATGCCCACAGCAATGTAGGCGCAGCGCCGAGATAACCCGCCACCACACCCATCCCCAACAGCTGCGGGCGATGACGCCTCACCACCTCGCGGCGCTCATCTGCACTGGCATGCTCACCTAGCGCATCAAAAGACATCACGCGATAGGTCAGCCAACCCCAAATCAGCGGCGGAATGATCAAAATCAATGGCGGAATCAACCAAAGCGGGATAGAGACGATCAGCAATGGCACGGCGATCAACACCGAGCCGAGCGACCAAAACACGCTTGATACGATGCCCGCGCCCTTTTTGCGCTCCAGCTTGCCAAAGCGCCGCTCGGCCACCAGCGAGACCATGGCGGGCGTCATGAGGAAAGCCACAAACATCAGCGAGCCGATCACCACCAGCGGCGTGGCAGCGAGAATCACGAACAGCGGCGCAATCGCAGCCTTCATCCCACCAAAGCCCATGCTCTCTAGCCAGCCAATCCCGCGCGCGAGCCAATCGCTGCTCAGCAGCCAAGCATTTACAGCCGCCAGCGTGCCTTCCCAAAAGAAATACCCAAACACACCAGCAATAGCCACCATCAGCACCAAAGGCACGAGCGAGAGCGCGATCACGCGCGGGTGCAGGCAGTAAGCAGCAGCGCGCCAGAAAGCATCAAGAATCTGTTTCATATGTTGGGCTTGTCGGAACTCTCAAGGTTTGCCGATGTAAGCCTGTTGGCTTATTGACACCGATGATATGCAATGCCAAGATACCACAATCATGATGACGCAAGGAGTACAGATGCTTTTCACTCATCGCTTGATTCGTTTGCTTTTTGCCGGAATTTGCTGCTTTACGATGGTCGCAGCGTCTTTCGCTCAAGAGAAAATTGCCCGCACTGAGTATCCGCCCAAAGGTGGTGGCAAAGGCTCTGTGGTGATCGTGATTTCCGGGCAAACGGGACCTTCTCCGCGCCAACAATACGCCAAGGATTTGGCTGAACTGGGGTATTACACAGTTTTGATTGACGGCAACGACGTTTTTGCGCGTGACAAAGATGGCTCGGCAAATATACGCGGGGTGATTGCCGATGCACTAGCTTCACAGTACGCTGGCTCATCGCAGGTGGCGGTCGTTGGCTTTTCGCTAGGTGGTGCAAGCGTTTTGGCTTACGTCATGCCCATTAAAGATACCGTCAAAATGGCTGTGGCTTACTACCCCGGTACCAATTGGATACGAAGTGTTGAAACGACAGTGGGGCGATTTCAAATGCCCTTGCTATTGCTGGCCGGAGAAAAAGACACTTACAACAACTGCTGCCTGATCGACAAAGCTCGGCAGATTGAAGCTACAGCCAAAGCGGCTGGCAAAAGCTTCGAGATGGTGACCTACCCAGAAGCCGAGCACGGTTTTGATTTAACCGGGAGAAACTATCGTCGCGCGGATACGCAAGATGCTTGGAAACGAACCACTGAGATGCTGACCAAGTTGCATCCTGTCAAATAAAAGTCAGCCCGCTTTGGCTGCTGGGCGGGCAATTCGCGCCGCAAATGCGACAATCTGGGTTTCTACTTAGATTTGATCGCATACATCATGGACGCAGAACACATCAACGCCATCGGCAGCAAACTCACCGATCTGGCTGCCCGCACCCTCGATCTTCGGGGGTATCTTTGACTACGAGAAGAAGTCACACCGTCTCGATGAAGTCAATGCCGCGCTAGAAGACCCGACCGTCTGGAACGATCCGAAGAAAGCTCAGGAGCTGGGCAAAGAAAAGCGCCAGCTGGAAACGGTGGTGGGTAATCTCACCACGCTGGATCGTGATTTGGCCGATAACACTGAGCTCTTTGAAATGAGCAAAGAAGAAGGCGATATTCCTGGCCTCAAAACGATTGCGGACGATGCCGCTCGCCTTGAGGCCATCGTCAAAGACCTCGAGTTCAAGCGCATGTTCAACCAGCCCGCTGATCCGAGCCATGCGTTTTTAGACATTCAAGCCGGCGCAGGCGGCACCGAAGCTTGCGATTGGGCGAGCATGCTGCTGCGCCAATACCTGCGCTACGCCGAGCGCAAAGGCTTCAAAGCCATCATCGACGAAGAAACCCCCGGCGATGTGGCCGGCATCCGCTCGGCCAGCATCAAGATCGAGGGCGATTACGCCTTTGGCCTGCTGCGCACGGAAACGGGCGTACACCGCCTCGTGCGCAAATCACCTTTTGATTCATCGGGCGGCCGCCACACCAGCTTCGCGAGCGTCTTCGTTTACCCCGAGGTGGACGACACGATTGAGATCGACATCAACCCTGCCGATGTGCGCGTCGATACCTACCGCGCCTCCGGCGCAGGCGGCCAGCACATCAACAAGACCGACTCCGCCGTGCGCCTGACGCACTTGCCCACCAACATCGTCGTCACCTGCCAAGATGGCCGCAGCCAACACAGCAACCGCGATGTCGCTTGGAAGCGCCTGCGCTCGCGCCTGTATGACTTTGAAATGCGCAAACGCATGGAAGCGCAGCAAAAGCTCGAAGACACGAAAACCGACGTGGGCTGGGGCCACCAGATCCGCAGCTACGTGCTCGACAACAGCCGCATCAAAGACCTGCGCACCGGCGTAGAAATCTCCGCCACGCAAAAGGTCCTGGATGGGGATTTGGATGATTTCATTGAGGCGAGCTTGAAGCAAGGTGTGTAAGCGCGACGTATCATTCCAATATGCAAAGCGCCCTCACCGACTTTTTTGAGCGACAAGCTGACATCCGCTTAGCCATTCTTTTTGGCTCGGCGGCTTCGGATCGTCTGCAAGCGGATAGTGATGTAGATGTCGCCGTCCTAGCGGAGCAGCCCTTGAACGCGGCGCGAAAAGCAGAGCTCATGAGCGCCCTAGCGCTGATCACAGGTCGCCCCATTGATTTGATTGATTTGAAAACGACTGGCCAGCCACTCCTTGGCCAGATTTTGCAAGGCCGCCAGCTCAAAGGCAGCACGGATTTGCTGGCGCAGCTGGCTTATCGCAATGTGATTGAGCGAAGCGATTTCCTTCCCCTCATTGAACGCAGCTTAGCGCAGCGCAGACGAGCATGGATTCAAGCCTGATCGCGCAAAAGCTCGAATCCTTGCGTCGCTGCCTCGTGCGAGTACGGACGCGTTGCCCGGCTAGCGCGCAGGCGCTAAGCCAAGATGTGGATGCGCAAGATGTTGTGGTGCTCAATTTGAGCCGAGCTATTCAGCTTTGCACAGATATCGCGTTGCATATCCTCGCCAGCCGAGAGCAAGCGATCCCGCAAACCATGGGGCAGGCCTTTGAGGCACTGGCAGCGCAGCAAGTCATCTCCACAAGCCAAGGCGAAAGCATGCGCAAAGCGGTCGGCTTTCGCAACCTCGCAGTGCACAGCTACGATGAAATCGATTGGCAAATCGTGCACGCCATAGCCACCACGCATTTGACGGATTTTGAAGAATTTGCCAAAGCCATTGCACGCACCCTGCCCTCTGACATTTAAGGATTTGAAATGAAACTATGCAATTTCGATGTCGGCCTGGACAAACGCTTTTTCCTGATCGCGGGCACTTGCTCGATTGAGGGGCTGGAGATGTCTATCGAAGTGGCTGGCAAGCTCAAGGAGATCACTTCTAAGCTAGGCATTCCGCTGATCTACAAAGGCTCGTTTGACAAGGCCAATCGTTCTTCGGGGAATACGAAACGTGGCGTGGGCATGGAAAATGGCTTGAAGATTTTGGATGAGGTGCGGAGGCAGCTTCAATTGCCGATCCTCACTGATGTGCATGAAGCAGATCAAGTTCATGAGGTGGCGAGCGTGGTGGATGTGCTGCAAACGCCCGCCTTCCTCTGCCGCCAAACGGATTTCATCCGCGCCGTGGCGCAAAGCGGCAAACCAGTGAATATCAAAAAAGGCCAGTTTCTTGCGCCTTGGGATATGAAAAACGTGATCGACAAAGCACGTGCGGCTGCTGAGGAAAAAGGTTTGAACCCAGACAGCTTCCTCGCCTGCGAGCGCGGCGTGAGCTTTGGCTATAACAACCTCGTGGCTGATATGACGAGCCTGGCAGAGATGCGCAAGAGCGGTGCACCCGTGGTGTTTGACGTGACGCATTCGGTGCAAAAGCCCGGCGGCCAAGGCACGAGCTCGGGCGGTGCGCGCGAGATGGTGCCGGTGCTTGCCCGCGCGGGCGTGGCCGTGGGCGTGGCTGGCCTCTTCATGGAAACGCACCCCAAGCCCGCTGAGGCTTGGTCAGACGGGCCTAATGCTGTGCCCCTGCATCACATGAAGGCTCTGCTGGAATCGCTCGTGGAATTAGATTCCGTAACCAAAAAGAATCCTCTGCTTGAGGCCAATTTCAACTAAACCCAAGGACACTCTCCCCATGAGCGCTTACGTTATTGCCGATGTCACCGTCACCGATGCCGATCAAATGGCCAAATACCGCGAATGGAGCACCAAAGCTGCCGCCGAATTCGGCGCAAGCTTCATAGTGCGCGGCGGCGCGATCACGGTGTTTGAAGGCGATTGGAAGCCTTCGCGTGTAGTGATCTTGCAGTTCCCGGATAGCGATACAGCGAAGAAGTGGTACGCGAGCGAGACCTACCAGCATGCGATCACGCTGCGCAAGAATGCGGGGGTGATGCGGATGGTGATGGTTGAGGGTGTTTGAAATCTTGAAGCTTTGAATACCAATACCGGACGCAGAGGACGCAAAAAAGATAAAAGAAAAAATACAAAAAGGGCGAAATCAGACGCTTGGCACATATGAATTCTTTTCATTGGTATTTTTTGCGTCTTCTGCGTAACCTTTGCGTCTTCTGCGTCCGGCTGTTTGAATTTTGAATTTGTTTTTTTGATTAAAGAGGAAACCTGAAAATGAGTGCAATCGTAGATATCGTCGGCCGTGAGGTCTTAGACAGCCGTGGCAACCCAACCGTGGAATGCGATGTGTTGCTGGAGAGTGGCGTGATGGGTCGCGCTGCTGTGCCCTCGGGTGCGTCCACGGGCTCGCGCGAGGCGATTG
This sequence comes from Comamonadaceae bacterium, assembly GCA_013297925.1. Classification (GTDB taxonomy): domain Bacteria; phylum Pseudomonadota; class Gammaproteobacteria; order Burkholderiales; family Burkholderiaceae_C; genus JANMDU01. The sequence goes on from JAAFJC010000019.1 coordinate 34,944, forward strand.
AGTTGCGGGATGGCGATAAGAGCCGCTATCTCGGCAAGGGCGTGCTCAAAGCGGTCGGCCATATCAACGTGGAAATCTCCAACGCCGTGCTCGGCCTCGATGCTTCTGAGCAAGCCTTCCTCGACAAGACCTTGATCGAGCTCGACGGCACGGATAACAAATCCAAGCTCGGCGCGAATGCGATGCTGGCCGTATCCATGGCAGTCGCCCGCGCAGCCGCTGAAGAAGCGGGCCTGCCGCTGTATCGCTATTTCGGCGGGATGAATGGCGTGCAGCTGCCCGTGCCGATGATGAACGTGATCAACGGTGGCGAGCATGCGAATAACAATTTGGATTTGCAAGAATTCATGATCATCCCGATTGGCGCCAAGAGCTTCCGTGAAGCCCTGCGTCATGGCGCGGAAGTCTTCCACGCGCTCAAGAAAATCATTCACGATAAAGGCATGAGCACTGCCGTGGGCGATGAAGGCGGCTTTGCGCCGAGCACAGAAGCCTCCGAGGGCAAAGGCGTGCACGAAGCAGCCATTGAGCTGATCTTGCAAGCGATTGACAAAGCAGGCTACAAAGCCGGCGAAGACATCGTGCTCGCCCTCGATTGCGCTGCATCTGAGTTTTACAAAGATGGCAAATACCATTTGGAGGGCGAAAACCTCACCCTCACCTCGCAAGAGTGGACGGACATGATGGCCACCTGGTGCGACAAATACCCCATCATCTCCATCGAAGACGGCATGGCCGAAGGCGATTGGGATGGCTGGAAACTGCTCACCGATCGCTTGGGCAAAAAAGTGCAAATCGTGGGCGACGATCTCTTCGTCACCAACACCAAGATTTTGAAGGAAGGCATCGACAAAGGCATCGCCAATTCGATCTTGATCAAGATCAATCAAATCGGCACACTCACCGAGACCTTCGCCGCCATCGAAATGGCCAAGCGCGCCGGCTACACCGCCGTGATCTCCCATCGCTCAGGCGAGACGGAAGACAGCACGATTGCCGACATTGCCGTGGGCACGAATGCAGGCCAAATCAAAACCGGGTCCCTGTCCCGCTCAGACCGCATCGCCAAATACAACCAGTTGCTCCGCATCGAAGAAGATTTGGGCGATGTGGCGCAGTATCCGGGGCGTGCGGCGTTTTACAACCTTCGCTGACCCCACGCACCGTTCGGGCTGAGCTAGGCCTGTCCTGAGCCTGTCGAAGGGTCGAAGCCCTTACCGCTAAGTCATCACGCAGGGCGCTACCATTCCAGTAGCACCCCGCGCAGGGTTTATGCCGGCCAGAGCCTAAAATCGCTTCAAAAACGCACAAAAACCGGGCACAATATGCTCCTATGATGTCCCAACGCATCGTCCCCGCCCTGCTCATTGCCCTCCTGATCGCCCTGCACGCGCAGATCTGGTTCGGCCGCGGCAGCGTCTCGCATGTCAATCAGCTCTCTGCCAAGCTGCAAGACCTCAGCACCAAAAACAAAGCCGCCCAGCAAACCAACGAGCAGCTCGCCTCCGAAGTGCGCGATCTCAAAGAAGGCCTGGAGATGGTTGAAGACAAAGCGCGTAGCGAGCTCGGCATGGTCAAGCCTAATGAGATATTGGTGCAGTATTCCAAGTAGTTTTTAGAACCGAATCGGCCAGTCGCCGGCATAAATATTGCGCAGAGTGCTATAAACTTTGCAGTAGCCAAGATGGAGCGAAAACTGGGGTCAGATCACATTTCAGGACGACGATCTACCCGGCGCGAATTCAAGCCAATACGAAAATGTGCTCTGCCCCCAATTTTCGCGGCGCACGCCAACCACTTCATTTTTCGCAAAGATGGTTTGCACGCAATCGTTCCGCTCCACCTCTTGTACCTGCGGCCTAGCGCAGGGCAGTCGTCTCGCAAACTTTTTTGAAAACACACGCGATTGCGATCACCACAATCCAACCCTCTCCCCGCGCGCCTTCCAAAAAACTTTCCGATCCAACCACCCTACGCTCTCCGCTGGATAGATGGTTAGCTCGCAATGAAACACCAACTACCTTTTCATGAGGTATAAATTAATGTCAATCATCTTCAACCAGAAAACACGATGACATCCAAAGCAAATGCATTATCTCTAGACCGCGTCGAGGAATTGCTGGCGATCTTGACCACCATAGTCGATCAGCCCATCTATGCAAACACTGCTAGGCTAGTGCTTTGTCGCACTCTTGCCATCACTTCATTGCACTATGCCGCTGCGGCCAGATCGTTGTGCAACGAGAACTTAGCTATGGGCGCTGCCGTTGTACTTCGTAGTCAGTTTGAGGCTTTAGTAAGAAGTGTTTGGGTTCATCATCAAGCCACTGACAGCCAAGTTGATAAACTTTCGCAAGAGCTATCCATTGAGTCTCAACAAGCGAACAAGAATATTCCTCATGTTGCTGAAATGCTCGCTGATTTAGAGAAGCATGAAAGTCTTCGGAACTTACTTATCTCTCTGAACGAATTTAAAGGCAGCGCGTGGCAACCCTTAAACTCGTTCGTGCACTCGGGAATTCACGCGATTTATTGGACGAAATGGCAACCGCCTATCAACTTCATAGAACAGATTTTTCGAAACAGCAACGGGCTAGCGGTTTTGGCTTATCAGAACCTAGCCATCCTGACTGGTCAACCGTTGATGCAGCGCAAAATCATTGCTGCAACGGCGGCTTTTTCAAGCTGCCTGCCGGCTCGCCGAGCCTGAAACTAGATAACAACTCACCAGCGGAGAGCGTAGGGTGGTTGGGTCGGAAACTTTTTTGGAAGGCGCGCGGGGATAGAGTTGGATTGTGATGAGCGCCATCGCGTGTGTTTTCAAAAAAGTTTACGAGACGACTGCCCTGCGCTAGGCCGCAGGTGAGCGGGTGGTGCGTAACGCTTAGATCGCAAGAGCCCTTCGACAAGCTCAGGGTGATCGGGTTATAGCTACTATTTTAATAGCAAACTACCCATATCCCATGAGTTCAAGCAGGAAAAAAGCTCTCAAATAGCCTTTAACACCTCAGCCGCCAACCGATCCAGATTCTGCTCATTTGCTGGGACGATGATGTGCGCCACCTTCGCCGCAAACTCTGAATCGGCCAGCAGTTGATGCCACGAGACCAAAGTGCCTTCGCCTGATGCAGTGAGCGTGATAGTAAGGCGAAATTGGGGGAACGGGATGTGGTCGATGACGACTTTGCTGTCATCTTGGATTTCTGCAAACACGTTTTCGTTTGGATAGTTCGCGCCATCAGGCCCATGCATTGTGAAGACCCAGCGGCCGCTAGGTTTGAATTCGCAGAGCTCGAAGGTGTTGGTGAAGCCCTCTGGACCCCACCATTTGGCTAGGCGCTCGGGGGAGCGAATGGCGGCGAAGATTTGCGCGGGGGTGGCGGGGATTTCGCGGCTGGTTTGGAAAGGATTCATGCCTTGCCGCAGATCAAAAGCGAGAGACTTTAAGCTGCCGCCGCTTGAAGCTTAGCCAGCCGTGGATGCATCAGCGCAAACCACAGGGGCGGAATGGCAGCGAGGATGATGCTGCCGGCGTAGCCTGTGGGCAGGCGTGGGCCTTCGGGGGTGTCTTGCAGCGTGGCATAGGGCTTCCAGGCGTGCATGTGGTGATCAGAGTGGCGCTGGAGGTTGGCCAAAAGGCTGTTGGTAACGACATGATCGGCATTCCATGCGTGCATTTTGCCGAAGGCTTCGCGCTTGCCGCCATCCGTGTTGCGCTGCAGGCCATAGTGTTCGATGTAGTTGACCATCTCCAAAAGCAGGAAAGCCACCACGGATTGGAAGAGGAAGAAAACTACTATTTTCATAGCAACTTGCGCTGTGTTTATGCCGGCTAGGGAGCTAAACAGCATGAAAAAGGGCAGAACCGCCAAACCTAGGGATGCTGCGGTGCTCCAGACCAGCGGGCTGCGCGCCCATGTGCTTTTCATTTGCACCAAGCGCTGCGCTTCCAAACGCCAGCCGCTGGCGAGGCTTCCCCAGAGGGTGCGCGGCAAGAAGGCATAAAGGCTTTCGCCATAGCGGGCTGAAGCTGGGTCGTCAAACGTGGCGGCGCGGGGATGGTGGCCACGATAGTGCTCGACCATGAAATGGCCATAGCACACGGTCGTCATCAGCAGCCAGCCGCAAAAGCGATCTATTTTTGATTTGCTGTGGCCCAGCTCGTGGGCAAAAGTGATGCCTTGCGCTCCCGTGATGTAGCCCACAGCAAAGGCCACGCCCAGCACGACGAGCCACTCTGAGCGAGCCGCTGCATACGCGCCAACCAGCAGCAAGCCCACCTGCAAAACCACGTAAAGCCGCAAAATCCATTGGAAATAGCCCGCGGATTGTTCGCTGGCCACGGGATCGGGCGACTTTTTGGGCAAAAGCATATCCAGCAGCGCAATGCCCCACCAGACGATCAGGGTAGAAACAAAGGCATTTTGCGGCGCAAAGAGCAGGCTAAACACTGTGAGCAGCGGCAAAATGAGAGCTAAAAGGAAGCGGAGATCAGAAATTCGCATAAATGACACTTTGCCACATCACTGTGCCTTTCGCTAGTCGTGAAAACGCGGTGATCTCTGGCCAGCCACCCGGCAGCGCGCGGCTAGCCGCGATAATCAGGGCATGAATCCCTTGCTCCAGAAATTGCAGCCCTACCCGTTTGAGCGGCTGCGCCAGTTGTTTGCCACCATCACGCCCTCCCCTGCACACCGCGCCATCAGCCTCGGCATAGGTGAGCCCAAGCATGCCACGCCACTTTTTATCAAAGACGCTTTGAATGAGAATTTCAAAGGTTTGGCGGCATATCCGGCTACCGGCGGCGAGCCTGTGCTCAAGGAAGCTTGCGCGGCTTGGCTCAAGCGCAGGTATGGTTTGGAAATTGATCCCAAAACGCAAATCCTGCCCGTGAATGGTTCGCGCGAGGCGCTGTTTTCGCTGACGCAGACGGTGATTGACCCGACCAAGGATGCCGTGGTCGTCAGCCCCAATCCGTTTTATCAAATCTACGAAGGCTCGGCCCTGCTCGCTGGGGCACGCCTGCATTACGCGCCGAGCGATCCGAAGCGCAATTTTGCGGTTGATTGGGCGAGCGTGCCAGATGATGTGTGGGCGAAAACGCAGCTCGTCTTCGTCTGCTCGCCCGGCAACCCCACAGGCGCTGTGATGCCTTTGGACGAATGGAAGCGCCTTTTTGCCCTGCAAGACCGCTTTGGCTTTGTGATCGCCTCGGATGAGTGCTACAGCGAGATCTATTTCCGCGATGAGCCGCCATTGGGCGGGCTGGAGGCTGCGAAGAAACTCGGACGTGATTTCAAAAATCTCGTGATGATGACCTCGCTATCCAAGCGCAGCAACGCCCCCGGCATGCGCAGCGGCTTTGTGGCGGGCGATGCGGCACTCATGAAGCAGTTTCTGCTTTACCGCACCTACCACGGTAGCGCCATGAGCCACACGATTCAGGCGGCCAGCGCGGCGGCTTGGAATGATGAAGCGCATGTGATCGCCAACCGCGAGCAATACCGCGCCAAGTTTGCGCAAGTCACGCCCGTGCTGGCCGAAGTGCTCAATGTGAAACTGCCCGATGCGGCTTTCTACCTCTGGGCAAAAATTCCTGCCACCGTGTGCGGCGGCTCGGATACGGCTTTTGCTGCCGAGCTGCTGGCGCAATACAACGTGACCGTGCTGCCCGGGAGCTACCTCGCTCGCGAGCAAAACGGCCACAACCCCGGCACAGGCTACATCCGCATGGCTCTTGTGGCTGAAACGGCAGAGTGCTTGGAAGCTGCGCAGCGGATTGCTGAATTTGTGCGGAAAAATGCCTCTTAGCTTCTCAACCGCAAAAAACACAAATACCGGACGCAGAGGGCGCAAAAGTTACGCAGAAGTCGCAGAAAATACCGAATTCCATTTGAAATTAGCAAAGCTGCGCTTTTGATTTTCTTTTTTGCGTCTTCTGCGTAACTTTTGCGTCCTCTGCGTCCGGTATCAAATCTCTCCAAACTAACCAACTTAAATCATGACCCAACAACTCCAAACCATCATCGACACCGCCTGGGACAACCGCGCTAATCTCTCCCCCACCTCTTGCCCGGCAGAAGTGCGCGACGCCGTAGAACACGTCATCAGCCAAATGAACAAAGGCCAGCTGCGTGTGGCCACCCGCGAATCCGTGGGCAAATGGACGGTGCATCAGTGGGTCAAAAAAGCCGTTTTGCTTTCCTTCCGTTTGAATGACAACGAAATCGTTAAAGCCGGCGATCTGGGTTTCTACGACAAAGTGAAAACCAAATTCGCGCATCTCACACCTGAAGAAATGAAGGCCACGGGCGTGCGCGTCGTGCCCCCAGCTGTCGCTCGCCGTGGCAGCTATATTGCCAAAGGCGCGATTTTGATGCCTTCTTATGTGAACATCGGCGCGTATGTGGACGAAAACACCATGGTGGACACATGGGCGACGGTGGGCTCTTGCGCCCAAATCGGCAAAAACGTGCACCTCTCAGGCGGCGTAGGCATTGGTGGCGTGCTGGAGCCGCTGCAAGCCGGCCCCACGATCATTGAAGACAATTGCTTCATTGGCGCGCGCTCAGAAGTGGTCGAAGGCGTGGTGATCGAAGAAAACTCTGTGATCTCCATGGGCGTGTACATCGGCCAGAGCACCAAGATTTATGACCGTGCCACGGGCGAAATCCACTATGGCCGCGTGCCAGCAGGTTCGGTGGTGGTGAGCGGTAATTTGCCATCGGCTGATGGCAAATATTCCCTGTATTGCGCCGTGATCGTGAAGAAGGTCGATGCGCAAACCCGCGCCAAGACATCTTTGAATGACTTGCTGCGCGATTGATTACAGTGCAGAATCTGTGAGAATTCGTCAAATTTGAAGCATTTTTAAGCATTTTCTGCCTCTAGCCGGCATAGAATCTGCGCAAGGCGCTTCATTTTTGATAGCAAGCCAAGACTGTACGAGGAGTTACGCATGGGCATGATGGAGCGGATTTTGAAGCTGATGTCTGAGAAAAAGGCCTCAGATATTTACTTGTCAGCCTTTGCGCCAGCCACGATCAAGATCAATGGCCAATCTGTGCCGATCAACAATCAGCCCCTGCCTGCGGATGCTGTGAAAAGCTTGCTGGCCGAAGTGTTGCCACCCCAGCGCATTGAAGAGCTGGAAGAAACCAACGAGCTCAACATGGCGCATGCGATTGAGGGCGTGGGCAATTTCCGTATCTCCGCCATGAAGCAGCGCGGCACATATGCCTGCGTGATTCGCTATATCGCCACCGACATTCCCGCGCTGGAAAGCCTGCATGTGCCCGAAGGCTTGGCCGACATGATCATGGAAAAGCGTGGCTTGATCTTGATGGTGGGCGCCACCGGCGCAGGCAAATCCACCACGCTGGCAGCGATGATGGATTACCGCAATCAGCGCGTGAGTGGCCATATTCTCACGGTGGAAGATCCGGTGGAATTCATCTTCAGCAACAAGAAATCGATTGTGAATCAGCGCGAGGTGGGCTCAGACACGCATGCGATGCAAGTTGCCCTGAAAAACGCGCTGCGCCAAGCGCCCGATGTGATTCTCATTGGCGAGATTCGTGATCGCGAGACGATGAGTGCCGCCATTGCTTACGCCCAATCCGGTCACCTCTGCCTAGCCACGATGCACGCGAACAACAGTTATCAGGCGCTGAACCGCATTTTGAGCTTCTACCCCGTAGAAGTACGCCCCACGATGCTGGGCGACCTAGCCTCCGCCCTCAAAGCGGTTGTCTCCCAGCGCCTGCTACGCACCGTGCAGGGCACACGCACTCCGGCGGTGGAGATCATGTACAACACCAAATTAGTCTCTGATCTGATCGAAAAAGGCGATTTCTCCGGCGTGAAAGAAGCCATGGAGAAATCCATGACCGACGGTTCACAAACCTTCGAGCAAGACATCGCCCGCCTGATCGTGGAAGGCACGGTAGAGCGCAAAGAGGGCATCAACCACTCAGACAGCCCAACCAACCTGATGTGGCGCTTGGCCAATGATTTCGCTGCCGCGAAGAAAGCTGCCGAGGAGCCTGAAGAGGAAGAGGATATGGGGCCTTCGTTCACCGAAATTACGCTGGATGTGAAGAGCACGGCTTAGTCTCTCTCGCGTTAGACTTGAGGGATGACCGATTCTCTCGCCACCCTGCGCCTCGCCGAACAACTCATTGCCTGCGAAAGCGTGACGCCCTCCGATGCGGGCTGCACGGACATCATCGCAGCGCGCCTGAAGCCTTTGGGCTTTGAATGCACTTTTATCGACAGCGGACCGGATACCTTTCGTGTGCGCAACCTGTGGGCGAAAAGAAGTGCAGTTTTAAAGCAAAAAGAGCAAGTAGCCGGCATAAATACTGCGCAAGCAGCTACAAAATCCATAGCAGCGAAAACGCTGGTGTTTGCTGGCCACACCGATGTTGTGCCCACCGGCCCGCATGATCAATGGAGCAGCCCGCCTTTCGTACCCACCCACAAAGACGGCAAGCTCTTTGGCCGTGGCGCAAGCGATATGAAGACCTCTCTGGCCGCGATGGTGGTGGCCTGCGAAGAGTTCGTCGCCGCGCATGCTGATGCCCCGCTCAACATTGCTTTCCTCCTCACCAGCGATGAAGAAGGCCCGGCGCTGGATGGCACAGTCAAAGTCTGCGAATGGCTCACCGCACGCGGCGAAAAAATTGATATGTGCATCGTGGGCGAGCCCACCAGCGTGGAGCGCACTGGTGACATGATCAAAAACGGCCGCAGAGGCACGATGAGCGGCAAGCTCACCATCAAAGGCATCCAAGGCCACATCGCCTACCCTCACCTCGCCCGTAACCCGATCCATCTAGCCGCACCAGCGCTGGCCGCGCTCACGGCGATTGAGTGGGACAAAGGTAATGCCTATTTCCCGCCCACCACTTGGCAAATCAGCAATATTCACGGCGGCACAGGCGCGAGCAATGTGATCCCCGGCACAGTGGTGATCGATTTCAATTTCCGCTTTTGCACGGAATCCACGCCGCAAGGTTTGCAAAAGCGTTTGACGGACGTGCTCCATGCCAATGGCCTAGAAGCCAAGGATTACGACCTCACTTGGACGGTCGGCGGTCTGCCCTTCCTCACTCCTGTCGTCGAAGGCAAAGGCAGCTTAATCGGCGCAGTGCGTGATGCCATCAAGAGCGAGACCGGCATCACCACCGAGCTCTCCACCACAGGCGGCACGAGCGACGGCCGCTTCATCGCACAAATTTGCCCCCAAGTCATCGAGCTCGGCCCCCCGAATGCCACGATTCACAAAATCAATGAGCATGTTGCGGTGGCAGACATTGAGCCGCTGAAGAATATCTACCGCAAAGTGCTGGAAAATCTGTCTATATGAACACTTTAAAAATTTTCGTCGCCACCATGACGGGCACAGCTGAATACGTGGCGCAAGCGATTCAGATGGATTGCGCTGATTTGGTGAGCAATATCGAAGTCACGATGATGGATGGCTTGAAAAGCGATGCATTTGAAGATCGGAACAGCTTGTATTTGATCTGCTCCAGTACTTACGGCGCAGGCGATGTGCCGGATAACGGAGCAGCGCTGTATGCCTCGCTCGATGATGAGCCGCGCGATCTCTCGCATGTGAAATACGGTGTGATTGCTTTGGGCGATTTCGGCAGCTATCCAAACACCTTTGCTGGCGGCGGCAAGCGTTTTGACGAGCGACTAAACGGCCTAGGCGCAAAACGCATCGGCGAGGTTTTCACCCACGATGCATCCGGCGGCACGATGCCAGAGACCGAGGGCACTGCTTGGGCTAGAGAATGGCTCGCCAGTGCTTTGACTACTGCACACGCCTGAGCACAAAGAAATCCCATGAGCGTTGCAGCACCTGAGCAAAATATGTTTTGGGGCAACGCTCCCACCAGCCGTGCCCCCGGCCGTATCTATACCGACAAAGAGCTTTATCAGCGCGAACTTGATGCGCTCTTCTACAAAGGCCATTGGTGTTACGTTGGCCTTGAATGTGAAATTCCCAAAATGGGTGATTTCAAGCGCAGCAAGATTGGCGAGCGCAGTGTGGTGATGGTGCGCGAGCGTGGCCGTCCAGGTCAACCCGATTGCATTCACGTCTTGGAGAATCGCTGCGCCCATCGCGGCGTGCAGTTCGTGCGCGAGCGAAGCGGCAATGCGCGCAGCTTCGTCTGCCCTTATCACCAGTGGACGTATAAGCTCAATGGCGATTTGGTCGGCCTCACGTTTCGTCAAGGCGTGGATGCGGTGGATGCATGCGGCGAGAAGATCAAGCAAGGCGGCATGCCGGAGGATTTTCAGCTTTGCGATCATGGGCTCACGAAGCTCAAAGTTGCGCGGCGCGGCGGTGTGGTGTTTGCTTCGTTTGATCAGGATATAGTGCCGTTTGAAGACTATCTCGGCGCAGATGTGCTTGCTTATTTCGACAGGATTTTTCACAAGCCACTCAAGCTCTTAGGCATCAACCGCCAGCGCATCCCGGCCAACTGGAAGCTGATGCAGGAAAACATCAAAGATCCGTATCATCCCGGCTTGCTGCACACTTGGTTCGTCACATTTGGCCTGTGGCGCGCTGATCAAAAAAGCCAAATGATCATGGATGCGCATCATCGGCATGCGGTGATGGTGAGCCGCAGGAATGATGCGGTCACAGCCAATATCGCAGCAAACGTGACGAGCTTTCGAGAAAACATGAAGCTGCACGATGATCGCGTGCTCGATGTGGTGCCGGAAAGCTGGTGGAAGCTTGATTGCCCGGTGCAAAAGGCGGAGATCACGCCTACAGTGACGATGATGACGCTCTTTCCCTCGCTCATCATTCAGCAGCAGGTCAACAGTTTATCGACGCGACATATTCAGCCCGTGAGCGAAGGCGTGTTTGATTTTGTGTGGACGCATTTTGGCTTTGAAGATGACACGGAAGAGATGACGCGCCGCCGCCTGCGGCAATCCAATCTCTTCGGGCCAGCAGGCTTTGTGAGCGCGGATGATGGCGAGGTGATTGAGTTTGTGCAGCAGGCCTACAAAGCCAATGGCGCGGCGCGCACGGTGAGCGAGATGGATGGCACAGCGGTGAAAAACACCGATCACAACGTGACCGAGACGCTGATTCGAGGCATGTATGAATATTGGCGCAAAACGCTCAGCTTATGAACTCCGCCCGTTCGTCCTGAGCTTGTCGAAGGACTAATTGTTAAAGCTTTTTCGGCATATCGCCGGCATGAATACTGCGCAGAGCGCTACTAATTTGATAGTGATATGAATTTCAACGATTACCTTGCACTTAGCGCCCTGCTCCAGCAAAGCCTCCATTTGCTCGACAGCAACGATCTCTCCACCTGGCCAGATTTATTCACCACCGATGGCCGCTACAAACTGCAATCGCGTGAAAACTTCGATGCTGGCCTGCCGCTGTGCATCATGGATTACGAAAGCCAAGGCATGCTGCGCGACCGCATTTATGGCGTGCAAAACACGATCTACCACGATCCATATTCGCAGCGGCATGTGTGCAGCGCGCCTTTGATTACTTCTTTTTCTGATTCCGAGATTCATTGCGAGAGCAGCTACATCGTTACGCGTACGCAGCGCGATGGGATGCCGCAGATCATCAGCACGGGGCGATATATCGATGTGATCTTTCGAGATGGTGATGCTTTAAGGTTTAAGTCTCGGACTGCAATCTACGATAACGATCTTTTGCCTAACTCTGTAATCAAGCCGATCTAGCCGTTGCGTTCATTGGTTTGTAGCCTGCGCCAGATCACGCTGCGTATCCGTGCGCCCCGAACTGCGGCCCGCTTCGCGGGGAGCATCTGCAGTACTCGCGCTCAGGGCACGGCACCCAAACTCGCTTCGCTCAAACAAGGGTGCCTCTGCGGCCCTGACCGCTCCGTGCTTCGAGCCCGCAGTCCTGATTGGGTCGCACGGACACGCAGCATGCTCTGGCGCGAGAGGGACTTGTTGACGCCTCTTAACAACCAATCGCACGCTTCCCCTCCGTTCGGGCTGAGCTTGTCGAAGCCTCCATCCTCGCTATGATTTGGTATGGCAACAATCAAACCCCTGCGCGGCACCCGCATCCTCAGCCTCGCGCTCAATCTCCCCGGCCCTGCCGCCTTGATGCGCCTCAAAGCCCTCGGCGCAAGCTGCACCAAGCTCGAATCCCCCGCTGGCGATCCGATGAACGCCTACTCAAGAGAAGCATACGAGCAAATGCACAAAGGCGTGAAGATCGTCACCGCCGATCTCAAAACTGAGAAAGGTATGGCGAAGCTACACAAGCTATTAGAGAAGACCGACATCCTCCTCACCTCCTTCCGCCCCAGCGCCCTCGCCCGCCTCGGCCTATCATGGAAAGCACTGCACAAAGCCCATCCGCATCTCAGCCTAGTCAGCATCGTCGGCGACACCGCCGCCCCTGAAGTACCCGGCCATGATCTCACCTACATGGCCGAACACGGCATCATCGCTGGCCTAGAGCTCCCGCCCACCCTCTTCGCCGACATGGGCGGCAGCCTCCTCGCAGTCGAAGCCGTGCTAGCCGCAGTCATCCACCAACGCAGCACAGGCCGCAGCAGCATGCAGACCGTAGGCCTCAGCCAAGCCGCCCGATACCTCGCTCTTCCCAGACATTGGCGACTCACCACCCCCGATGGCCTCATCGGCGGCGCGCATGCTTTCTATCAAGTGATGCCGTGTAAAGATGGGAGAGTGGCAATTGCGGCGCTGGAGCCACATTTTGCAATTAGATTGGCTCAACTTGTCGGATCCCCGCTATCGCAAAGCGAGGATGTGTTGGAAAGCTCGTTGAAAAAGAAAACACTTTCGTTTATGAAACGACACACATACAAGGAGCTTCAAGCGACTGCCGACAAGCACGACTTACCGTTGCATGTACTGCCCGCCTAGGGCATCAGATATCCATAAATATCCGCAAATATCCAATTCCATCCATTTAAAGTAGTAACCGTAACTCGGCAGCCGCAGCTTGCATCTG
>JAAFJC010000002.1 GCA_013297925.1 Comamonadaceae bacterium
AAACCCTAGGAGAATCATCATGGCAGCACTCAAAGGCTCCAAGACGGAAGAAAACCTGAAAGCCGCTTTCGCAGGCGAATCTCAGGCCAATCGTCGTTATCTGTATTTCGCAAACAAGGCCGACGTTGAAGGCCAAAACGATGTGGCAGCGCTGTTCCGCTCCACCGCTGAAGGCGAAACCGGCCACGCGCACGGTCACCTTGAGTGGCTCGAGCAGTGCGGCGATCCAGCCACCGGTATGCCAATTGGCTCCAGCCGCCAGAATTTGGCAGCTGCAGTGGCTGGCGAAACCCATGAGTACACCGATATGTACCCAGGCATGGCCAAGACCGCTCGTGACGAAGGCCACGACGAAATCGCCGATTGGTTCGAGACTTTGGCCAAGGCTGAGCGTTCACACGCGAACCGGTATGCCAAGGCTCTGGCCGAACTCGTCGATTGATCAGCGGCTACTGCGCAGGCTTGATGCGTCGTTGGGCGGTGCTCTCAATCCTCACGTACGTTTCAGTACGTTCCGGTTGCTGCGCTCCGTCCGCCTAGCCTCAAGCCCGCTCGCTACGCCGCTTGATGCGATGTGGCGGGTTAAAGAAAAGCTCTGAGCAGTCAGAGCTTTTCTTCAACCCTTGGAGAACATACATGGCCCGTGAAGGCAGTCTAGAAGCACCCACCCGTCATCCGATTGACTGGAAGGGCGCAGACTATTACAACGAAGAATCGACCTTCAAGGAGATGGAGCGCATCTTCGATATTTGCCATGGCTGCCGCCGCTGCGTGAGCCTGTGCGGCTCGTTTCCCACGCTGTTTGATCTGGTGGACAACAGCAAGACGATGGAAGTTGATGGCGTTGATAAGAAAGACTATTGGAAGGTGGTCGATCAGTGCTACCTGTGTGATCTGTGCTACCTGACGAAATGCCCTTACGTGCCGCCGCATGAGTGGAATCTAGATTTCCCTCACACCATGCTGCGCGCCAAGGCGATTAAATTCAAAAAAGGCGAAGTCGGGTTCGGTGAAAAACTCCTCGCTTCGACCGATGTGCATGGCCAGTTTGCTGGCATTCCCATCGTCGTGCAAACCGTGAACGCGGTGAACAAAACCAAGCCTGCGCGCGCTGTGATGGAAAGCACTCTAGGCGTACACAAAGACGCTTGGCTGCCGGAGCTGGCCACCAAGAAATTTCGCCCCGCTGCTAAGAAGCTCGCCAAAGAATCTGTGATGAGCGCAGCTGTGAACGGCAAACTCACGCCCGGCAAAGTGGTGATTTTTGCCACCTGTTATGTGAACTACAACGAGCCCGGCATCGGCCATGATTTGCTCAAAGTGCTCAAGCACAACAACATTCCCTACCAAATCGTTGAAAAAGAAAAATGCTGCGGCATGCCCAAGCTGGAGCTCGGTGATTTGGAATCTGTGAATGCCAGCAAGGAAGCCAATATTCCTGTGCTCGCCCGCTATGCGAAAGAGGGCTATGCCATCCTCTCAGCTGTACCGAGCTGCACACTGATGTTCAAGCAAGAAATCCCGCTGATGTATCCGCAAGAGACGGATGTGCAACTCGTCAAAGAAGCGATGTGGGACCCGTTTGAATACCTCTCGGCGCGCAAGAAAGATGGCTTGCTCAAAACCGAATTCCCCGTGAGCCTGGGCAAGATCAGCTACCAAATGCCTTGCCATGGCCGCGTGCAAAACATCGGCAAAAAGACAGAAGAAATTTTGAAGCTCGTGCCCGGCACCAGCGTTCACACCCACGAGCGCTGCAGCGGCCACGCGGGCACGTTCGGCGTGAAGAAAGACTATCACGAGCAAGCCATGAAGATCGGCAAACCGCTTTTCAAGAAAATGGCCGAACACAAAGATGGCGGCTCGCCCGATGTAATCACCAGCGATTGCCCACTCGGTGGCCACCACATCGCCCAAGGTTTTGAAAACAACAAGCTCTACAACCCAGCAGGCGTCGTGCCTCCGCAAAAGCATCCGCTGACGCTGGTGCGTGAGGCTTACGGATTGAGTTAATCATGCAAATCACCGGAAACATCACCCCCGAATCGCTCATGTCGCTGGAGCAGTATCACAAGTGGCGCAAAATTCATAAAGCGGATTTGCTGGCGCATCGCAAGCTCAGAAGCATCCATTTGGGCGAGCACATCACTCTGCAATTTGAAAGCGAGAAAACCATTCGCTATCAAATCCAAGAAATGCTGCGCATCGAGAAAATTTTCGATGAGGAAGGCATTGCGCAAGAGATTGAGGTGTATTCCGCGCTCGTGCCCAGCGGCAGCAACTGGAAGGCCACGATGCTGATTGAATACCCGGATGTGAATGAACGCAAACGTGAGCTGGCAAGGCTGGTGGGTGTGGAGCATCGCATGTTTGTCGAAGTGGAAGGCCATGCGCGGGTGTATGCGATTGCCGATGAGGATTTGGATCGCAGCACGGATGAGAAGACCTCTGCTGTGCATTTCATGCGCTTTGAACTGTCTGACGCGATGAAGGCCTCGCTCAAAGCAGGCGCGGCCACCAAGCTCGGCTGTGATCACACGAATTACCCGGCGCATATGAATATCTCTGAAGAAGCCTTGGCTTCATTGGCAAGCGATTTGCGCTGATCGTCAGCTCAGCTCGCGGTACAGTTCAGGCTATGAGCCTGACGACCGCTGAATTACTTGCTTGTCCTAAGATCGATACGCACTGCCATGTGCTTGATCCTGCGCGCTTTCCGTATTCGCCTGATGTCGTCTATCGACCAGCAGGGCAGGAGATGGGTGAGCTGGCGGCATTGCATGCCGTGATGGATTTTCATGGCGTGCGGCATGCGCTGCTGGTGGGACCGAATTCTGGCTATGGGTTGGATAACCGTTGCATGCTCGATGCAATTGCCCATGGCGGTGCGCGCTTCAAAGGCATTGCCGTGGTGCCCAACGATGCGAGCGATGAGTTGCTGAGCGAATTGCAGCAGCAAGGCGTAATCGGCGTGGCCTTCAATCCTTCGCTGCATGGCGCGGTTTACTACGCCGATATCGCACCGCTCCTGAAGCGCTTGGCTCAGCGCAAGATGTGGGCGCAGTTTCAAGTGCAAGATGATCAGTTGCTTGAACTGTTGCCGATGATTGAAGCCAGTGGGGCGCGCGTGATGTTTGATCATTGCGGTAGGCCAAAGATCAGTGAAGGCGTGCATCAAGGCGGCTTCCAAGCGCTTCTCGCGTTGGGGCGTGCAGGGCAAGCCGTCGTCAAGCTCTCGGGGTTTGCAAAGTTTTCCAACCAAGGGTTTCCGTTTGATGATGCCAAGCCTTTCGTTGAGGCGCTTGTTCGCGATTTCGGTTTGCATCAATGCATGTGGGCCTCCGATTGGCCCTATCTCAAAGCATCGCCTCGTTTAGACTACGGGCCTATGATGGCGCTGTATGCCGACATGTTTGGCGCGGCTGAATGCGAGCAAATCATGTGGCACTCGCCGAAATCTCTTCTTGGTTTTTAAAGTAAATGACAACCGCCCCTGACCGTTATGCCGTGATCGGCAACCCGATTGTTCAATCCAAATCGCCCATCATCCACGGCTTGTTTGCAGCAGCCACCGGCCAGCAGATGGAATACACCAAGGTGGAAGGCCGCATCGGCGAGTTTGCCAAGCAGCTCGATGAGCTGCGCGCGGGCGGCATGCGCGGCATGAACGTCACTGCGCCTTTCAAGCTCGAAGCCTTTGCCTATGCCACGCATTTGTCGGAGTCAGCAAAGCTGGCCGGTGCTGTGAATGCGCTGAAATTTGAAGGTGGCGAAGTGCATGCGCAAAATTTTGATGGCGTGGGCTTGGTCAACGATATTGAGCGCAATCAAAAAACGCCGATGCGTGGCAAACGTGTGCTTCTGCTCGGCGCGGGAGGTGCGGTGCGCGGAGCGTTGTTGCCGTTTGCGCGCTCTGAGCCCGCTGTGCTCGTCGTGGCCAACCGCACCTTGGCGAAAGCTGAGGAGCTGGTGAGCATGCTGCGCACGCAATCAAGCGTGAATGTGCAAGCATGCAGCTATGAAGATTTAAGCGAGCCGTTTGATGTGATCGTGAATGGCACTTCCGCTTCTCTTTTTGGCGAAGCGCCTCCTATTCCCACAGCCGTGTATTCGCCAAGTGCTTTGGTCTATGAAATGGCCTACGGCAAAGGCGCGACGCCTTTCTTGCGCCAAGCCAAAGCTGCGGGAGCCACGCGCTTGGTGGATGGCGTGGGCATGCTGGTGGAGCAAGCGGCGCTGGCTTTTGAATGGTGGCGCGGCGTGCGCCCCAGCACCGAGCAGGCGATTGCGCAGCTTGCCATCCCCATCGACTTTTCTTAAACAGCGATCAATACTGTCCGCATCGATCTAGCCCGTTCGGGCTGAGCTTGTCGAAGCCCTAGAGAGCCCTTCGACAAGCTCAGGGCGAACTGTCTGAAACGAGTATTCTTAGAACAGCTATCGCATAAACGCATAGCTGCTGGGCTCTCTCACTTGGCGCAGTAGGTACAAACCTCATGAACTGCTGGTGCGCCAGTAATGTACCATTTAGTACGTTATTGCCGTTTTCCAACTCTTCCACACAACTTCCGGAGATTCACCATGCAGCGTCGCACCACTTTGTCTGTCGCCCTCAAATCCGTTGCACTCGGTGCAATGCTTGCCACGGCCTCGATGGCTTTTGCGCAAAACACCATCAAGCTCGCTGCCGTAGTGGAGCTTTCCGGTGGTGGCGCGACTTCGGGCACCAACTTTAAAAACGGCGTCGAGCTCGCTGTGAAAGAGATCAATGCCGCAGGCGGCATCTTGGGCAAGAAGCTTGAGCTCACGATCAATGACACCACGACCAACCCTGGCGTGGCACTCGCACTCACCAAGAAGGCGATTGACAACGATGTGTTCGCCATCTTCGGCCCGGTGTTTTCCGGCTCCATCATCGTGAGCATGAAAGAAAGCCAAAAAGCCGAAGTGCCGAATTGGACGGGCGGCGAAGCAGCCAGCATCACCTTGCAAGGCAATCCCTACATTTTCCGCACCAGCTTCACGCAAGCTACGGCGATGCCGAAAATTGCGCGTTACATCAGCGATCAAGCCAAGGTGAAAAATCTCTCGATCATTTATGTGAACAATGATTTTGGCAAAGGCGGCTTGGACATGATCAAAAAATCACTGGCCAGTTCCAACACAAAAATCGTGGACGAAATCTCCACCGATGCCGGCCAGGTGGATTTCTCCGCTGCTGTGCTCAAGGCGAAAAACAGTGGCTCGGATGCGCTCTTTGCTTATGTGAACGAAGACGAATCTGCCCGCTTGCTGCGTGAGCTGCGCAAGCAAGGCTTTAACAAACCCGTGATCGGCGAGACCACGCTCACTGGCCAAAAAGTGATCGAGCTCGCAGGCGAAGCCGCCAATGGCGCGATTGCTCACGTCGGCCTCACGATTGATGCGCCCAGCGCCGAAATGCTGAAGTTCAAAGCGCGCTTCTACCAAGACTACAAATACTTCCCCGATCACAACGGCCCTAAAGGCTACATCGGCGTATACACCATGAAAGCGGCAATCGAGAAAGCCGGCAAGATTGATCGCAAAGCGGTCGCGGCTGCGATGAAGGGCTTGGAGCTTGATGTGAAAAAGCAACCCGGCGTGTTGATGAATGGCCGCTTCGACGACAAGGGCGACGTCGATCGCGAGAGCTATCTGGTGCAGGTGAAAAATGGCAGACAAGAAGTGATCTCGGTGTTGCCTGCTTTGTCGGCTAAAAAGTAATTTGAATACCGAATGCGAATACCGGACGCAGAAGACGCAAAGGTTTCGCAGAGGGTGCAAAAGAAGACAGAAGAGAAATACAAAACAAGAAACCAAAGAAAATCAGAAACTGAAATCAAGGTTTTCTGCATTTTTCTTTTTGGTATTCCCTCTGCGTAACCTTTGCGTCCTCTGCGTCCGGTATTTGAATTTGGATCTGTCCTCGCACCCGCGCTAAACCAATGACTGATTTTTTCCAGCTCGTCTTCAGCGGCATGGCCACCGGCAGTATTTATGCTTTGGTCGCTCTGGGATTCACGTTGCTCTGGCAAGCCGCTGGCACGATCAATTTTGCGCAGGGGGAGTTTGTGATGTTACCGGCGTTTGGCATGCTGGCATTTATGGCTTGGGGTGCGCCGTTGCCGATTGCTTTTTTGCTCACTGTTATCGTTGCCACCGTGGTGCTCGGCTGGGCATTCAAGCGCAGCGTCGTTGATCCGTTGTTCAAGCACGGCATGATGCAGATTGTGGTGGCGACGATTGGCTTGTCCATCGTGATGAAAAACAGCTTGCGCGCTGGCTACAGCGCAGAAGCGCATCCTTTCCCGAGTATTTTTGGCGACAAGCTGTTTCAGTCTGCAGGCGTGACCGTTTCGCTCGGCGATGTGGGCACGCTGGTGGCAGCGCTGGTGATTGTGTTTGCCACGCAAGCTTTTCTGGCGCAAACCATCACGGGCCGCGCGATGCAAGCCGTGGCGCAAAATACGGAGAGCGCGGCTGTGCTGGGCATCAATGTGCCGCGCATGATTTTTTATACCTTTGCGGTGAACGCGGCGCTGGCTTGCGCGGCGGCTGTTTTGGTCACGCCTACGTATCTCGCCAAATTCGACATGGGCGATTCACTGGGCACAAAAGCATTTTTTGCCGCCATCATCGGCGGGTTTAACAATTCTCGCGGCGCATTGCTCGGCGGCTTGATCGTCGGCGTGAGTGAGAATTTAGCTGCTGCTTATATCTCGCCGTCATACAAAGATGCCGTAGCCCTCGTCGTCTTCATGGTGGTGATTCTGTTTCGCCCTCAAGGCCTCCTGGGTCGTAAAGAGGAGCGCAAGGTATGAGCCCAAATAACAAGCTCACCGGCGTATTCCTTGCGCTGACTGCTCTTATTTTGATAGTGGTTCCGCCGTTTCTGAAAAACTACGGCGTGTATCTCTTCAGCCTCTGGCTTGTCTTCGTCGTCGCTACGATGGGGTTGAATCTCACGGTGGGCTATGCAGGGCAAAAGTCTTTAGGGCAGGCGGCCTTCTTCGGCATCGGCGCGTATGGCGTCGCGATTTTGATGAAGGCGGGGCTGTCGTGGTGGCTCGGTTTGCCGATTGCGATGCTGGCTTGTTTCGTAGTGGGGCTCGCGGTGGGCTTTCCGGCGCTGCGGGTGCAAACGATTTATTTGGCCTTTGCCACGCTGGGCTTTAACACGGCGATGTGGCTCGTCTTCCGCAATGAAGAGTGGCTCACCGGCGGCACGTTTGGCTTTAACGGTATCGCGCGGCCTGAGATTTTTGGCTTTTCGCTCAAAGGGCATTTGGCGTATTACTACTTCGTGCTCGCGATCTCTACCGCAGCGATTGCACTGCTCTGGGGCTTGCTGCGCTCGCCTTGGGGCAAAGCCTTCCAAGCGCTGCGCGATAACCCGATTCGTGCCGAGAGCTTGGGCATTGACACGCGTGCCTACACGCTGCTCAGTTTTGCCATTGGTGCGGTGTATGCCGGCTTAGCAGGCGCGCTTTATGCCTCGCTCACGGATTACATCGATCCCGCTTCATTCACCGTGGGGGCATCCATCACGATGTATTTGATGGTGGTGGTGGGCGGCGCGGGCTATTTCCTCGGGCCACTCGTGGGCGCATTGGTCGGCTTGATCTTGCCCGAATGGATTCGGGATGTTGCACCGGTTCTGGCCAATTGGTATCTGCCGGTGTTTGGCGCGATGGTGATTGCGATGCTAGTGTGGCTGCCTGATGGTTTGATGAGCTTGCCTGAAAAGCTATTTTCAAAGAGAAAAGTGCTGCAAGCCGGCATACCTTCTGCGCAAAGTGCTATGAAAGTAGGAGTCTCACCGAGTGTGACTGCAGAAGTAAATACGGGAGAAGTGAAATGACATCTCCTGTGCTGAAAGTGTCTGACATGAAGAAAGCCTACGGCGCGATTCAAGCCGTGGGCGGTGTGAGCTTTGAAGTGATGCCCGGCGAGATTTTCGGCGTGATCGGGCCCAATGGCTCGGGCAAGACGACGCTGTTTAACTCCATGCTCGGCCAGATCAAGCCCGATTCAGGCCGCATTGAATTCAAAGGCCAAGATGTGACGCAAGCCGGGCCGCTGGAGCTCTCGCGCTTAGGCGTAGGCCGTACCTTTCAAACCCTGCAAGTGTTTGGCAAGATGAGCGTGCGCGATAACTTGATCGTGGCCGCGCAAGAGCATCAGGGCTCGAAATGGAGCCGGATGTTTGCGCCTTCTGATTCTGGCTTGGGTGCGAAAGCGGATGCACTGATTGATCAATTCCGCATCAATCATGTGGCGGATTTGAAGGCTGGCACGCTCTCCTACGGTCAGCAAAAGCTCGTGGATATCGCCATGGCCTTCATGCGCGAGCCGGATTTGGTCTTGCTCGATGAGCCTTGTGCAGGTGTGAATCCTTCTCTTGTTGGTGGCATTTCTTCGCTGCTCAAGCAGCTTAACGAAAAAGGCCTAGGTGGCAAGAAGAGCAGCTTCGTCGTGATCGAACACAACATGGATTTCGTGATGAGCCTGTGCCACCGCATCATGGTGATGGTGGAAGGCAAGGTGCTCGCTGTGGGCACGCCTGCTGAGATTCGCGGCAACAAAGCCGTGCTTGATGCGTATTTGGGAGCGTGATCATGAATCCAGATATTGCCATCCAATTTGACAAAGTGCTCGCAGGCTACAAAGATTTGATGATCCTGAATCATCTGGATTTGAGCATCAAACGCGCAGCGATCACGCTCTTGATCGGCCCCAATGGCGCAGGCAAATCCACCGTGCTCAAAACCCTCTTCGGCTTGCTCAAACCGCGCGAAGGCCGGGTATTGTTTGAAGGCGAAGATATTTCTGGCGCAACGCAAAAAGAGCTGCTCTGCAAAGGCATCGCTTTCGTGCCCCAAGGCCGCAACCTCTTTCCCCAGCTCTCCGTCTATCAAAACCTAGAGCTCGGCGGCATCACACTCGGCACGAAGCTCACGCATGAGCGCATTCCCGAAGTGCTCAAACATTTCCCACGCGTACAAGAGCGCATCCATTCGCAGGCGAGTGCCTTGAGTGGTGGTGAGCAAAAGCAATTAGAGATCGCGCGAGCCCTGTTGCTGCGCCCGAAAGTGCTGCTGATTGACGAGCCTTCGATTGGCCTCTCCCCCATCGTCGTACAAGACGTGTTCAAGCTCTTGCGCGATTTGGTGAGTCAAGGCACAACGATCCTGATGGTCGAGCAAAACGTGAAAAGCGCTTTGAAGATTTCCGACGAAGCCATCGCGCTGGAGTCTGGTCGATGCGTACTGCACCGCAAGGCTTCGGAGCTGTTGGCTGATCCAGATATCGAGAGACTGTTTCTGGGCGGGCATGTGGCTGCTTCTGTCTGAAGACTAAATACCACACCAATACCGGACGCAAAAGACGCAAAAGTTGCGCAAAAGTTGCGCAAAAGACGCAAAAAAGACAAAAGACAAAAGACAAAAGAACAAAACGAAGGCGAAGAGAGTGATTTGAAACTTGAGTATTTTTTGAATTTATTTTGATTTTCTTTTTTGCGTCTTTTGCGTAACTTTTGCGCCCTTTGCGTCCGGTATTGGTATTCAGTTTTTCTTGGAGAAAGCAATGAGTGACCTGTTGATGAAAGCGCCAGAGCGGGTAGATGGGCGCGAGCCTTTGCAGCATTCGTTTTCGGATGCGGCCAATCCGATTGGTTTGGATGGCATTGAGTTCATCGAATACGCCACATCCAAGCCGCAAGCGCTGGGCCAAGTGCTGGAGATGATGGGCTTTAAGCCTGTGGCTCGGCATCGCTCGCGTGAGGTGTTGTTGTATCGGCAGGGCGGGCTCAATATCGTTGTGAATGCGCATCCTGATGAAGTGCGCGGTGCATCGCATGGGCGGGAGGCTCCGGTGATTGCTGCTGTGGCGCTGCGGGTGCGCGATGCGCGCTCGGCTCATGCCTATGTGCGCGAGCGAGGTGCTTGGGAAGTGCCTACGCATGCGCAGGTGATGGAGTTGAATATTCCGGCGATTCATGGCGCGGGTGGTAGCCGGATTTATTTTGTGGATCGGTATCGCGAGTTCAGCATTTACAGCGTGGATTTCGTGCCGATTCCGGGTGTGGAGCAAGCACCGCCAGCGACTGCTTGTTTGCATTTCTTCGGCGTGGTGCAATACATCGGCGCGGAGCGCAGCAATGATTGGATCGCGTTTTACAAAGAACTATTTGGCTTTGATCTGATTCCTGATGAGGAGCGCTTTGGCATCATGCCCAAGGGCACGCTGATGAAGAGCCCGGCGCTCTCCGCCGGTGCTGGTTTCATGCTGCAAATGGTGGAGCCTGATGTGAACGTGCTCGATGGCGAGGAGCGCTTGCAACGTATTGGCCTCGGTGTGCCTGATGTGTTGGCGGCGGTGAATGCGTTACGCAAGCTGGGCATCGAGTTTGTAGAAACGGCTGCGGCGCACACTGAGCAGCGCGGCGCGATTACGAAGACATATCTGGGCGGCGTGGTGTTTGAACTAGTACAGAGCGCAGGCTAAGACTATGAAACTCATCCGCGAATTCGGTATGGACACGATCAGCCTGGCCGGGCCGATTGAAGCCAAGCTGGCCGCCATGAAAGCGGCTGGTTTTGATCAAGTGATGCTCAAAGCGAACGATTTGGTTGGGCATCCAGGCGGTTTGCAAGCGGCTGTGAACGCCTGCAATGCCAGCGGCTTGCGAGCCACGGGTTTTCAAGTGTTGCGCGATTTTGAAGGGCTCTCTGGCCATTTGCATGAGTACAAGATTGACATTGCCAAAAGCATGCTGCAGATGGCGCACAGCTTAGGCGCGAAAGTGTTGCTCGCTTGCTCGTCGGTCTCTGCGCATGCTACGCAGGATCTGGACAAAATCGCCGCTGATCTGCGCAAGCTCGCCATGCTCGCTGTGCCCTACGGCATCAAGATCGCCTACGAAGCTTTGAGCTGGGGGCGTACAGTCAATGAATTGCCGCAGAGCTGGGATGTGGTGTGCCGCGCCGATGCGCCCAATCTGGGCATCTGCGTGGATTCGTATCACGTGCTCGCGGCCAAGACCTCGCCGGAGGAAATCGACTACCTCGACGCTTCCAAAATCTTCCTCGTACAGCTTGCCGATTTCATGTGGGAAGAAACCAAGAGCTTTGAAGAGCGCATGACCACGGCGCGTACCTTCCGCGTGTTTCCCGGCGAAGGCGTGCATAACGATGCCTTGGTCGATATCGTGCTGCGGCTTGATAAGATTGGTTATCGCGGCGACTACAGCTTTGAAGTGTTCAACGACGACTATGTGAATCTGCCGCTGGAGCTGGTGTGCGAGCGCGCCAAGCGTAGCGCGCAATGGCTGGCTGAGGACGTGCTGCGCCGCTCTACGCCGCTGCCGGGGAGCATGCGCTTGAAGGCGGCATAAATACTATTAATTTGATAGCGCTCTGCGCATATTCTATGCCGGCGACTAGCCCAATTTTCTTTAAAGCACCATGAAAACACCATCACACGCCATCACCGGGCTTTGGCCAGCTCTGCTTACGCCTGTTCAAGTAGATGGGAGCGTGGATGTATGGCGCATGATCGCGCATGGCAAACGCATGCTCATAGCTGGAAGCGATGGCTTGACTCTTTTCGGAACAACCGGCGAGGGCACATCGTTTCCGGTGCAGCAGCGCATCGCCGTAGCTGATCAATTTATCGCAGCTGGCGTGCGCGGCGATCAGTTGGTGATCAACCTCACTGCGCTGGCGCGCGATGATGTGATTGCTTTGACAAGCCATGCAGTGAAGATTGGCGCAAAAGCTGGCCTCTTGATGCCGCCTTTTTATTACAACGGTCAGCATGATGCGGGGCTGATCAATTACGTGAGCGAGGTGATCAATGCCGGAACTGGCTTGCCCATCATCCTGTATCACTTCCCAGGCCTCTCTGGCGTGGGCTGGAGTCAAGCAGCGATTACTGAGCTGATGCAAAAGCACCCCAAAGAAGTCATCGGCATCAAAGACAGCAGCGCGAATGTGGATCATTCCAAAATGCTGGCGCAGACCTTCCCCAAGCTCGCCGTGCTGGTAGGCTGCGAGCCCGATGTGATGCCAACGCAACTGGTTGGCGGAGCAGGCTCGATCTGTGGCTTGGCCAACATCGCACCAGATTTGATGCGCCGCATGATGGATGTGCCTGCCGGCGTGAGCGCTGCAGACGACAAACTCATGCGCGATCTGCTGGCATTGCTGTCGCTAGAGCCCGGCATGCCATTCGTGAGCGCCTACAAAGTGATGCTCGCCGAGCAGACGGGCGATGATGCTTGGCTGCGCGTCCGCGCGCCGCTTACACCTTTGACCGAGCGCCAAGAGCAAGCGGTGCGCGAAGGCTATCGCAAGACACAATAGCTGATGGCTGCGCAGCAATGACCGCGCTACGTAAAAACCCTTGCTGGAGTAGCTTTTAAAAATGTACTGATTAGTACATAATGCCAACCATGCTCAACAAATTCATCAATTCCTATTGCAGGCTGCTTGAATACGCCATGGCTCTATTCATGCTGCTGATGGTCATCATGGTCTTCGGTAATGTGGTGTTGCGCTATGGCTTCAATTCCGGCATCGCCATCAGCGAAGAGCTCTCGCGCTGGCTGTTTGTTTGGGTGACATTCATGGGATCGGTGGTGGCGCTGAATGAAAAAGGGCATTTGGGCACCGATATGTTGCTGGCTCGAATCGGCTTGCGCGGAAAAAAAATCTGCCTTGGTATCAGCTACATCCTCATGCTCGCTTTGTGTGGCGTGCTTTTCAAAGGCGCGTGGGAGCAAACCAAGATCAATGCGAGCTCCACAAGCGCTGCCATGGAAGTATCGATGGGCATTTTCTTTGCCACGGGTTTGATGTTTGCCGTGCTCGGAGGGCTCATCATTGCGCGCGATTTGTATCGGCTGCTGACAGGCCAAATGACGGAAGACGAACTCAATGCTGTGCGCGAATCTGAAGACACTCCGCATGGCTCACACAAATAACAGGCTGCTAGCATGACCATTGCTATATTCTTGATTGCATTGCTAGGCGCCATGGCGCTGGGCATGCCCATTGCCTTCTCTTTGCTCTTCACAGGCGCTGCACTCATGTGGCAGCTGGGCATGTGGGATTCTCAAATCCTCGCGCAAAACGTGATCGAGGGTGCCAACAGTTTCCCTCTGCTAGCCGTGCCATTCTTCATGCTCGCGGGCGAGATCATGAATCAAGGCGGCTTGTCTAAGCGCATTGTGAACTTCGCGCTCGCACTTGTTGGGCACATTCCCGGCGGCTTGGGTTACGTGGCGATCGTGGCGGCCTGCATCATGGCGGCGCTCTCAGGCTCAGCAGTGGCCGACGCTGCTGCACTCTCAGCGCTCTTGCTGCCGATGATGATTCGCGCGGGGCATGATCCTGCTCGCTCGGCCGGTTTGATTGCGTCTGCCGGCATCATTGCACCGATTATTCCGCCCAGTATTGCCTTCATCATCTTTGGTGTTGCAGCCAACGTGTCGATTTCCAAATTGTTTTTGGCAGGCATCGTGCCGGGTATTTTGCTGGGCGCATCGCTGTGGATCACATGGTGGATTTTGGTGCGCAAAGAAAAAATCACACCACCGCCGCGAGCCACACGCGCAGAGGTATGGAAGGCTTTGCGCGAAACGTCGCTTGCGCTCGGCATGCCCTTGATCGTGGTGGGTGGTTTGAAATTTGGTGTGTTCACGCCCACGGAGTCTGCTGTGGTGGCAGCCGTTTATGCGCTACTGATTTCGATTTTTGTGTACCGTGAAATCAAGATCAAGGATCTGCTGCCGATCTTTATTCAAGCGGCCAAAACGAGCGCCGTGGTGATGTTCTTGGTGGCGGCAGCCATGGTGTCGGCTTGGATGATCACGGTGGCGCAATTGCCTGCCCAACTCACCGCTCTTTTGCAGCCTTTGCTTGATAGCCCTCGTTTGCTGATGTTCACCATCATGGTGATCGTGATGATCGTGGGTACAGCGATGGATATGACGCCCACAATCCTGATCCTCACACCCGTACTCATGCCGCTGGTGAAAGCGGCTGGCATTGATCCGATTTATTTTGGTGTGCTCTTCATTATCAACAATGCCATTGGCCTGATCACGCCACCCGTGGGCACGGTGCTCAACACGGTGGCTGGGGTGGGTAAGATAAGCATGGATAAAGTGACTCGCGGCGTGCTGCCTTTCATGGTGGCGCAATTTGCGCTGCTCTTCTTGATGGTGCTGTTTCCACAAATCGTGATTTGGCCGGCGAAATTCTTGGGCGGCTAGAGCTTTTTCGAACCGAAAGTGCGTGATCTGTACGCCATGCGCTTTCTCTCCATTTGCAGCGTACTGTGGTGAATTTCTAGGAGACTTGTATGAAACGTTTGTTTGTAAAAACCATGATCGCTGCAGTAGCGATGATCGCTGCTGGTGTGGCCAGTGCACAAAACTATTCCGAGCGCACGATCAAATTCGGCACGCAAAATCCCCTTGGCCATCCTATCGTGCAAGGCATGGATCGCTTCAAATCCATCGTCGAAACGAAATCTGGTGGCAAGATCAAGGTGAATCTCTTCCCAGCAGCTCAATTGGGCAACGATCAATTTCACGTGAGCGGCGTGCAAGGCGGCACCATTGAAATGTCTGTGATGAACAGCGGTATCTTGGCTTCTCAAGTGCCTGCCTTTGCGATTTTTGATTTTCCTTTCATGTTTGAAAGCGAAGCTGTGGCCGACAAGATCGTGGACGGTGGCTTTGGCAAGCGCATGCATGCTCGCCTCGAAGAAAAAGGCATCGTGGGCATCGCCTACTGGGAGCTGGGCTTCCGCAATATGACCAACAGCAAAAAGCCATTGAATAAAGTAGAAGACATTGCAGGCCTGAAGCTGCGCGTGATTCCTAATCCGATCAACTTGGATTGGGTGAGAGCACTCGATGCTAATCCAACGCCGCTGCCATTCCCAGAGCTTTATGGCGCGTTGGAAAACAAAGCAGTGGATGGTCAAGAAAACCCAATCCCCACGATCAAGGGCGCGAAATTCAACGAAGTGCAAAAGCATCTGGCGCTGACCAAGCACGTGTACAACCCACAGTCTGTGATGGTCTCCAAGAAATTCTGGGACGGCTTGAACGCTGATGAGAAGAAATTACTCGCCGATGCCGCGCAAGAATCCGCTGTTTTCCAGCGCCAGACCAACCGTGCAGCGCTTACCAAAGATTTGGCTGATCTGAAGGCGGCTGGCATGTTGGTGACGGAATTCCCTGCAGCGGAGACCGCGAAATTCGTGGAAAAAATGAAACCTGTGATCACCAAATACGCGGCCAACGTGGGCGCCGAAGTGGTGACGGATTTCTTGTCAGCCGCGGAAGCAGCACGCAAGTAAACGAGTGATGCAAACCACACGCATCGCCGTCGCAGGCGCGGGATACATCGGCCAGGCGCATATCACTGTGCTGCAATCGAGCAGCACAGTGAGCTTGTGTGCGGTGGTCGATCCCTCGCCGGCTGCGCAAGCCATTGCGGCAAGCGCAGGCGTGGCGTGGTTTGCTTCGCTGGATGATTTGCTGGCTGTGCAAAGGCCAGATGGCATCGTATTGGCCACGCCGAATGCCTTGCATGAGTCGCATGCGCTGCAATGCATTACTGCGCGCGTGCCCATACTTTTGGAAAAGCCGATTGCGCCTACTGTGAAAGAGGCTGAGCACATTGTCGCTTTGAGCGAGAAAAAAGGTACGCCCGTTTTGATCGGTCATCACCGGGCGCACAGCCCGATCATGGCCAAAGCGTGTGAGGTGGTGCACGGCGGGCAGCTTGGGCGCATTGTGGCAGTGCAGGGCAGTGCGATGTTTTACAAGCCGGATGAATATTTTGTGCAAGCCGCTTGGCGGCGCGAGCTAGGTGCAGGGCCGATACTCTTGAACATGATCCACGAAGTGCACAACCTGCGCATGCTCTGCGGCGAGATCGAAGCTGTGCAAGCGTTCAAAAGCCATGCAGTACGCGGCTTTGCTGTGGAAGATACTGTGGCGATCACACTGCAATTTGTTAGCGGCACGCTTGGCACTTTCATGCTGAGCGACACCGCAGCGAGCGCAAAAAGCTGGGAGCAGACTTCGCAGGAAAACAAAGCGTATCCGAGCTACAGCGATGAAGATTGCTATTGCGTTAGTGGCACAAAGGGCAGCTTGGCTGTACCCACGATGCGCTTGAAGACTTATGCGAGTGATGCAGATCGCTCTTGGTGGAAGCCGTTTGAGGTAAGCCAAGCAAGTGTCGCGCTTGACGATCCGATCAAACTGCAAATGGCGCATTTCGGCGCAGTGGTGCGCGGGGAATGCGCGCCACTGGTGAGTGCGCGTGATGGCCTGCAAAACCTACGTGTCACCGAAGCCATTGTGAAAGCTGCCCAAATGGGCAGTACTGTGAAACTTTAAGGGGAAGCTATGAAAATCTTAGTACTCAACGGTATCAATCTCAATATGTTTGGCAAGCGCGATGCGGCCACGTATGGCACAGCCACGCTTGACGATATCAATACAGCCTGCGTCGCGCTCGGCAAAGAGCTCGGCCACGAGGTGAGCTGCTACCAGACCAATATCGAAGGCGAGATGGCGCAACGCATTCATGCGGCGCATGGCGATGGCACGGCGGCTGTGGTGATCAATGCCGGCGCGTGGACGCACTACAGCATTGGCCTGCGTGATGCGCTGGCAATCTTGAAATGCCCGATCATCGAAGTGCATATGAGCAACATCCATGCACGTGAAGAATTCCGCCATCATTCGGTGATTGCAGCGATTGCCAAAGGCCAGATTGCGGGCTTTGGTGTGGAGAGCTATTTGCTGGGTATTCGTGCTGCAGTCTCGGCTGCGAAAGCTTAACTATCAAATTTATAGCGCTTCCCGCATGTCTTATGCCAGCGAACTGCTTAAATCGTTCATAAAAACCTATAAAAATGCGTATTGACGGAAACACCGAGCTCATCGCCCATATCGGCTGGCCAACCTACAGCTTCAAAGCGCCGCTCATCTACAACCCGTATTTTGAGCAAGCGGGGATCAATGCCATGGTCACGCCCATGGGTTGCAAGCGAGAGCACTTTGCAGAATTTTTGCGGAACGTCTTCAACTTGGAAAACGTGCGCGGCGCTCTGATCACCATGCCGCATAAGGTGAGCGTGCTGAGCCTGCTCGATGTCGTGTCGCCCGCCGTCCGCGTGGCAGGTGCTTGCAATGCCGTGAAGCGCGGCGCGGATGGCAAGTTGTATGGCGATATGTTTGATGGCGAAGGCTTTGTGCGCGGCGTGCAGCGTAAGGGCTTTGAAGTCTCAGGCAAACGCGCGCTCGTCGTCGGCGCAGGCGGTGTAGGTAGCGCGATTGCTGCATCACTGGCGGGTGCTGGCGTGAGCGAGTTGGCTTTGTTTGATCTGAATGCCGCAAGTTGCGATGCGCTTGCAAGCCGAATCAGCGCGAACTATCCAGACGTCAAGATCAGCAAAGGAAGCAATGATCCATCTGGTTTTGATCTTGTAGTGAACGCAACGCCACTTGGCATGAAAGAAGGCGATCAACTTTCTATCGATGTTAGCCGCTTGGACGCCAACACTTTCGTCGGGGAAGTCGTGATGACCACAGAAGTGACAGCCTTCTTGGCCGCTGCGAAAGCGCGCGGCTGCCGCACACAGATCGGCACCGACATGCTCTACGAGCAAATCCCCGCCTACCTCGAATACTTCAATCTACCTAGCACGACTGCAGAGCATCTGCGTGAAGTATCGCTTGCTTGAACATTAACTGGGTTCTGACCCAATTAATTTTCGATTTCACCGCCAAACTCTCCAATCAAATTGGCGATGTATTGATCCAGCAATTTCTCAAATTCAGAAGATACAACAGGCTGCACAATGGCTTGCATGAGATCGGGCAAGGGCACAAACACCGTGGCTTGCACCACCAGCTTGAGTGCAGTTGATTTCTTCTGATCGAGGATTGTCCAGCTGCCCGAGACTTGCGCATTGCCAGTGCCTTTCACGGGTGCCCAGCTCACGATGCCTTTTTTCGCATCTGCTTTGTATTTGCTCGCGTAAACGGTCTGAACATTCACTTGCGGCGTGCCAACTTTTTGCATCTCCCACTGAAACACGCCCTTGCCCAAATCTGTCACAGCATCCACCTTCGGAAAATGGCTGGCCGATGCCGGCACATCCGACAAAAGCGCAAACACTTTGGCAGCTTTGGCCTTCACAGAGAATTCATATTCCAAATCAACTTCTGCCGTTACCGTCATGGCGATTCCTCAGTGTGTATTTTTTTCGTGAACATCTGGTTTCGCCGAATGATCTGGGCTCGATGTGTATGGTTTATCCCGAGTTAACCGCTCAGCAAAAGAGATGCCAATGGCAGACAGCACAAAGGTGAAGTGAATGATCGCCACCATCGTCACGATTTGAATATTCTCCAAGGTGAGATCTCCACTGAGATACGTCTTCAACGCATGGACGCCAGAGATGGAAATGATCGCAAAGGCCAGCTTGAGCTTCAGGTTGTAGGTGTTAACGTGATCCAGCCAATCGGGCTTTTTCATATCCTTCTTGTCAAAGTGCCCGGTGGTTACGAAGAGCGACACACCGGCCAATGCCACCACCCACACCAGCTGCGCCACCATGGTCATATCGACCAGCTCCAGTACCTTGATGATGAGGCCGATCTTCTCCAGCTCACCAAAAATCAGCGTGTTCATCAGCTTGTAGGTCTCATAGAGAAACTTGCCAAGAATGCCGAAAATAATCGCGACCAAACCCACATAAAAGAACAGCATGATGATGCGCATGCCATACAAAAGTGAGCCGACGCTTGCGAGGAGTTTTTCCATATTTTCCCTAGAAAACCATTCAAACGCACATCGCGTTATCGGTTGTTGCCACCCAGAATACCACCAAGCAAGCCGCCAGCGCTCAAAAGCGATCCTTCTTCGCTGCTGCCACCTTGCTGTGGTGCCGAAGCAAACACGCGGCTGGCCAAGCGAGAGAAAGGCAAGCTTTGCAGCCACACGGTGCCGCCAGATGGGCCGCCAGTTAGTTTGGCGAAGAACAAACCCTCGCCGCCAAACAGCGCTGTCTTGATCTTGCCAACATACTGGATTTCAAAATTCACATTGGGCGTGTAGGCCACCAAACAACCGGTGTCCACCATCAGCGTCTGCCCAGGCGCGAGCTCGCGCTTGACCACGGTGCCGCCCGCATGCACGAATGCCAATCCATCGCCATCAAGCTTTTGCATGATGAAGCCCTCGCCGCCGAAAAAGCCCACACCAATCTTTCTCTGAAAGGCGATGCCCAGACTCACGCCCCGTGCAGCAGCCAAGAAAGCGTCTTTCTGGCAGATCAAAGTGCCGCCCAGCTCACGCAGATTCATGGGCAAAATCTTGCCAGGGTAGGGTGCGGCAAAGGCTACGCGCTGCTTGCCTTGGGCTTGATTGGTGTAGATCGTGGTGAAGAGTGATTCGCCCGTCACGAGGCGTTTGCCAGCGCCCAGCAGCTTGCCAAAGATGCCGCCTGTTTGCGCGCCGCCATCGCCAAACACTGTGTCCATGCTGATGCCAGCATCCATAAACATCATGCTGCCCGCCTCGCCAATCGCTGCCTCGCCGGGATCAAGCTCAATCTCCACGAACTGCATTTCCGCGCCGCGAATGTCGTAATCAATCACATCCATTGCCATGTGTCTCTCCAATTCAAAAGCCGCATTGTGCCAGCCGAATATGACCATGCGACGCACTATGATGGCAGCATGATTCATAGCCTCAAAATCATCGCGGGCCTGCTGCTTGGTGGCTATGCCTTGATTTGCCTGCTGCTGTATTTAGGGCAGCGCCAGATGATTTATCACCCGCAGCCACGTGGTTTGGGCAGTGTGCCCCTTTTTCATATAAAGAGCGATGGTCTTGCGCTTACCATCTCTCATAGGTCCAAGGCATCAGAACGTGCGGTGATTTATTTTGGCGGCAATGCAGAAGATGTGTCGGTGAGTGTGCCGCAGTTGGCAGCCGCTTTTCCAGATGCCGCTGTCTATGCGCTGCATTACCGGGGCTATGGCGGCAGCGAAGGCAAGCCCAGCGAATCAGCTTTGTATGCCGATGCCGTGGCTTTGCATGCTATCGTGCAAAAAGATCATCGCCAAATCGTCGTGATCGGGCGCAGCCTGGGCTCTGGTGTGGCCACGTATCTGGGCAGCCAGCGCGCGGTAGAGCGCTTGATCTTGATCACGCCGTATTCCAGCATTGCAGACATTGCTGCGGCGCAGTTTCCTTGGGTCCCTGTGCGCTGGTTGCTCAAGGATCCATTTGAATCAGCTCTGCATGTTGCCAGGAGCAGCTCACCCGTGCGCATCATTTCCGCGCAACGCGACGAAGTGATTCCCGCTTGGAGCACGCAGCGCTTGTTTGAAGCGATTCCGCCCGCGCTGGCCTCGCAGCATGTCATCTCTGGCTTGGGGCACAATGACATCAGTCTCAGCCCCGTTTATTGGGATTTGTTACGCAAACCGTGAAAACAAAATACCATCATGTCATGAACTTTTGCGTGATGTTTGAATCTTTTGGAATGGCCAATTAAACACAACTCACTAGGAGAAAGCCATGACACCCATCACCCCCGGTTCGCGCCTTACAGCCGCTGATTTTGACCAAGAGCTGCTCATCTTGTTTGACGCCTATGTGCATGGCGATATGGATCGGCGCGGCTTTTTGCAACGCGCTGAAAAGTTTGCCAAAGGCGGCATCACAGCCGCAGCCATTCTGGCCTCTTTGCAGCCCAATTTCGCCGCAGCGCAAATCGTGCCCAAAGACGATGCGCGGCTGAAAACTGAAACCGTTACTATTGCTTCGCCTGATGGCTCGGGCAGCATCAAAGCCTATGTGGCCAAACCAGCTAATGCATCTGGCAAGCTACCCGCTGTGTTGGTGATTCATGAAAACCGTGGCCTCAATCCCCATATCGAAGACATCACCCGCCGCATTGCACTTGATGGCTACGTGGCCTTCGCCCCCGATGCGCTCACAGCTCTGGGTGGCTATCCTGGCGATGAAGACAAAGCCCGCGCCGAGTTCGCTAAACTTGATCAAGCCAAAATTCGCACCGATTTCCTGAGCTGCTATGCCGCGCTCAAAGCCCGAGCCGATGTGACCGGCAAAACCGGTGCTGTGGGCTTTTGCTATGGCGGCGGCATGGTGCATTTCCTCTCTACCCGCCTGCCTGATCTGGCCGCTGGCGTGCCTTTCTATGGCAACCATCCCGCAGCAGAAGAGGCGGTAAAGGTCAAAGCACCGCTACAAATCCATTTTGCAGGGATTGACGAGCGCATCAATGCTGCCTGGCCAACGTATGAAGCTGCGTTAAAGGCCGCCAACGTGCGCCACATTGCGCATATTTATCCCAATACCCAACACGGCTTTAATAACGACACCACGCCGCGCTTTGATGCCGCTGCTGCCAAGCTCGCGTGGGAGCGCACGATGGGCTTTTTCAAGCAGCACTTAAGCTAATGCGGACTCCGCTTCGCGCACCACCTGCGCAGCAATATCGAGCGAGCGCAAGCGCAGAGCTGGATCATGCACATCACAGACAAACATGATCTCGTCGGCTTGGGTTTCATTGAGCAAGTCTTGCAGGCCGCTACGCACGGTCTCGGGTGAGCCAATCACACCAGCTGCTAAAAACTCTTGAATGGCAGCACGGCCCTGTGGCTCTATCCGTGCCATGAAGCTGGCATCTGGTAGTGGCAGCAAGCCTCGCCGCCCAGTAAGAATGCCATAAACGCGCTGATAGACGCTGCTGGCCAGATATTGTGCTTCTTCATCCGTGGGCGCGGCGATCAAAGGCACGCCGATGATGGCGTAGGGCTTGGCCAGCTGTGCAGAGGGCCTGAAGGTGCGGCGATAAATATCCAAAGCTTGCAAAAGCATCGCGGGAGCAAAGTGCGAGGCAAATGCATAGGGCAAACCCATTTGCGCAGCAAGCTGTGCTGAGAAGAGGCTAGAGCCCAGCAGCCAGATCGGCACTTGCGTGCCTGCACCCGGATGAGCCGTGATGCGCTGGCCTTCGCTGGCGGGTGCGAGGTAGCTCATGAGCTCAGACACTTCGCGCGGGAAATCATCGGCGCTCTCGGTATTGTGGCGGCGCAGGGCACGCATGGTGTATTGATCCGTGCCGGGCGCTCTGCCCAAGCCGAGATCAATACGGCCTGGATAGAGCTCAGCCAGTGTGCCAAACGCCTCAGCCACCACGAGCGGCGCATGGTTAGGCAGCATGATGCCGCCCGAGCCCACGCGAATCGTTTTTGTGCCGCCAGCGATGTGGCTAACCAGCACGGCAGTGGACGAGCTCGCCACGCCCGCCATGTTGTGATGCTCAGCCAGCCAATAGCGCTTGAATCCCAAGCGCTCCACATGCTGGGCGGTTTGCAACGCAATCTGCAAAGCCTGTGCCGTCGTGCCACCTTCGCGCACGGCCACGAGATCGAGCATGGAAAAAGCGGTGCTTGAGAGGGTTTTCATGGTGTTTTGATCATATGGCCGGCATAAACACTGCGCGAACAGCTATCAAATCGATAGTACTGAAGCTTAGCGATTGTTCACCTTCATCGCCCGTTCCACCTCTCGCTTGCCTTCGCGATCAGCCACAGTGTTGCGTTTATCGTGCTCGCCTTTGCCTTTAGCCAGCGCGATTTCGCATTTCACGCGGCCGCTTTTCCAATGTAGATTCACGGCGACCAGCGTGTAGCCTTTTTGCTCCACTTTGCCGATCAAGCGGCGGATATCGTCTTTCTTCATCAGTAGCTTGCGGCTGCGCAGGGCATCGGGGTGCACGTGGGTGGAGGCGGTTTTGAGCGGGTTGATCTGGCAGCCCATCACGAAGAGCTCGCCATTGCGGATGAGTACGTAGCCGTCGGTGAGCTGCACCTTGCCATTGCGCACCGCTTTCACTTCCCAGCCTTCCAGCACCATGCCGCACTCATACCGCTCCTCGAAGAAGTAGTTGAACGATGCTTTTTTGTTTTCGGCAATGCGGCCAGGGGGATCGGACTTGGGTTTGGCCATGAAATGGAGATGGGGAGGTTGCGAGAAATTACAATGCAGCCCATGATTGTAAGAGCGCACCGATTTTGAACCGCGTCCACAAATCCGTGCTGATTTGGTACAGCGCCCAGCAGATGTTTGATCTTGTCTCGGATGTGAGCCTTTATCCGAAGTTTTTGCCTTGGTGTGACAAAGCGCAGGTGCTGCAAAAACATCCGGATGGGCAAACGGCTGAGATCAGCCTGAATTTTAAAGGCCTGCGCCAGAGCTTCTCGACGCGTAACACGCACATTCGCCATGCAGACGGTACGCTGGAAGATCGCCTGAAGCTCGTGAGCGGCCCGTTTTCTCAGCTCGATGGCATGTGGCGCTTCTCGCCCGTGGGCGATATTTCTCTCTCCTCGTGCAAGATTGAATTGGAATTGGCCTACGACTTTGACAACGCCGCCATGGCCGCGCTGGTGGGCCCGGTGTTTAACAAGATTGCAAAGAGCTTGGTGGATGCTTTCGTGAAGCGGGCGGAGAGTGTGTATGGCTGAGATCGCCGTGATATTGGTTTACTCGCCTGCTCCTAGGGTTGTGCATGAGCTCACGCTGCGCTTGCCTGCGGGTGCGCTTGTTAGCGATGCATTGGCCGCTGCTGCGGCAGACGTGCGCTTTGCCCATCCGCCCGTTGACGCGAGCTTTGGGCTTTGGAATCGCAAAGTCACGGTCAAGTACCATCTCTCGCATGAAGACCGCGTGGAAATCTACCGCCCCTTACGCGTCGATCCGAAAGTCGCCCGCCGCGAGCGTTTCAAAAAGCAAGGGGCAAAATCCGCTGGCCTCTTTGCCAAGCGCAGGCCGGGCGCGAAAGCCGGTTATTGATGCATCCCAACAAGCTCTAGCAAATCTCTGCTTGCCAAATAGCTAGAGGCGGTTTATGGTCTGGTTTCCGTTAACTTATCCCTATGGAGGCTTCCATGACCGTCGCGAAAATCATTGAAATTAGCTCAAGCAGCAAAAAAAGCTTTGAAGATGCGATCAACGTAGGCATAGCCCGCGCCGCTGAATCGGTGGACGATATTCAGGGCGCTTGGGTTCAAGAGCAAAAGGTGGTGATCTCTAAAGGCAAGGTGGTGGAATACCGCGTGCAGATGAAGGTGACTTTTGTGTTGCAGGGCAAGTCTGCTGCGAAGAAGAAATAAGCCCGTAGGCACTCAATCGGGCGCTAAAAAGCCACCCGATTGCCGCTTCCACAGCATCGCGTAATGCCCATCCTGTGCCAGCAGCTCAGCATGCGAGCCTTGCTCAATGATCCGCCCTGCATCCATCACGATCAGGCGATCCATTTTGGCAATCGTGGATAAGCGATGCGCAATCGCGATCACGGTTTTGCCTTGCATGAGCGATTCAAGCTGCTCTTGAATGGCGGCTTCGATTTCGCTATCCAGCGCGGAGGTGGCTTCATCGAGCACGAGAATCGGCGCGTTTTTCAGCACCACTCTAGCGAGCGCCACCCGCTGGCGCTGGCCGCCGGAGAGCTTCACGCCGCGCTCGCCCGCATGCGCTTCGTAGCCCGCGTTGCCTTTGTAATCGCGCAGGCTGAGGATGAATTCATGCGCCTGCGCTTGGCGAGCGGCTTGCTCAATCTCGGCCTGCGAGGCCTGCGGGCGGCCATAGCGGATGTTGGCCGCTATCGAGCGATGCAGCAGCGAAGTATCTTGCGTGACCATGCCAATCGCCGCGCGCAAGCTCTCCTGCGTCACCTCGCGCACATCTTGCCCATCAATCAAAATGCGCCCCGATTCCACATCAAAAAAGCGCAGCAGCAGATTCACCAGCGTGGATTTCCCCGCACCCGAGCGCCCCACAATGCCCACGCGTTCGCCCGCTTGAATGTCCAGCGAGAGATCG
Source organism: Comamonadaceae bacterium (assembly GCA_013297925.1). GTDB lineage: Bacteria > Pseudomonadota > Gammaproteobacteria > Burkholderiales > Burkholderiaceae_C > JANMDU01. The sequence goes on from JAAFJC010000002.1 coordinate 24,987, forward strand.
TCAATCACGGGTTTAATGCCCGCTTCATTGCCGCGCCCATACGCAAAGCGAACGCCTTCAAATGCAATTGCAGAGCGCGCTACAACTAGCTCGCGCGCCTGCGGTGCATCCAGCATGCGGCGTGGCACGGCCAGCGTCTCCATGCCTTCTTGCACGGTGCCCACGTTTTCAAAAATCCCGCTCACCTCCCAGCTCACCCAGCCCGCCATATTCGCAATCTGCCACACCAGCGGCAGCGCCGTGGCCACTATCGCCGGGCTGATATCGCCGCGCAGCCAGAGCCACACGCTGATCCCCGCCGTGCCCACCAGCAGCAGCGCATTCATGATCGTGAGCGTGAGCATGAAGCCGGTGATCATGCGCATGTGATCCGCAATGCGCACGCGATGCTCATCAATCGAATCGCGCACATAAGCGTCTTCATCGCGCGAGCGCGCGAAGAGCTTCACGGTGAGGATATTCGTATAACTATCCACCACGCGCCCCATCACCGCCGAGCGCGCCTCGCTGCTCACCTTGGAAAGATCGCGCAAGCGCGGCACAAAGTAGCGCAGAAAAAGCGCATAGCCCGTGATCCACAGCAGCATGGGAATCGCCAGCCGCGCATCGGTAGCCAGCATCAGCGCCAGCGCGCTTAGGCCATACACCAAGATATACCAAACCGCCCGAATGCTCGCCACTACGCTCTCGCGCAGCGAATTGGCCGTGTTCATCACGCGGTTGGCAATGCGCCCCGCAAAATCATTCTGAAAAAACGCCCAGCTCTGCCGCAGCACATGCCAATGGCTCTGCCAGCGAATCAGCGTCGTCACGCCTGGAATCACCGCGCTGTTGCGCACCAAGCTATCGAGCAGCATCACAAAAGGCCGCCCCACCAGAATCAGCAGCGCCATCCCCACGAGCCAAGGCATTTGCTCGGCGAGCGCTGCCGTGCGATCAGCCGCCGTCATCAAGCTCACCATGCGCCCAATAGACACCGGAATCAACAAATCCACCAGCGCCACACACAAACCCGTGAGCAGCATGGAGATATAGAGCCACTTGGTTTGGCGCACAAAGTGCCAGTAAAACCCCATCAGCGAAGGCGGCGGGCCAGTTTCAGCCGTTTCAACGGGAGCGTCAACGCGATTGACGAGATTTTCAAATCGTTTGAACATGGGAAATGCCTAGGCTAGCTGGCGCGGCTTGTGGCTGCGCTGGCCGGTGAATGTGATCAAGGGGATGCTTGATTCTACGGGCGCGGGGTCGGTGAACCTTAATGGGGGCTAAAGGTTGTTGTGGTGATTCGCTTGCGATTTCTATTTGCTATGTATTCAGTAGCACTCTGCGCAGCGAACATGCCGGCTATATGCCATTTTTCTTCTTAAATTTGTGTATTTGTGGCGCTCGAAGCGTTGCACTCCACCTTGTGTATCTGCGTCGTACCATCGGGCAGTTGCCTCATAAATCTTTTTGAGAACACACGCGATTCAGGCCATAGAAATTTTAAGATGATCTCCGCGCACCTTCCAAAAAATTTCTGATTCAACCGCCCAATGGTTTCCGCTTCGAACAGATTGGCGATTGATTGTTCTAGCTTTCAAGCGCCTCTTGAAAGACCGAAAGATGTTAATTTTTTACTCTGAGCTTAGGATTTTGATTGAGATAGTTTTCGTGGGTACACGCGGGAGAAAACCCGTATGCGCCAGTGCCCAAATCTGCCAAGAGCGTGGCTCGTACTTTAGGCTCCCACTCTTCCAATATGACCCAAATTTCGTAATCCATTTTTCCAACGTATTCGAGTGGTGTTGCGAGATTGGAAGCTTGCTCAAGCGGGTACGGATATGAACGTAGTTTTTTAGCTATCAACGGCAGCGGTCCATCGCAAGAAATCAAGTAATTTCGATACAGAATCTCAAACTGCATCCTAATGTCAGCTTGTTCGCCAACCGAGGTGCCTTGTAGTTTGCTAGTTGAATCTCGATACAGCTTGGTCGACAGTCGACCGGCCAAATGCCAAACAAACTCTTCTGAGTAAGCGAGGTTTGCTTGCGCAAATGTAAACCCGTTTAAAAACAATGTGAGTATGCAGATTACAAAGTGCTTCAAATGTTTTTCTCTTTCAATTTCTGGGAAACGCGTTGGCCAACAGTTTTAGCTCAATATTTTATATTTCTGAGTTCTTGACCCCTACCCAGCGGAAACCATTGGGCGTTTGAATCAGAAATTTTTTGGAAGGCGTGCGGGGAGAGGGTTGGATTGTGACTACCTTTATCGCGTGTGTTTTCAAAAAGATTTATGAGGCAAATGCCCGATGGTACGACGCAGGCGAGCGGGTGGAGCGTAACGCTTAGCGTGCTAGAACCCTTCGACAAGCTCAGAGTGAATGGGGTCAAACACTACAAATTTAGTAGCACTCTACGCAATAAATATGCCGGCGAGATGGTGATTTGACTCAAGAAATCGCAGTTTTAACGAGACGATAAAGCTCTGGAAGATCACGCTGGATGGTTTTCCAGACGATTTCCATGTCGATCTTGTCATAGGCATGCGAGAGGCGGTTGCGCATGGCGTACATGACTTGCCATGGGATGTCAGCATGCTTTGAAGCAAAGCTGGCATTTTCTCGCAAGACGTTGTTGGCGGCTTCACCGATGACTTCTAGGTTGCGGATTACGGCATCTTGGATCAGCTCACTGGCTAGAAACTTGACTTCATCCACGTCATCAACGTGCCGCTCAATGCGCTCAATGGCCTGCAAGATGTGGCCGAGATAGTCTGGGATGCGAGATGTCTCGCTCATACCGGCACAGCTTGCGCTAAAACGGCATGGCGGAATTTTTCGGGTAGTGCGTTGGGCGTTAACACATCCACTGGCACGCCAAGGAGTTTTTCGAGCTCCACTTGAATGGCTGCTACGTCCATCAAGCTGGTTTCAGGCGTTGGATCGATGAGGATATCTAGATCGCTGCCATCCACATCTTTGCCGCTGAGCGCCGAGCCAAACACGCGAGCATTGCGCGCGCGATGCGATTCCACCACGCCACGAATGGCGATGCGGTGTGTTTGCAGGGCGATGGTCGGTCTCATGATGTGCAAATCATACCGTGCTATGAACAAAACATCAAAGCAAGCGCCAACCGATGAGCACCAACAGCCTAAGCAGCGGAAACCATTGGGCGTTTGAATCAGAAATTTTTTGGAAGGCGCGCGGGGAGAGGATTAGCTTGTGATGATCTCAGTCGCGTGTGTTTTCAAAAAGATTTATGAGGCAAATGCCCGATGGTACGACGCAGGTGTGCGGGTAGAGCGAAACGCTGAGTGCGCCAGTACCCTTCGACAAGCTCAGGGTGAACGGGTTGACACACTATGAATTCAGTAGCGCTCTGCGCAATAAATACGCCGGCGACTGACCAAATACTATGCCAAATACAGCGCAACGCGATCTGTTGTCCAAGTGGCGATGCCTGAGCCGAAGAAGTCTGCGTCTTCTGTCCAGACCGGGCATTTGAGCGCCATGGCGCAGGCCAATACGGGCCAGTCGTCTGCGTCTCGCGCGGCGATCCGCTGTAGCGCGGCTTCTTGGTGCGAGGCATACAACTCTAAAGCCATGGGGCGAACGATGGGCTCCAGAAGATCGAGGACTTGCAGAGCGGCTTCGGGTGATACGCCGCGCTTTTGCAGGAGCGCGGGAAGGTATTTTCTGGCGTCGGCATAAGCCACATCTGGCGCGAAGAAACTCACTTCACTCGCATGCGCGAGGATGAGTTGGCGCACGCGCTGCCCTAGCACAGCGCGAATCAGGATATTCGCATCGAGAACGATGGTTTTGCTGATCATGCCGCTTTGGCTTTTGATTTGCTGGCGGGCACAGTGATGGCTTTTCTGCGTTGTGCTTTGAAGTCTGAGACGACGGCTTCAACCTCGATGCCATGCGCGACCATGAGTTGATCGAGGGTTTGGCTGGCTTTTTTCAAGGCCGCCACATCCGCTTCCATCTGGCCTTGCGTGGGGATGAAGTAGCCCACCGTTTGTCCATGCCGCGTGATGGCCACTGGTGTGCTGGATGCAATGTATTCCGCTAAATCGCTGCGGAATTCTCGAATACCAACTTTGAGGGTTTCCATAGGACGCTCCGTGAATGTGAATCAATGTGTACACATTTTAGCGCAGACTGGATGTAGGCGCTCGTGCATCCATCTGTGAATTAGGTGAATACTACTAATTCAATAGCGCTCCGCGCAGTATCTATGATGGCTACTGACCAAAAAGGCATAAAAAAACGCCCCGAAGGGCGTTTCACTGAGCACGGCAAAGAGTCAAAGCACTTTCGCAATACTCGCGCACACGTGATCAATGTTTTTGCTGTTGAGCGCAGCCACGCACATGCGGCCTGTGTCTGTGCCGTAGACGCCGAATTCATTGCGCAGGCGCACCATTTGGTCTTTGCTGAGGCCGCTGTAGCTGAACATGCCGATTTGCGTGGTGATGAAGCTCATGTCTTGCTTGACGCCGGCGGCTTTGAGTTTTTCGACGAAGCTGCTGCGCATGGCTTTGATGCGGACACGCATCTCGGCCAACTCGCCTTCCCACATCGCGCGCAGCTCGGGCGTGTTCAGCACCATGGCGCAGACTGTGCCGCCGTGGGTGGGTGGGTTGGAGTAGTTGGTGCGGATCATGATTTTGAGCTGGGAGAGCACGCGATCGCACTCTTCTTTGCTCGCGCAAGCAACGCTCAATGCGCCGACGCGCTCACCATACAAGCTGAAGCTCTTGGAGAAGCTGGTAGACACGAAGAAATTCAGGCCGGCGGCCACGAATTTGCCGATCACTGCGCCATCTTCCGCGATGCCGTAGCCGAAGCCTTGGTAGGCCATATCGAGGAAAGGCGTGAGGTTGTTGGCCTTGACGGCGGCGATCACTTGATCCCAATCAGCTGCGGAGATGTCGTAGCCCGTTGGGTTGTGGCAGCAGGCATGCAGCACGACGATGGTGCCGGGGGCTGCGGCTTTCAACGCGGCGAGCATGCCTTCGAAATTCACGCCTCTTTTCGCTGCGTCGTAATACGGATAGCTCTCGACCACGAAGCCGGCTTGCGCGAACAGGGCTCGGTGGTTTTCCCAGCTAGGGTCAGAGATCAAAACCTTCGCATTGGGCGAGACTTTCTTCAAAAAGTCTGCGCCGATTTTCAGGCCACCCGTGCCGCCAATGCCTTGCACTGTGGCGACGCGGCCGGATTTGACCATGTCTGAATCTGCGCCAAACACGAGGCCTTTGACGGCGCTGTCGTAAGCGGCAATGCCGTCAATCGGCAGGTAGCCACGCGCTTTGGGGGCGGCGGCCATTTGTCTTTCGGCTTCTTGCACGCATTTCAGGAGGGGCAGCTTGCCGTTGTCGTCGTAATACACGCCTACGCCGAGGTTGACTTTGGCAGGGTTGGTGTCGGCATTGAATTGCTCGTTCAAACCCAAAATCGGGTCGCGTGGGGCCATTTCGACGGCGGAGAAGAGGCTCATTGGATCGTCCAAAAGTTGAAGAAAAAAGACAGGGACGCGAAAGACGCAAAAGTTACGCGAAAGACGCGAAAAGACTTCAGATGAGGTTTTTCGCATTGTCAGTAGCTCTTTTTGGCTAAAGCGTTCAAAATACTTGGTTGCCCATTATTTTATCGCTGCACCGCAGCATTGCCCGGAAAAGTCATGCCAGAAGTCTTAGAAGTTATTCCTGAAACGAAACCCGGTCAGTTTGTGAGCTATCCGGGTTCGCCGTTTGAGCTGTTTATGCCTTACCAGCCTGCTGGCGATCAGCCCACCGCGATTGCGCAGCTGGTGGATGGCATTAACGATGGTGAGGTGTTTCAAACGCTGTTGGGCGTGACGGGTTCGGGCAAGACGTTTACGATGGCCAATGTGATTGCGCAGATGGGGCGGCCAGCGATTGTGTTTGCGCCGAACAAGACTTTGGCGGCGCAGCTGTATTCGGAGTTTCGTGAGTTTTTTCCGAAGAATGCTGTGGAATATTTCGTGAGCTATTACGATTATTACCAGCCAGAGGCTTATGTGCCGCAGCGGGATTTGTTCATTGAGAAGGATTCGGCGATCAATGAGCATATTGAGCAGATGCGGCTCTCGTGCACCAAGAGCATTCTGGAGCGGCGCGATGTGATCATCGTGGCCACGGTGTCTGCGATTTACGGCATTGGCGAGCCCGAGAGCTATCACCAAATGATCATGACGCTGCGCGTGGGCGATAAGCTCGGGCAGCGCGATGTGATTGGGCAGCTCATTCGCATGCAATACCAGCGCAATGAGCAAGATTTTTCGCGTGGGAAGTTTCGTGTGCGCGGGGATACGATTGATGTGTTTCCGGCTGAGCATTCGGAGCTGGCGATTCGGATTGAATTGTTTGATGACGAGATTGAAACGCTCTCGCTTTTTGATCCGCTCACAGGCCGCGTGCGCCAAAAGATTCCGCGCTTTACTGTGTATCCGAGCAGCCATTACGTGACGCCGCGCGACAAGGTGCTGATGGCTGTGGAGACGATCAAGCTGGAGCTTGACAGTCGATTGAAAGAGCTGGTGGGCATGGGCAAATTGGTGGAGGCGCAGCGCCTAGAGCAGCGCACGCGCTTTGATCTGGAAATGCTTAGCGAAGTGGGCCACTGCAAAGGCATTGAGAATTACACGCGCCATCTCTCCGGCGCTCCCGTGGGCGCGCCGCCATCCACGCTCACGGATTACATGCCCAAAGACGCGCTGATGTTTTTGGATGAGAGCCACCAGATGATTGGGCAGCTTAATGCGATGTACAACGGTGACCGCTCGCGCAAGACGACGCTGGTGGAATATGGCTTTCGCCTGCCTTCTGCTTTGGACAATCGCCCTCTCAAATTTGAAGAGTTTGAAAAGCGTATGCGCCAGTGCATCTTCGTGAGCGCCACGCCGGCTGCTTATGAGAAAGAGCATGCGGGGCAGGTGGTGGAGCAAGTGGTGCGGCCTACGGGCTTGGTTGACCCGGAAGTAGAAGTGCGCCCGGCCACGCATCAGGTGGACGATGTGCTGCAAGAGATTCGGATTCGCGTGGAGAAGAATGAGCGTGTGTTGATCACGACTTTGACGAAGCGGATGGCCGAGCAGCTTACGGATTACTTGAGCGACAACGGCGTGAAAGTGCGCTATCTGCACAGCGATGTGGATACCGTGGAGCGCGTAGAGATTCTGCGCGATTTGCGCTTGGGCGCATTCGATGTGCTGGTGGGTATCAACTTGCTACGCGAAGGCTTGGACATCCCTGAAGTCTCACTCGTGGCGATTTTAGATGCAGACAAAGAGGGTTTTCTCAGGGCAGAGCGCTCTTTGATTCAAACCATTGGCCGCGCCGCGCGAAACTTGAATGGCCGTGCGATTTTGTATGCCGATCGCATCACCGATTCCATGAAAAAAGCGATGGACGAGACCGAGCGCCGCCGCATCAAACAAACGCAGTTCAATCTGGATAACGGCATCACGCCGATGAGCATCGTGAAGAAAGTGCGCGATCTGATCGACGGCGTGTACAGCGAAAAAGCCAGCAAAGCCGCCGAGCAACGCGAGATGGATCGCGCCAAGGTGGAAGACATGAACGAGCGCGATGTTGGCAAACGCATCAAGCAGCTTGAAAAACAAATGCTCGATCACGCGAAAAACCTAGAGTTCGAAAAAGCCGCCCGCGTGCGCGATCAGCTTGCGCTGCTGCGCGAGCAAATGTTTGGCGCAACGGGGACGGACAATATCGTGCCGTTTAAGGCTTGAATCAGGCCAAGGCCGTCAGTGGCCAGTCGGTCAGCTTTCCCATTGCATTGGTCGGCAAGTTAGCACCAAAGCTCAAATGCTTGGGCATCGCAGTGTGCGGCAAATGAGTGCGGATCAGAAAAGCCATGTCATGGCGATGCGTTTGCGTGTCTTCATGCAAGACGAGGAAGGCTTTGAGGAAGCAGTTTGCGCCCTGACCATGCGCTCTGACTGAGCAATCTTTGACATTAGGGAGCGTTCGAATTTCATCGGCGACCCATTGAAGCGAAGCATTGTTTCCGCCAACTTGTATGGTGTGATCGCGCGCATCACAGTTTGAATGCTATACCTTCAACACGTCGGCTGAGTCGGTCTTCATTTGCACCTTTGATTCATGACGGCAAGATTACCATCCGTATGAAAATAATGTAAATCATTGTCAATGCATGTGGCTTTGTCAGGCTGCTGCGATTTTTTTGACTACAGTTTGTGTATTCAATAGACACGCATAGCAAATCCTAACGACTAGATGCTGCGTATCGTTTACTTGGCTTAGTTTTTGCTAGTCCCATACACAGTTTTTATGAATTAAGAGCAATACTCAAAATGATCAACGTATTCAAGTCTCATGTTGGTTTCAAGTTTTCAGGTGTTTTTCTCGCATCGGTTTTATCTGGATGTGGAGGGGGAGGTATGTCAACCACAGCAGGTGGCAGCAATGCTAATTTGGTGCTGTCTGGTCATGCCGCCACTGGATTAGCTTTAACAAACGCAAAAGTCCAAATCAAGTGCAACGGAGGCTTCGTTGCTTCTGGGGTAACGTCAGATTTGGGCGCGTACACCGTTGCTATGCCGGCAGGCGCGAGTTTGCCTTGTGTCATACGCGTGACCGGCGCTTCGGTTTCGCTGCATGCTGTGACTGGCGGCTCTGTTTTGTCAGCAGAGACAAACGTTACACCTCTATCTGAATTGGTTCTTACCAGTGCAGCCAATAGAAACGCAGCAATAGCGTTTGATCAGTTTAGTAATGCCCAGTTCGAATACCTATCACCAGCGCAAATTTCTGTCGCTCATAAAGAGGTTGTAGACTTATTTCGTCCTCTAGTCAATCTTTCGGGCATTCGTGATTTTGTAAGCGAGCCGCTGATTCCAGCCGTGCCATCGAAAGGTCAGCTTGGAAACTATTTTGATCAACTTTTGGACGGCCTTAACGCGCAGATTGCCGCCAAGAAGTTCACGTATGCCCAAATAGCCACAGCTTTGCTGACCCATAAAACGGGTGTTCTAGCGTCGAGCGCACTTTGGGGCGATGGCGGGCAAGGCCCAGTTGGAGCTCCTAGCCCGCCTCCAGCACCACCAGCACCACCAGCACCACCAGCACCACCAGCACCACCAGCACCACCAGCGCCGCCAGCGCCTCCAGCACCGGCTCCTATCCTGAGCCTGTCCACCACCGCGATTACATTTGGTGCTCAACAAAACGCAGTTGCTTCCGCGCCAAGAAGTTTTACGATTTCCAACTCGGGAAATGCTGATCTCCTGCTGACCGCTTTAACGCTGAGCGGCAATCATCTAGGAGATTTTCTTAGAAATGGCAGTGCAACGAGCTGTGTCAACGGCATAAAACTTGTGCCTCAGGCATCTTGTACTTACAGCGTCGTTTTTCATCCTACAGCCCTTGGCGCTCGGCAAGCGAGTGTTGCCATTGCGCATAATGGAAGCTCAAGCCCAAGCCCAGTGAGCTTGTCGGGTACTTCACAAGCGCAGCCAGCCTCCGAGTTGGATGCTGCAATTGCTTATGCGCAGAATGCTGCGACCGCTGCATTCACAACAGTGCAGAATTTCATCACTCAAACCTACAGCGCGATAAGCAATTTGATGGTGAGAGATATAGGCGTAGAAACCTCTCTTCCTGCTGCACCAGCCAGCACAGCTAATACATCGAATTCGCAAAACTGGTCGGATGCTTCACTATGGGGCGGAACATTGCCCCTGAATGGATCTGGGGTCGTGATTCCAGCTGGTAAAACTGTGATCTTGGACACCGATACCACCAATCTTGGTGATGTCACAATTAATGGTACTTTAAAATTCGCTGACAAAAATGTCAGACTTACAGCCAATAAAGTGACAATTAGCGGCACTGGTGCTCTAATGGTGGGGGAGCCTTCTAAGCCTTATGCACACAAAGCCATCATTACATTAACCGGAGCACGCCCTAATTTTCCTGCTGATCGAATTATTACCAATACACGTGGTATCACAGTGCTAGATGGTGGAAAGTTTGAGCTTTACGGCGCTTCACCATCTCCGGTATGGACGCAACTCAATGACCACGCCGCAGCCGGAACCAAGGCGCTCACCTTGAAAGATACAGTCAATTGGAAGGCTGACGATACGATTATTGTTGGACCTACCGACTTCTACGGCGTTAATCCTACCGAACGTATGGCTTTGGCAACTGCTGCCAATGGCACTTCGCTAGAGACGAAAACTGCCCTAGCAAAATTTCGCTGGGGCAAGATGCAATACATGACAAATGACGGGTTGAGCTTGACTCCAGGTGTCTACACACCTCCAGTTGAGCCAGCGCCGCGTCAGCTTGATCAACGCGCTGCAGTGGGCAATTTGAGTCGCAATATCGTGATCCAAGGTGCAGATGATGCCGATTGGACTGGTAAAGGATTCGGTGCGCATGTCATGGTCATGGGCCTGAGCTCGAAAGTGTTCGTGGATGGAGTTGAGTTCAGGCGCGTGGGGCAAGCTGGTGCTATGGCGCGTTATCCGTTCCATTGGCACATGCTTAGTTATGATCAAGCAACGGGCGCTTTCAAGGGAAATGCAACAGGCCATGAAATTCGCAACAGCGCCATTTGGGATTCTGCGCAGCGATGCATTGTTGTGCATGGTACTAGTGGCGTTCGCGTGGTCAACAATATTTGCCACAACATTACAGGGCATGCCATGTTTTTGGAAGATGCTGTTGAACGCAAAAACATCTTCGAAGGCAATTTGGTCTTAACTGTTAAGCGACCGACCAACGAAAATTTGATTCTCCTGCATGAAGGTGATATGCATCTGTCCGGCTCATCTGGCTTTTGGATCACCAATCCCGATAACATCATCCGTCACAACGTAGTGGGCGATGTCATCGGTAACGCATATTGGAATTCTTTTCCCACCAGCGGCGTGGGCTTGAGTCGTAAAGCTAAAAATCCTGATTTAGCAGGCACTCAATGGGCAAATCTACAAATGAATCCGCGAAGTATGCCCCACGGTATCTTTGACAACAACGTCGGCTACTCAACGGGGGAGTCTGGCATCAATACAGACATGATGCTCGCCGGTGGCGGCCCAATAGGGGATGACAGGGGTGATGCTGGTAACGCCACTTACGAACCTACGATTGATGGAAGGCCATGGGATATCAATGGCGCTGTAAATGGCGGCGCGCCTGGCAGTGCCAACGCCAGAGCCACATTCTCCAGAGTTACACTTTACAAAACCAATACTGGCTATGCAAACCGTGTGACTGCACCAGACTATCCGCAATGGCTGATGTCAGATATAGCTGGCATTTACGCGCGCGGTTCAGGTAACGATGGAGCATTCTTCCGTGGTTTGTTCATCGGGCGCAGCCTCAACGACAAGGTGGGAGGCATCAATACTTATCCAAGTGATGCGGATTCGCAGTCTTTCTTTGCAACTTATCACTCGACTTTCCAGATGCGGGACAACACTTTTGCCCACATCAGCTTTGAAGAGCGGGTCCCCCGCCAAGGTGCTAGCCAGCGAGAAATCATTAATGATTTGGAGCGCAACGAAAGTGGCGTTTTCAAATCGGATGATTACTACACCGAACAAATGGAGCGCGGTACGGTGCTAAATGGCAACAATAAGTTGATCAAAGCATTTGCTGGCGCTCGCTCCATGCCCGCAAACTTGCTGACATACAACCAGAGGGATGAGAACAATCCTAATGGAGTGGAAAACTTTTCTTTAGCAGGAGCTATTTGGGATCCGCACGGCTATTGGGGTAACAAAGGCTATTACTGGACATATGACACACCGTTTTACACCTCAGGTGGCGGATGTCAGCCATCACTGTTCCCCACGGCCAATGGCAAAAACTCATTAGGGCGATATAACGGTCAGTCTTGTTCTGGTGAATTCTATGGCTTGAGTTTCCAAAGCGATACCGACTTTATGGATGAGCCCACCCGAGAAAACGCTTCTTATTGGCCTATGGATGTGGAGCGCGTTGATTGCAACAGCGCGGCGTACAGCAACGCCAGCTGGGGGACGCAAGCCAGAGCTTGCAGGCAGGTGGTTGGCAGTGGCTGGAACTCTTGGAAACTTGGACAGATGCGAGGAGCTAGCTTGCGCGCCGGAGGAAAATATATTCTTCGCTTCCCAAATCCTACTGGGCCAGTGATCAACGGCAGTGGCCCCAAATATCTAGCTGGCATCAAACAAGGCAATATGGTCAACGCTGAAGGTCAAACGGTGGCCATGATGATTCCAAAAATTGTGTCTGTGAACTTTACCAACGTGACCAAGGCATCTGACAGCTTCGTTTTTGCGGTGAGCTTTGATGGCAGCAAGAATCCAGCGGGAGTCATAGGACGATCAGGTAATGCCAAGCGCTTTCAGTGGTTACTCGGCCCCAACCCTAACCCAGACTTCCAACCTCCCAGCGATCAAGCTCGGAAATTGGTATTGGTCAACACCCGTGCTGAGGTTGAAGCCGACACCACCGGCACAAAAATGTGGCAAGACAGAGCCAACAACTTAGTTTGGGTGAAGGTGATGGGTGGATTGCGGGTTGATCCTTGGTATCGGATCGTGAATTTCACGGCTCCCTTCGGTGCTGATCTGTACAACGTAATGGGCCTTTATATCAAAGACGAGACCATTCCTAACCAATGATCAGAGCTACGAATGTGAGAAGAATCTGGAAGTACACACTAGCCCTCAGCTTGTTGACTTTGTTTCTTGTATTCGGGCTTATTTTTTGGGATCAGCGAGGCTCAAATCAATCTTTGTTTTCAGCCTCGGAGCGTGTAGAGCCCTTAAAAGTTTTGCACGCGCGTTGTGTCCAAGATATGTTGTCCAACACTTGCAAAGTCATGGGGTCTGCGGCGAATCAAGTGTCTGCGCAGCCTGGAGAGCTAGTCTTTATTGCGGGAGTAGGTACTGTTGACGCAGTTGAGTACGCAGCGCTGCACGCGGCTGGGGAAGCAATGTGCTCGGTGGTAACTAACGCATGTATAAACAATTGGGAAGGTGCCCAGTGCCGCACTGGGCGGCGGCTTTATCTCGCTGATTAATTAGCGAGTTTGGATTGCAGAAACTTCAAAGAAGTTTTGCATAAACTCTCGAGTCCAGTTTTCGCCAAATAGGCGACTCAAAAGAGGCAGGCCTGGAGAGTTGTCGCGGTGATGCTCCATGTAGGCTTCCAACCAAACATGATGATCTTGGGTTTGTTCTCGATTAGCCAACGAGTTTAAGGCGCTCTTAGAGGCCCACTCATTGATGCACATCGTGACGGATTGCCAATAAGCAGTCATTGCAAGTTCGTGCGGTTTTCTCAAAAAAATCTCGTGTCCGCTTGCGCAGCTTTCGAACCAACCGGGTAGTTCTTTGTCGTGAAAGGGCCGTGTACGATTCAGCGCGCATTGCCAAGCACGGGTGGATATGGTGGGCGGTGCGACCACATCTAGCACGGCGACCTGCAAGGTGTTTCCAAGCACCACGGTTTCAGCCGCTAGGGTTGGCCAATCGTAGGAAGTGTTTGGAAGCAGGAACAATGACTCTACGGATACCTTCGCGCCGTGCAACGTCATAAGCCGTACTTGCCCGCGTTGGCTCGTCCAGCATCGATAACTTAGTTCCACTGGGCCAGAGGGCAACTGAGCAGCCTGCAAATGCCAAGGAGCGGTATCAATGTTGATCCAACCTGAATCTTGGGCGACCGTGGATTCACCAAAAAATCTTAGGCTAAGGGCATGTTGCAAAGGTGTCGCTTCGATCAAAGCTTGCGCTCCCAGCACCATTGAGCCGCGCTTAAACTCAACTCTGAAATATGAGCTTGCGGCCGTATGATTTTTATCAATTCCACAGCGTCAGAAAGTGGAAGATTCCATGCACACCTAAGCGCCGCCAAGGTCACCGCAGGCGCGCGGCCAACGCCGTGAAAACAAAATACTCTTCCGCAGGATCCCGTGCGCAAAATGTCGCAAGCGGCGCTGACAGCTAATTTGAAAGCCATCTGCTGCTCAAGAGGGAAGCACCTAACGAAATCAACGGAAGACGGATGACTCATCCTATCAATCATGGGATGCTGAGTGAATAAATCCGAAAATGTCGTTTCGGTTAACTCAAAGCCATGCAAGTTCAGCTCGGGATAAATTTCTAATAGACTGTTACCGCTCACGTTAACGAGATGTAGCCTTCCCGTTTTGGCAAGGCGTGCTAACTCATCAGGATATGGCAATCCTTGTATGTCCAAGATCCGCAACAACGCATCGGATCGGATCAATCGCTGATCGAAGAGTGCGAGGGTAGTCATTGATTCAAAAGCGTTGCAAATGAGTTGCGCAGCTCTTGTTCATCTTGGACAGGGCGGCGCGCATCTGTGTAAAGATGAAAACCACCCCACTGACCAGGCTGCATAAGGCGCTGCTGTGTGAGCGCCTCGCCTGTCTGCGACAACGCTTTGCTTGGGGCATCCGCTAAGTCCCAGAGCACATGAAAGCGATCAGCCTGCGACAGCGCTGCATGCAGTTGCAGAGCCTCCATACAATGCACCATGATGATCACTTGATCGAAGCTACCGGGCGCTGTTGATAAAAGGCCTATAGAAGACGACAGCGCTCCAACAGGTATAGGAGGTCTTGGCGCGAAGGCAATGGATAGCTTCGGATCGTCCAGTAACTCTGAAATATCGTTAAGGGTCACGTGGCGGCGCAGTAGCCCTCCAACGCCCACCCGATGTTTCATCGAATCTGGATAAGCTGCGCTCAGGTTAGAGTTGATTGCAAGTTCAACAACCAAGGTGGAATCAAGTGGGCGATCTAACGGCAAAACACTCAAGTGTTGGAGCGCCCAAATATGGGAATAGATGACAGCATGTACATTGCGACGGGTCATGGCTCTACTTTCAAAGAATAAACTCATGCGCATCAACAGATGCCATTTTGAAACGCTGCAAGCTCATCGTATTTCGATCTCGATCATGATTTTGAACAATCACAGCGCCTTGCATCTCGCCGTGGGCATTTAATGCAATGAGAAGAGGCTTATCCGAGATACAAATCACCTTATGACACGATGCGTTGCTATAGTCTTGTCGAATCAAGCAGTTTTGAATTGCATCAAAGCCAATCCAAGAATTCTGTCCTAAAGCGACAATCAAGCTGCCATTTTGTTGACCAACTTGGATCGGTTGCCGTCCAGGCTCCAAGGTCCAAATGCAAACACCTTTACCGTTGACAAGCGCAACACTTGCGTAACAGCGACCACGATGCAAGCGCAGTTCCAGCACCGGCCCGTCAGTACGCCAGTGCATCAGTAAATCACCATCAAAGTTGCGCCACCAAATTTCTTGATTGGCCAGGCCACCACTCACAACAAAACTATTTGTATCAACGGCTACCGCAGGCTGCATGGCATAGTGTTTATGCCGCACTGCAATGATCACTTCATCTTTAAGTAAATCCAATATCAACACGCGCCGAGCCTGCGCAACTGCAAGATATTTACCATTGTAGGCAAACGAGAGAATAGTTTCGCCAAAGTTCGTATCTGAAAGTCTGTGCCGTTTTCGCGTTAAGGGGTCAACAACCAGTAATTGACCTTCAGATATGAAAGCTACTCCGCTGGAATGTAGAAAAAAGGGTGCAACGGAGGCAGTGAGTGCAACGGGCGTCTTAACCGAAGGCCACCAACACCAAATACCGCTGCTCATTCCTAAAAACACTCCACGCTCATCCACGCTGACCTGCTCTGGTTCCTCTGTAAAAGAAATGCCATCAAATTTAGTCCCGTTTACAAATTTATCGAACTGTTCAGGCTCAGAAAAAAATGTAGAGCTCTGATAAGTTGTCTTGTCGGTTGCTATGCTCAATATGTCATGGACTGAAGTGCTAAGCGCATTCGTCGGTAAAACAGCAATTGCCTGCTGAACACTTGGGAATCGATCCTGTGGGCGCTTGGCGCAAGCTCTAGCGATCCATTCTCGCCACGCTTTAGATTCAATTTCCTCCAACGGTAGCGGCCTTGCTAAATGCGCACGATAAATTTCCTCCACCGAGCCAATAAATGGCAACTGACCATAGAGTAATTCAAATGCAATGATGCCCAGACTATAAATATCGCTGCTGGCATCAAAGCCTCCATGAAGCCTTTCCGGCGCAGAGTACGCGGGGCTACCATTCGTATGAATCCCTGCTCTTGCTTCCCTGAATGCAGCGACCGAACCCAAATCAGCAATTTTGAAAGACCAGTTATCGTTGAGTGCGTCTGCTGTACACAGAATATTACTAGGTTTGATGTCGCAATGAATGTAACCGTGTTCATGCAGATCAATCAACCCATACAAACAATGCGCCAAGATTCGGTGGACAATATTTTCTTGTAGCAAGCCCGCGGTGCAAAGACCGGACACACTGCCGCCATTCATATACTCATAAATTAATACGCTATGGCCACTGGAAAGTATGCGGGTGTCAAGGCACTTGATGACGTAGGGCGATCTTAGATGCAAGGCAACTGCGGCCTCGCGTCTGTAAGCCGCTTGTCTGTGTGGTCCGAAGACTTTAGCAACACACCGTCCATGATTAGCACCGGCTTCACCTTGTTTGATTTTCCAAACGGATGTGCCGTCGCCACTATGGATGAGTTGAGTATCTGCAAATAATTCAAGCAAACGCAATTCAACTTCTGCTGAATCGGAGAACTCAATGTGTGCGTCATCCTCGGAGCGCTTAAAAATCACGGTCGCTTCGGTCACGATGCGAGCACTTCTTTATAGACTTCATCGTACGCTTTACCTTCGTCTACGAGACTTTGCCCCCAACGAATTCGGTCAGGACCTGAGATAAGAAAGCGGCACAGTGGAGCGCTGCCAGCTTGCCTCTCTTCAATCATCAAGCAATCCAATTCCGCTTGAGCAAGGGATTCAAAAATTCCTCGCAGCATTCCAGCAATCAGTTGATCAACGCAAGTATCTACATTCGGCAATGCATAGCGAAAGACACTGTCTGTTAATTCTGCAACCAATACGCCATGCGATTCAATGCCATCCATCCTCATGCTGAGTTTGCCCCAGCCGTGATGCGAAAAATAAGACTCAACCATCTCTTTGTATTCGATGACTGTCAGGGCGTCAATGCGGCGATTGGCAGCGACGCGCAACTCACGTTCAAATGATGTCGCAACCTTTCTCCCCCAGCGAAGGCCACATGAGTTGAAAATAACTTGCCATGCCTCGCCCGCTTCGTACTCAATCGCTTTGTGAATACCTACGATTAAATCAGTAGAAAGATAGATAATTTTTGTGCCTGCGGCACTACTCGCCGTACCTTCATACAAATCGAAGGACTGAGATGAATCGGAGAACATCCGGCGATAGACGTCATCCACCATGGACTGTGTCATTGTGCTGTCTGTATCGAATGGAGGGGTGTTGTTCATATCGGGTCGTCCAAGCAACATCAGCCTGCAGTTAGAGTGTCAATAGCTAGCTGTATGTATGGCTCAAAAAGTGCGTTGGATTCTTCATCTAATTTGTCTTTGAAGCCATTCCTCAGCTTGCTGTAAGTCTCCCATATAGCGCGTGCATTGACTGGTACGCCTTCTGGCACCGCTTGTGATTGACTGGCAAACAAGGCACGTTTGCGCGTCGTTTCACGGTCAGGAAAATACAGCGCCTGTAGGATCGTACGTAGCCACAATAGTTGTTTGTCTCGAAACCATGCGGGATCGTTCATCAGCATGCACAGAGTAGCGAAAGCGCTCACGCTACTGATATCGCGCACGCATTTTGTGCGCGCATAGGCATGCCTGTCTTCAAAAGGATAGTGCACAAGTATTTCATTGACAACATTTTCGACAATACCTTGCTCTGCAGCGGCAATTGCTCGCGCTGCGTTCGCGCGTGCTTGCATAGCGGGAAAGTTGCGTTCATACAGCGCGAGTTCTTCTTCTGTTAAATGCCTGTTCTCGGCAGTCTTAAATACTTCGGCAGCATTGGGATGCAGTCGTAAGCTCGATGTTGGCGCAATGGAGGGAATAGGCATAACGATCCTCTAAAAATTCAATAAAAATGTTGATGCGGCTTAAGCCGCAGCTGCGGGTTGATTTCGAGCCTTCGCGTTCGTCCAAGGAATTTTTTCAAAAAAGCTGAATACGGTTTGCGTGCTGACACTGCGCCAGTCTGCAGCAGGAGAAACCCGACCCAGACGATCGCTGAGCTCATACGCTTTCGCTAGATGATTCTGTCCAGCGCCAATCGACAGTTTGGTCGCCTTGCTCGTGAGCCATGGCAATTGACTAAAAAAACCAACAGCTTTTTCGTCATGACGAGCGGGTAACACATGCATGATGCGCTGAGGTATATCCAGCGCTTCGTCTATGGACTTGCTGATCCAAGGTAATACCCTGAAAAAATCGGCAGCTTTTATGGTGGTCAGTGACATAACGGCTTTGTTTGTCTTGACGTCCTGATGTCTTGCCTGCTCATGAGCCTGCTTTTCCATAGCGTGCCCGATTTCTGTGTTCTTGGAAATATGAGGTGTATCCACATCAATATCCAAATCGGTGTCTGCTTTGGTTGTTTGCGTCTGCGCGATAGCACTACTTTCAACTGAATTCGTAGTCACATGATCGGCTTGTATTTGCGGCGCAGAGACATCCAAAACCTTCAAACTAGGCATGGGTCTCAGAGCTTCTAGCTTGACGCCTTGCGACGCAAACTGCCAAAACAAGGTCGAATTTGATAGCTGGCGATGGATCGATTTGGCATCAGCCAGCGGTCGATATGCGGAAACACCGACATGCGCCATCGCCACAAGATTGGCGAAGCGCTGCACGTGTTTGGCTTGTACAGGGTCGATTAGCATGTTGCTAGATTGCGCTTAAGCGTCCATATGAGCCAAAATCTCTGAAGAATTAGCGCCCTCCTGCCTCCAAAAATCGGCAGCATTGACTTTCTTCTCATCGCCCACAAGAAACTTACATACATCATTGCCCATGGAATAACACTGAATCTCAATGCTTTGCCTCTCAATGCGCTCGTAGTAGCTGAAAGCGCCAGCAAACAGGCCCGCATACAAATGACATACAGGTTTCCCGAGCAGTTTCATGGAACGTGCTACGGCAGAGTTTCGAATCTCCACGACAGTCAAGCCTTTTTCGCCGAAAGACAAATCGAGATGCCACCCACCGAATCCAGTGATTGTCAGCGGCCACCACCAGCATTCCCAAACAAACCGCGGATTCATTTGCCAAATCTCTCGCTTGCCGCCACCAAACTCTTGACGCATACGATTGGCAAAACGGTGCATATCTTGCTCTGCCCAGGTTTTGCCACATTGATACATCATCAATGCACCTGCAGAACCCACTTCGTCTTCAATGCCTTGATGCAAACCAGCAATAAATGCATCTGTGACTTTGGCGGCACGCTGACCATCTCGCAAAAAGATAGCGCCTCTTTGCGGGTCGTGCGCAAAAAATTCCTCAGGCACAAAATAATTGTGATAACCCCTGTAGCCACCTTGAACGGGGTCGATGCCGTCTGCTGGCGAGGTGGAGCTTGATGGTGTGGCTATTTGTGATGACATGTTTATATCTCCGATGCAGAACGCGTATTGATTTTTTGCCAATCGAAATCGACAGATTTGAGCTCATTGACGACTGAGCGGGTAATGATCTTTCCCTCTTGAATCAAAACACGAGCATCAAGTGGGTGCAAAACAGGCTGCTGCGCCCGCTTGCCAATCAGCTGCTCCAATTGAGCGAATGATTCAACATACAAACCCTTAGGTAATTCAACATGAATCCCTTCGCCAAGGACTTGTGCCTGGCATGCCAACCTGCTGTTTGCTTTAGCACCCGTTAGTACGGCAAGTGTTAGCTTTTCACGGTCGGTTTGTGGGGTAAGCTGGCTACTTCCTTCCACCACATGGACATGACAGGTTGCGCACAGACCACGTCCCCCACAAAGCATTTGCACAGGAACTTGACGCACCAGCATGGCATCAAGCAGTCTTTGCTTGGTTTGAATGATCGCCGGCTGGCTATCGTGCTTAAATTTGATGGTTTTCATGGTTACAAAACGCCAAGCTCAAGGTCAAACCATTTGTAGCAGAGCATTGGTTTTATTGCCGGCAGCAATGGGCATGGCCTGAGTCGCTGATTTGATGGCCATTGTCAATTTTGTCATGAGTACGTTTTGCTTTGATTCATCCAATAAATTAGTTTCGCTCATGCTTTTGAACATAAGTAATAGAGGTGTTGCATCCATGTCGCCGTACATCAGAATTCGCGTCACTTTCCAATAAAGACTGATTTCATCGCTTGAATCGGAGATTTTGTTGCGTGTCGCATGATTAAGCATGAGAGCTATCCATGCATCCGACCAATCTGAAACTGCCAGCGACCAACTTGGTATCTTTTCCAGTTGCTCTTTGTGTTGATCGAGCCATAAACGGATGTTGTCTTGCTGGCTAGGATCGAGCAAGCACTGTTTTGCTAAATCATGCGCTGCTTCTTTGCGAGCCAGTCCATCATCCAGCATGGCAACGCAGCTTGCGCGGATCAATTTCGTAAGCGAGCGGTACGTGAGCTTATCGATTTGCACCTTGGCAGTCGTCATGAATTTCTTCTTGGAAACTTCAGACGAAAACGACTGCTCCATGGCTTTCTGTACCGCAAGGAATTGCTGTTCAAGCTGTGAACTGTTCAGACCGAATAGCGTAGCGACAATGGGTGTCTCCATGACTGCGCTGTCGTTGTTGTGCTCGTGGCTGCTCGTAATTCTGCAGAGCTTGAGCATCGCCTGTACAAAGCGCCCACGCCTAATCGCGGCGAAGCGATTCACCGATTCAGATAATTTGGCTGCACGCGCGCGATCACGCTCAGCAAGCTGGAGGCTCATCAAGGCGCAAGCACCGCCGAAGTCATCCAAAACGCTCTTGGATATTCCAGAATCCAAAACTGACAGAAGTGAGCGCGATCTTTCGTTCCAGTTTTGCGGACTTTCATTTACCCAAACCGAGCTTGACGTGATGCAAGCAGAGATCAAATCGCGTTTGTTAAACATCAGTGCATTTTTACAAGCGCTTGCGCACATCAAGCCCTCGATAGCGATTCGCCACTCTAATTCTTCTTGAAGATTTTCAGCCAAAACAAAATCAGCGCCGGAATGCAAAATGTTTGCCAATTCTTCGAATCGCACCAAGCGTTCTGTCCCGCAAATGAAGTGAGTGAACCACGTATAGCAAGCGCGCTGTCGCAACGAGCTTGCATTTTGCGTAGCATGAACCTCCAAGTAGCGTATGAGCTGAAGCCAGGCCTTTGCATTCAGTGCCATATCGGGCTGTGAGCTATCTGTCAATAGATATGAAATTAGTCGCAGGGAGTCCAGTGCTGCATGTTCATGAGGGCGCGACAAAAGTATCATGCCAAGCTGAGTTAAAAACCATTGGGTCGCATCAACGTAGCCGTTCTTCAACTTACTACTCTGCGGGCTTGAGATTGATTGATGGCCACTCTTAAAGCTGATGTGGTGGTTGTCGAGTAAATAGATTCCTAAGCTAACTTGCTCTGCTTGCTTTCTCAAACGGTGTATGAGTAATCCCAACTTCAGCGTATGCTTATCGGATAAGGTTTCGGCCGCTGATTGCTCCCAAGCCGACAGCAAATCCTCTATCGCACCCTCGCCAAGTTCGCGCAGTAGCGAAAAAGTGACTGGCATCAATTGTGCTAAGGCCAAATCTGAATCAGGCTGCGTCGTATGCAGGCGCATGGCTTCGTTTGCCCAAGAATGCAGCGCATCAGGGCAGGCCAGTAGCAACTCATCTGGGCTCAATACTTGCCAAGAGTAGTTTTTGTTGGCTGAACCGCATTCCTTTTTCCAAGAATCTGTTCTGATGGGTGTCACGCCAAATTTGGTTAATTCGGCCTGGCCTTGATTAGATCCGATTGCAAAGTTTCTCTTGTACTGTAGCAAGATAGGTTCAAAGATTGAGCGATATGCCTCAGCATCGAGCAAATCTGCCAATGCATCTGATAGATGTTGCAAGTAAGTGCTGACAAATTCCACAGGGACTGCAGCGATATTCTTGCCAACAACCGTTTGCCACCACCAAGCGTAGTTGTCGATTGCAGAATAAGGTGCTTGCATGAGCTCGTCACACATTTTAAGCAACGACCATCGACAGTCCATTCGACCGAGAAACCATGCCTGATGATTGCCTTGTGGAGGTTCCGAGGCCAATCCCCTTTGAATTCTTCCAGCGTAATCTGATTCTCCCGCTGTGATAACGTAATCAACAAGTTTGTCAATTTCAACTCTAATCATCGTAGCCGCTTGACTTGATGCAAAGCTTTTTAGCCAAATTTGAAAGCCCGATTGAATGGAATCGCTCATGGATGCTGAATTGTTAATCGCGACGAGTCGAAACAGCGCATCCCGTAGTTGCCTGTGATCAGCAGCCACGGGCAAACCCAGCATCCACCTTGATGCCCAATTTCGCATTGCATAAGCAGCACGATCCTCACCAATGCTCCTACTCAATGCGGAAAATCGCGCACTAAACACTAGGGCATCGCTACTAATTAAGCTTTTCTGGGGGGACTGTTCTGGAAGCTTTGCCCAATGGATTTGGGATTTCATTTGAGCATTGAGACATTGCTCAAGAATAGCTGCACTTTTGCGCATGGTCTCGGAAATGTTCGGATGCTTCTTGCTATCCCACTGGGAAAAAGCAGCGATGATTTGTTTGTAGCGCTTCCAAACCGGCAGGTCAAGACTGTAGTTCAAGTGCTGGGAGACAGACCACCACATCACGCCAGCAGCAACTCTTGAGTCGTCACTGATTGCATGGGCTTCCACTGCTAAGGTGAGCACAGCATTGAGTTGCCTGATAAGTCGTTGGTGGCTGCTTGTATCTGCGGCACCTTCCACCATGCTAGAGGCAAGCAAGCTGAGGTTTTGCCTGGTTTCCTCAATGCAACTTTGTGCCTCGATTCTTGCTTCTGACCATTGTGCAAGCCGATTCATCGATTGTTCAACGCGATCAAGCTCGTGTCTTTCAACGGACGGCCTGATCAATTCAATGAGGTCTTTGCAAGTGCTGCGAATCCTGCTTCCCGTCCAGCCGGCGCGATACAAGGCCGCAATATCAATGCTTTTGGCCCATTCCATTGAGATCGTGCTTAACGGCTTTTGCGCGATGGCCATTTGCAGCAGTGCCACCATATGGAGCTGCTTAACCGACGCAGATTGGTGTGCTGAATGGGTCAACCACACCCGAATAACATTAAAGAGTGGCACGCTACTGATGAGAATTTCATAGGCCGTACCAATATCGCTCACATTCTTATGATGAGAACGTGAAGCATGGTGATGCTCTAAAGCAATAAGCAGTCGCTCCCATTGAATGGATTGCAAATTATTTTTCGCAACAACGTGGCTTAGAAATCCAAGCACGTACATGGAATACACATGAGCCGCTTTGCCGGGAGGTGTTCTGGCCCACTCTGAAAGCCATTGCTCCAAGGATGCTCGCAATTCTTCTTCATTGTCGCCAAGCTTCGCAGCACGCAACGTCGATTTGGCCTGCGTCAATGCAGGATCGATGATCGCTCTTTCTTGATTACTGGTGCGATTTTGTAAAACATACAAGCGTAAGCTGTGTTGAATGGCATCAAACGCATTAGTCAACCGGGTGTAGGTTTGATCCCCGACTTGGCTTGAGAATTTTAAAAGCAGCGCTTCAATGAGGCGTGCAGAATTGTTATTTGCTGTTGAGCTTGAAATTTTGTTGAGCAATGTGAACCAACTCGCCAGCCCTTTGCCAGATTGGACGATCTTCAATACCGATTGGTAGATTTCATTGAGCTTTGTTTGTCGCTCAGTTAATACGCCAGGGAAAGCGGACACAACATGAGGGTCCTGGCTTAGCTGCTGAATTAGCTCTTGCCCACATGCTTCAAGCCGCTTGGCAGTTTCTGCTTTTGAATTTTGTATTTCAAGTTCGGAAATTTGCGAAAAATCCGTCGCGAAAATATGATGAACCAAAGCCGTACTGGTTGCAAACTCGCTGATGGGTTTCTGATTGCCAAACGAACTGTCGTGCGAAAAGTCACTGGTTTTGAAGCCTGATGTTGTTGAATCTTGAATTGCGACTGGTGCGTTCATGTGATGGCTTGGCCCTGATATTTTGTTGCTTGTATTGTTTTCAATTGAAAGTTTATTGAATGATAATAAAAGATGAATAATTCAGAGTTTCTAATAAATATTATTTGAAAGACCAACAACGTGCAATTACTGAGCCAACTTCGCATTCATACTTCCAATGCACATCAAAGACTTGATCAGCAATCGATTCTTACTCCGGTCATGAGCGGCGACGTTAAGCCCTTGGATATCTATAAAGGTCTTGTCGCGCTGAATCATGCCCATCATGTGGTTCACAGCGCGCTGAAAAACTTGTCGCTTGAAAAGCAATCTATTTGGGAGATTTTCGATGGTCGCACGCATTTGGTGCGTGATGCTGCGTATTGGCGCGAGCAAGTTCAGAAATTTCAAACTATTGAAACTGCTGACCCTATCAAGATCAACGCAATTGATTTGCATCAACTGTCGCATTACATGGGCGTGGCTTATGTGATGGAGGGTTCTGCTTTGGGCGGTTTGAAGCTGGCTAGGCACGTGAGTGATGCCCTGGGTGCGAATCATCAAGCGGGATTGTCTTTTTGGCTCGCGGCGGATGCTGATCGTACGCGGTGGCCAAGATTTCTTCGTGTTTTGGAGAGCGCTTTGGGCATGCAACCAGAACATTTCCAATCGACCATCGATGCAGCCAACGCATGCTTTGGAATATTTGAAAAGGCGCTCAACCCAGCTAGTAATTGACCAATTGGCGGCGCTCATACCGTTGTCGCCTCCAACATTTGGCGTAGTTCGACGAGATGGGCTGCTGCATTGGGTGTGTTGTTTTTGATCATGAGCTCGTAAGCGCCCAAACTGGCTTGCAATTGGCTCATTGTTGTGATTTCTTCGATGTCGCCAAGCATTGTCATGGCCAGAGAAGGTGCTTCTTGCAGTAAGAAATTCTCCATCAGCGTTTTTGCATCGTTTAGAGCGGATGCAGTCTTCTCTGGCGGCAGCATGTGCTGCGAGTTAGTGACCGTAAATGGCTGCGAAAAAGCCCCAAACGCTGGTAATTGCGCGGGCAAGGTTTCTGAATACGCTTCAATGACAGAATCTTTTTTAGTTTGCTCCATGATGGAATCAAGGATCGATGTGACCAATCCTAGGTCGATCAGGCGCTGTATTTTTTCGGGTGCACAGATATGCGGCTTGAGCACGCGCTGCAAGTCAACTTCATTGCGCTTTCCATCGATGAATTTCAATAGCATTCTCAAGTCGTCAGGGAGCGACGAGTGCGAGTTGAAGGCTTCCAGCCTCCCTTGATTGGTGCGTATCAGTGGAGCCATACATCCCCTAAGGTTTGTTTGAGGCTCTGATCTGATACTTTCCATTCTGTGTGCATGATCTCCAAAACACCTCTGCGTTCTAAGTATTGCAGCAGATAAACCGTATCTGAGACGTTCCCGCGCATGCAGCGCTTGAGATTCTCAAAGCTCACTGGCCCGTGGCTTAGCAGAGACAGCGCCCGGTAGTTATTGGCATTTTTCAGCTTTGTGTTAATTTCTGGCCAGCGCTTCAAAGAATAAGCAGTTTTCTGCTGCGCATCCCCTTTTTGCCCTGGCATAGGCCACTTGTCCTGTAAGGTCTTCGTGTCCCACAGATAAGACGATTTTTGTAATAGATGATGAATACCAAATTGACGAAAAATATGTAACATTTATTTAAACACCGCAGACTAAAGGTAAAAATTAATACATAAGTGCTATTTAATTAAGCTTTTTTTGAAAAATGAATAAAAAGCGTTAATCTTTTTTTAGAAATATGTTGTGTTTTGTTAGCTCTTTGTCTACTCAGACTTGTCATGGAATAATACAAAAGTGTGCAGTAGTTCACGATAAGTAACTTAATTCTCAGATGCTGCCTAAGCGCTGTCAATGCAAAAAATTGCAAAACAAAATTGCAAATTTGCTTGAATAAAGCTGTTGCGAAAAAGGGCGCTTCATATACATTGAAATAAATAGAAAACAACTAGATGTGCTTTGGCTTGCGGTAACGCAATGTCGAGACCTCTCATGTTGAGGGGGGCAGTCATCATCCGATGACTGCAGAGCAATGGTCAAGAACCAAGAGCATATTGAGTCAAATGGCAATCGATCCCGCGCTTATCAGCTACTTCACGGCAGTAGCTCAATGTGAAAGTATTTCGCGTGCAGCAGACAAGATGGCAGTCAGCGGCAGTACAGTCAGCCGAAAAATTGATGAGATCGAAGATGTCTTGGGAGTTCGTCTCTTCGAGCGCGACACGAGGCATCTACGTTTGACAGAAGCGGGAAACGATTTCTTGTACTATGCGCAACAAGCCATCCACCTACTCGGACAAGGTGAGCAGGCGATGGCCAGCTACAACAAAGAGGTAAGAGGCTCCCTAAGAATTTGGTGTCCACCTGCATTTGGGCGGGAGTTTCTAGCCAGTACGGTGGCACATTTTGGGGCGGCACACCCGCTTCTCAACATTTCATTGCAGTTGGAGGCTAGGCCTTTTGCACTCGGCTCATCGGAATTTGACATTGGCATTTGCGTAGGAATGCCAACTGAAGGACGAGTGGTGATATCTCGTGTTTGTAGTTTTCAAAGTAGTTATGTGGCCACTCCCAAGTTTTTCAAAAAACATGGAATTCCGCAAACAATGCATGATTTGGTGAGGATGCCCATCGTTACAGTGTTTCACGAACAAGAGATGAATGAGCGCTGCGTTATTCAATCTCCATGCGGGCAACAGGTGAGTTATGTATCAAAGTTAGCTGTGAATGATTCCGAACTAGCTATGAAGGCTATTCTGAGCGGGGAATACATTGGCAAGGTAATGCATTGGTATGCTCAATGCGAGTTGCTGAATGCAACGATCTACAAAGTTTTGCCAGAACTTATTGAAGAGAAGAACGTTTACGCGATGGTTCAGGGGCGCAAAGGCAATCCTCGCAAGGTGCAATTATTTATTGATTTTTTTAAGAGCCACATGCAGCCAACTATTGCTGATCTTGAGCGGCGCACGGCTTGCCTGCCTTACTGGGAAAAGGTGGTGGAAGGGGGGGGGGGCGATTACGCCTAAGCAGCCTTACCGCGCGATTGTATGATTTTAGGCAATGAACGAATGGATAGCTTGCTGCACTCTCATGGATTGTTCCTTCTGCGGCGAATGCCCACACTGCTCTAGTTTTAATAGCGCTCTGCGCAGATTCCTTGCCGGGGGTAGGCCGATTTGGCTTGAAGAATCGTGCCCAGTGCCGCCAAGAGCGTTGATTTGGGCTAGGCTTCCGTAGGGATCGTCTTGGCCTTGGATGGCGAGAAGCGGGCAGGTGATTTGCTCGCATTCGGCTTCGATGTTGAAGCTGCGGAATTCTGGGCTCAGCCAAATATCGTTCCACTGCCAGAAGGCGCAGTCAACGTCTGCATGGTATTTGGCCAGGCGCGCTCGTAGATCGCCGCTCTCGTAAGCTTCGCGAGCTTGGGCGATGGCTGAGATGCTGATGTCTTCCACGAAAAGATGCGGGGCCATCACGATGCAAGCTTGCACATCGAAGCGCGCAGCATGGAGCAGGGCAATCGTGCCGCCATCGGAATGGCCGAGCAAGACTGGCTGGGCGATGCCTTCCATGCGCAGCAGCTCGGGGAGCACTTGCCAAGCCTCGTGGTGCATGTAATGAGGCTTTAAGCGATTCGCGCCGCGCACATCGGCAATGGCATCGCTTTGGCCATAGCCACGCCGGGAATACACGAGGCCAGCGCGGCCTGTGGCGGCGCACAGCGCTTTAGGAAAATCTCGCCACATGGCGACTGAACCCAAGCCCTCATGCAAGAAGATGATGGGGCTTGCATCCGGGCGCGTAGAAGCCGGTAGGCGCAAAATTTCCAGATTCACGCCCAGAACGCTCAGTTTTTCACTTTTGGTAGCAACGGAATCAGTCATGGCCTGATTTTGAAGGGGTTTTTGGCCGATGCCGCTGAGGGGAGCGGGTAAAATTAAGGGTTAATTCTGAGTTGAAAGCCCTTGTTTTGAAGCGTTCGCATTTTTTAGCTGGCTTGCTCAGCTCCGCCGGTGTCTCTTTTCTGCCAGCTTGGGCGCAAGTGGCGGCAGGCAAGCCCCAGGCACTGCCCCCCATCTTCGTGCTCAACTCACTTGACGCCAAAGTGAGTGTGATTGACCCCGCCACGTGGCAAGAGAAGCAGCGCATTCCTACTGGCAAAGAGCCGCACCATTTGTATCTCACGCCTGATGAAAAATCACTCATCGTGGCCAATGCAGGCGGCGATTCACTCACTTTTTTTGATCCGCGCACTGCGGCGGTGCAGCGCACGGTTCGCGGCATCATTGATCCTTATCACCTGCGCTTCTCGCCAGATATGAAATGGTTCGTCACAGCGGCGAATCGTCTGAACCATGTGGATGTGTACCAATGGCAGCCGCAGGCCGAGCCGCCGCTCAAGCTGATGAAGCGCATCGCCACGGCCAAAACGCCCAGCCATATGTGGATTGACAGCAAATCCACCACCGCTTACGTGACGATGCAGGACAGCGACGAATGGATTGCTGTGGATCTGGCCACGCAAAGCATCCGCTGGCGCATGCCCACAGGCGATATGCCGGCCGATATTTATATGACGCCTGACGATAAATTTGCCTACATTGGCCTCACGGCCAGCGATGGCGTGCAGGTGTTTGATACGTCGAAAGGCAGCGCTGAGCCTGCCAAGCTGGTGAAGACGATCCCGACAGGCAAAGGCGCGCATGCCTTCCGCGCGGCGGGCGATAAGCGGCATATTTTCGTGAGCAATCGCGTGGCCAACACGATCAGCAAGATCGATACGCAAACGCAAAGCGTGGTGCAGAGCTTTCCCGCACCGGGCGGGCCCGATTGCATGGACATCTCTTCTGATGGAAAATTGCTCTACGTTACCTCTCGCTGGGCGAAGAAGCTCACGGTCATTGATCTGCAAACGGGCAAAATCGCTCGCCAGATCAACGTAGGCCGCTCACCGCATGGGGTTTGGACGCTGGATCATGCGCCTCGTGAATAAAATCCCTTTGTTAAACGCTCTCTTTTTGATAGCTGCTTGCGCAGTATCTATGCCGGCCAGTGCCCAATTAGGTGCTCTTTTCGGTAAAAAACCAGCCCTGGTAGCCGCAGCACCTGCCATCCCGCCGCCTGCGCTGTGCGACAAGCCGGTCTACCTCACGTTTGACACCGGCCACATGGATGTGGCGCAATACATTGCCGATACGCTGAATAAACACAATGTGAAGGTGACTTTCTTCGCCGCGAACGAGAAGACGAAGGATGAGAGCACTTCGCTTGCGAAAAACTGGGGCGAGAAATTCTGGGCGGCGCGCGGCAAGGAAGGCCATGAATTTGCTTCCCACACTTGGGATCATCCAGTGCTGCAAGGTGATGCCAAAGGCGTTGAGACGAAATTCATCGTGAAGCCGACACAAGGCGCATTTGCAGGCCGAAGCTTCACTTGGGAGCCCAAGAAATATTGCGAGCAATTGGATTTAGCCAAAGAGCGGCTGGAGTTTTATACCGGGAAAAAGGCCTTGCCTATCTTCCGCGCCCCCGGCGGCAAGACGAGTGCCAAGCTCTTGGCCGAAGCTGAGAAATGCGGCTACAAACACGTCGGCTGGGCACCTGCAGGCTTTTTGGGCGATGAGCTGCCCAGCGAGCGCGCCTCCAACGATGCGCTGCTGAAAAAAGCCTTGAAAGACATCAAGCCCGGCGACATTCTCATGGCGCATCTGGGCATCTGGAGCCGCAAAGATCCGTGGGCGCCTGCTGTGCTAGAGCCATTGATCGTGGGGCTGAAAGAGCAGGGCTTTTGCTTTAACACCATGCGCCAGCATCCAGCTTACAAAGACTGGATTGCGGCGAATGGGGGTTAGTTTTTCGATCAATATCGCTTTATAGCCGGCGTATTTGTTGCGCAAGGCGCTATTCAATTTGTAGCGGTCTGGAGATTCTTCTCCGGTTAAGGTCGGCTGCGAGTTTGAAGCATTTCGCTCGCCTTCATGGTGGAGTACCACAAATCAGTCGAGCGAAATGCCCCAAACTCGCGGCCTGTTAGCTATCCTGACAATCTATGCGCGAAATGGTGGCTCCTTCCAGAGCGCTCAGCGCTCTCAGATTGGAACTCTCCGCACTCATACCGGCCTTAGTGCGCCAACAACCCAACACGCTCAGATTCCAATGCAACTTGCCAAACAGAAGTAAATATTCTATAATTTCAGTAATTCCTGAAAATCAAGTAATTCCATGAAACTCACCCCCCTTGCCCAAAGCTTTGTCCTCCATTTCGGCGAAATGGGTAGCCGCTGGGGCATCAACCGCACGGTGGGGCAGATTTATGCGCTGCTCTTTGTGAGTGAGCGCCCACTAAACGCGGATGAGATTGCCGAGGCGCTGGATTTTTCGCGTTCGAATGTGAGCATGGGTTTGAAAGAGCTGGATTCTTGGCGGCTGGTGAAGCTACAGCATTTGCCCAGCGATCGGCGCGAGTATTTCAGTGCACCGGATGATGTGTGGCTGATTTTTCGCACGCTGGCCGATGAACGAAAAAAGCGCGAAATTGATCCAACGCTCTCCATGCTTCGCGACTCGCTGCTCGTGACGCCCACGAATCCCGAAGATATACATGCACAAAAGCGCATGGCGCAAATGCATGAGCTGATTGAATTGGTGACGACTTGGTTCACCGACATTCAGCGGCTTGACGAGCAGACCCTGCGCCAGCTCATGAAGATGGGCGCGGCGGCGCAGAAGCTGCTGGAATTCAAAGACATGATGCTTTTCAAAAGCAAAGATAAAAACACAACGAAAGAGACAGCGCCTGAAGACTTGATCCCACCGATTTACTAGGAGCTAGCCATGAGCGACACTTTCGATCCCCTGATCTTGCACCGCATTCAATTCGCGGCCAACATCAGTTTTCACATCCTCTTTCCCACGATCACGATTGCGCTCGCGTGGGTGTTGGTGTTTTTCAAGCTGCGCTTTGCGCGCACGCAAGATGCCAAATGGATGGAGGCGTATTTCTTCTGGGTGAAAGTGTTTGCGCTGACCTTTGCGCTCGGCGTGGTGAGCGGCATCACGATGAGCTTTCAGTTTGGCACGAACTGGCCGGGCTTTATGAACACCGTGGGCAATATCGCGGGGCCGCTGCTGGCTTATGAAGTGATGACGGCCTTCTTCTTAGAGGCCAGCTTCCTGGGCGTGATGTTGTTTGGCCTACAGCGCGTCGGGCATCGCTGGCATACGGTGGCTACGCTGCTGGTCGCCTTCGGCACGAGCCTTTCTGCCTTTTGGATCCTCGCGCTCAACTCTTGGATGCAAACGCCTGCGGGCTTTGAGATGCGGCCCAATGCAGCTGGCGCAATGGTGGCGCATGTGACGGATTGGTGGGCGGTGATTTTTAATCCATCGTTCCCCTACAAGCTCTCGCACATGATGATGGCTTGCTTTGTGACCGTCTCGTTTCTACTTGCGGGCATCAGCGCTTATCGCTGGCTGCGGGGTGATCGCGCACCAAGTGTGCTCGCTACCTTGCGCGTGGGCGTGGTGATGGCTGCGGTGTGCGTGCCACTACAAATCTTCTTGGGCGATCTGCATGGCCTCTCTACCTTCAAGCATCAGCCTGCAAAACTCGCTGCGATGGAAGGCATTTGGGAAACTCAGCGCGGCGCGCCTGCGGTGCTGTTTGGCATGCCCGATGAAAAAGCGCGGGAAAACAAATACGAGATCAAGATTCCTAAGCTCGCCTCGCTATATCTGACGCACGATATCAATGGCGAAGTTAAAGGCCTCAATGATTTCAAAGGCGCGCATCCACCTGTTGCACCCGTCTTCTGGGGCTTTCGCATCATGGTGGGCACGGGGCTGCTGATGCTGGCTGTGGGTTGGCTTGCATTGTGGCAGCAGCGTAAGGGCAGGCAGATCAAGCCGTGGCTGGGCAAAGTGTTGGTGGGTATGACGTTTTCTGGTTGGGTGGCCACGCTCGCTGGCTGGTACGTCACAGAAATTGGCCGCCAGCCTTGGCTCGTCACCGGTGTGCTCTCAACCAAGCAAGCCGCCGCGACGATTCCCACGCCGATGCTAGCAGGCACGCTGGCGATGTATATCACGGTGTATTTAATGCTGCTCGTGGCCTATATCTCGGTGCTGTTTTATCTAGCGCGAAAAGCCGGTGCTCCTGAAGCTACCGCTTCGCCAAAACTCGCAGGGAGCCCAGCATGAACGAACTGCTCACTTTCAACGACTGGCTGCCCGTGATCTTCCTCGCCGTGATGGGCTTGGCGATGCTGGCCTATGTGGTGCTTGATGGCTATGACCTCGGCGTGGGCATCTTGCTGCGCAGAGCAGGGCAAGCTGATAAAGACATGATGGTCAGCAGCATCGGCCCGTTTTGGGATGCGAACGAAACTTGGCTCGTGCTCGGCGTGGGCATCTTGCTCACATGCTTTCCCGCAGCGCATGGCATCATTTTGGGTGAGCTGTATTTGCCGGTCGCGATCATGCTGGTCGCACTGATTCTGCGCGGCGTGGCCTTTGAATTTCGCGTGAAAGCGCAAGCGGCTTATCGGCCGTGGTGGGATAGAGCGTTTTACGCAGGCTCCCTACTTGCTGCACTGTC
The DNA here is from genome assembly GCA_013297925.1 of Comamonadaceae bacterium. GTDB lineage: Bacteria > Pseudomonadota > Gammaproteobacteria > Burkholderiales > Burkholderiaceae_C > JANMDU01. The sequence goes on from JAAFJC010000002.1 coordinate 57,798, forward strand.
GCAAGGCTGGATGCTGGGCAGCTACATCATCGGCTTTGAAAGCGGTTGGGAAAGCAATGTGTTTGCGGCGCTGATCGCGCTGTGCTTGGCCGCAGGCTATGCGCTCTTGGGTGCAACCTGGCTCGTCTTCAAAACCGAAGGCAGCTTGCAACTACAAGCCGTGAAATGGGCACGCGGCGCACTGCTGCTCACAGCGCTTGGCGTGCTCGCCATCTCCGTGGCCACGCCCTATGTGAGCGAGCGGATTTTTGACAAATGGTTCAGCCTGCCCTTCATCGTGTTGCTCGCGCCCGTGCCAATCATGACAGCGTTGCTTTTTTTCATCATCTATCGCAGCCTCAATCGCCTGCCAATGCGTTTGGCGCAGGGCAACGTCTATGGCGACTGGGTGCCGTTTGCAGCCACAGTTGGCATCTTCATCCTCGCCTTCTACGGCCTGGCCTACAGCCTCTTCCCCTATTTGGTGATCGACAAAATGACCATCTGGCAAGCCGCCACCTCACCCGAATCGCTCAAGATCATCTTGGTCGGCGCACTCATCGTGCTCCCCATGATCATCGCCTACACCGTCATTGTTTACCGCATCTTCTCCGGCAAAACACGAGCCATGAGCTACGGAAATTAAATGGGGTCAGATCCCAATTAATTTGGCGCTTTTCGCCTTTAGTTGATTGGCGGTTCTCGCGGAGGGCTACAGCCTGTGCGCACTCGCCCAGAGCAATGGCCCCTTCGGGGGAGCATCTGCAGTACTCAAAATCGAGGCACGGTGCCCAAACTCGCTGCGCTCAGACAAGGGCACCTCTGCGGCCTCAATTTTTCCGTGCTTCGAGCCCACTGCTCAATCGGGCCAGTGCGCACAGGCCGTAGCCCACCGCGAGAGCTTGTAATATTGGCGCGCAAATACTCCGAGCGCCCAAAGCGCGATGTGACAGTGCCGTGGCCGTGCAGCACAATCAGAGCCCCGGGCTGGAAGCACGGAGGAATTTGGTATTTAACTCGATCAAAAGCCAACAGTGCGAGATCAAATTCTGAGTACTGCACAGGCTAACCGCGAAGCGGGCCGGGGCTCGTGCGGCATGGTTACGGCGCTGGCGCAGCGTGCGTTCTAAACAAGAAAATAGCAGATCGCCGGCATAGAATCTGCGCGAGCAGCTATTGAATTTATAGCGATTTCAGTGCTTGAACAGCAAAGCCTCACGCGTCTTCGGCTGTGCGAGTTGAGCAAGCCACCACGAAAGAGCCTTGCCCAAAGTTCCACGCGCAGGGGTGTGCCAAGCGTAGTTGACCTTGGGCGCGCGCGGGATGCGCTCGGTGGCAAGGAGCACCAGTCTGCCCGTTTCCACATAAGGCCGCGCGATGCAATGCGGCACGAAGCCGCAGCCCAAGCCACGCAGTTGCGCATCGAGCTTATCGGGCATCGTGCTCACGGTGAGTACGTCTTGGCCGGGTAGGATGCCGACTGTCACAGACTGCTTGCGCCGTGTGGAATCAGCCACGGCGACAATGCGATGCTCTTGGATCACCTTATCTTGCAGCGGCTGCTTTGCTAAGGCCAACGGATGATGCGGTGCGACGGCAAAGACGAAAGGCACATCGCCGAGCGGCTTGGCTTGGATGCCGGTTTGCGTGACGCTCTCAATGCTGCCGCCAATGGCTAAATCGGCTTGGCCATCAAGCAGGGCATGCCATGTGCCAGAGAGCGTCTCGCCTTGGATGCGCAGGCGCGTGGGTGGGGCTGTATTTTTCTCACCGCTGACAAAAAACGCCTCACACAACTCAAACATCGTGCGCTTGGAAATCAAGCTGTCCACCGCAATGGTCAACTGAGGCTCCCAGCCCGTGGCCACGCGCTGCACACGCCGCGCCACGGCATCGAGCGCTTGCAACACATGTTCGCCGCCTTGCAGCAGTTCCTCGCCAGCGGGCGTGATGCGGGCTTGCTTGGCGCTGCGATCAAACAGAAGCACATCCAGCGCATCTTCAATTTGCCGCACCCGATAGGTGACGGCGCTGGGCACCAGCCCCATCTCCCGCGCCGCAGCGGCCATGCTGCCTTGGGTGGCGACGCTGCGGATGAGGGCAAGGGCTTCAGGGGTGATGAGGTCTCGAACGTTCTTCATTTTTGAATGATGACATCAAAATCGTTCGATTGCAAATCCTGCTTCAAGGCATAAAGTTCAATTCAAGAGAACAAACAGCCGGACGCAGAAGACGCAAAAGTTACGCAGAAGACGCAAAAAAGTCAAAACAGCCTTTTTCTCTTCTTTGGTATTTTGTTCTGCGTAACTTTTGCGTATTCTGCGTCCGGAATTTTGAATTTGAATTTGAATTTGAATTTGAATTTTTAGGAGTCTCATCATGATCACCCTTCGCAAATCCCAAGAGCGCGGCTATGCAGACCATGGCTGGCTCAAGAGTTATCACTCGTTTTCCTTCGCCGGCTACTACGATGAAGCCAATATGGGCTGGGGCAATCTGCGTGTGATCAATGAAGACCGCATTGCGCCCGGCACGGGCTTTGGCACGCATGGGCATCGCGATATGGAGATCATCTCGTATGTGCTCTCCGGCAATCTTGCGCACAAAGACAGCATGGGCAATGTGAAAGGCATTCCACCGGGCGATGTGCAGCGCATGAGCGCGGGCAAGGGCGTGATGCACAGTGAATTCAACCATGCGCAAGGCCAAGAGACGCATTTTTTGCAGATTTGGATTGAGCCGAACGTGACGGGGATTTCTCCCAGCTATGAGCAGAAAACCGTGCCATCCGCTGAGAAGCAAGGCGTGTTGAAATTGGTCGCAGCGCCTGTTGGTGAGGAAGCCAGCATCAGCCTGTATGCCGATGCGCGGATCTACGCCGGTCTTCTGAATGGCAGCGATAGCGCCAGCGTCATGCTCGATCCGAAGCGCAAAGCTTATGTGCATTTGATTCGTGGTAGCTTGGTCGTCAACGGCCAAGAACTCAGTGGCGGCGATGCTGCGAAGATTCAAGGCGAATCCCTGCTCACGCTGAACGCTGCGAATGATGCAGAAGTGCTCGTATTTGATTTGGCCGCGTAACTTGAAAGAAGGAGCACATCATGTGTGGATCTGAACTTCGCCCGTTATTGGCTGTGAAAGCCGTGGTCGAGATGCCTTATCACAGCTTCGATGGCATCTCGGGTGCCAACATGCTGCGGGTAGATAGCCGCTGGATCGATCCCTTTATCGGTGTGGACAGCTACACCTTGCGCTCCAATCCTTTTGGCCCGCATCCGCATGCCGGCATGAGCGCTGTCTCGCTGACTTTGCCTGAATCCGAAGCGGGCACGATCAACCGGGACACCATGGGCGATCACAGCCTGATCTCGCCCGGTGATTTGCATTGGTTTCAAGCCGGGCGCGGTGCGATGCATGAAGAGACGCCGGCTGCACCGGCTAAGACGGAGCAGGGGCTGCAAATCTTTGTGAATCTGAGCCGCGCCAATAAAGGCGCTGACCCCGTGGGTTTGCGCGTCAAGCATGCCGATATGCCAAATGTGAATTTTGAAGGCGGTAGTTTGAGAGTGGTCGCTGGCGAATTTGATGGTCAGCGATCGCCGATCACACAAGATGCCCGCTGGCTCACACGCGTGAACATGCTGGATGTGACGTTGCAAGCGGGCGCCAGTGTTGATATTCCTGTGAACTCGGGTGACAACGCCTTTTTTGTCATTCGTTCAGGCACTTTTGAGCATGTAGCCGGCGTAGATATTGCGGGAGCAGCTATCATTTTTGAAGCATCCGATGTGGCTGGAGCAAGTGCTGCTCGTATCAAAGCGGGTAGCCAAAGGCTTCGCGGCGTGTTCTTTAGCGGCACGCCGATCAACGAACCCATGTTCTCTGGCGGCCCTTTCATGGGCAATACAGCGGACGACATCATGGCCTACAAACGTGCCTTCTCACGCGGTGAGATGGGGCATCTGGAAGCTTCGGTTTAAATTTTTTATCAACGCCTATAAGGAGAAATCTCATGGCAAAAGTCGCAGTTGTTTATCACTCAGGTTATGGTCACACCCAACGCGTGGCAGATTTTGTGGCCAAAGGCGCGGGCGCTGAGCTCGTTGCTATCGATGCAGAGGGCAACCTCACCGATGCGCAATGGGCTACGCTCGATGCAGCGGACGCGATCATCATGGGCAGCCCCACCTACATGGGCATGGCCAGCTGGCAGTTCAAAAAATTCGCCGATGCCACCAGCAAAAAATGGTTCACCAGCGCCTGGAAAGACAAAGTGGCTGGCGGCTTCACAGTATCTGCCAGCCCCAGCGGCGACAAACTCTCCACCCTTCAATACTTCATCACGCTTTCTATGCAACAAGGCATGATCTGGGTCGGCCAACCTGCGATGAACGATGGCAACATCAATCGCATCGGTTCTAACAGCGGCGTGATGGCGCAATGCGGCCCGCAAGACCCGGCCGACAAGATCCCACAAGGCGATTTGGATACGGCACAAGCTTATGGCAAGCGTGTGACAGAAGTTGCTAATAAGCTACGCGGCTGATCAGTTTTGCCGTTCGTCGATCTATATAGACCGTAGGAATTTAGAAATCTAGTCTAAATAGTTCATTTGTAAAAAATGTGTAAGATGAAGCGATATGCAGGTGCTGTCGCTTCTTCCGTGGCCAGACTGGCTGGCTTTGGTGTGGTTTTTTGCCGCATGGATGGCCTATTCTTGGTTCACCAAGACGCAGGGTGACAAGCGCAATTCCCTGATCGCTACGACCAATCGATACAGAAGTCTGTGGATGCAGGTGGCCACCAGCCGCGACCCGCGTGTGCTGGATGGCATCATCACGCAAAACCTTTCCACAACACCTGCTTTCTTCAGTTCAACCACGATCATCGTGATTGGTGGTTTATTTGCGCTTTTGGGCAGCACGGACAAAGCCACAGAACTGGTGCGAGACATACCGTTTGCGCAACGCACCTCGGTGCTGATTTTTGATCTCAAAGTGCTGATCATGATCGGCATTTTCGTATTTTCATTTTTCCGCTTTTCTTGGAGCATGCGGCAATACACTTTCGTAGCTCTTCTGATTGGCTCGATGCCTGATCCAAAAGAATTTGAAGCGGGTAAATTTGATCGCGAGCAATTTTCCCAGCGCGCTGGCCGCATGCTTGGCATGGCCGCAGAGACGTTCAACGATGGCTTGCGAGGCTATTACTTTGCATTCGCTGTTATCGCTTGGTTTTTCTCACCCTTGGCGTTTGCATGCGCTACGGCATTCGTTTTGATCATTCTCTATAGCAGGGAGTTTCGATCCGATGTCTTGGAAGTGCTGGCGTGAAGCGCTGGATGCTTCATGCGCGGCGCTTCTTGCTTTTGGGGGCATGGTTCCTCAGCATATCGCTTGCACAAGCAGCGCCGCAAATCGATTGGGGCGACATGCTCCAGCGCCTGCCGGATCAGTCTGCTGGCGCTAAATTGGAGATTGATTTGCGAGGGCGCTGGGAGCGCACCTTGGTGGGCAGCGTGGAGGAGTCCAACGAAAAACCCATCGATCCCGCTTTGATCTGGGCTTGGCCTGCTCAGCGTTTTTCGGCCAAGCCTGATCTGCAGCCCTTCATTTTGCGCAGTGGTGAGCGCATGGTAGCTCGCTGGACGGTGTTTAATGAAAAACTGGCCAGCGATTTTTTGTTGACGGTGAAGATGCCTCGGCTGGATGTCGTGCACGTTTCCTATCGCTACGATTTTGGGAGTTGGACAACGCTCACCGCAGGTGACCGCATCCCCATGCGCAACTGGTCACTGGCTGATCGCCAGCCCAGCTTTAATCTGCCGTTACCTCCGGGGCAGATGGATGTTGTGGTGCAGTTTGCGCATCGCGGCGTGGTCGATGCACCGATGTATTTGCAAAACCACCGCGCATTTTTAGAGGCGCGTATGGCTAATGTTTTGCCTGTGGGTATTTTTGTTGGTATCAATTTAGTGATGGCCTTGATGGGCGTGCTAATGACACTGAACTTTCATAAAACTGGGTTCTTGTCGGTTGCGGTGATGAGCCTGGTTGTGTCTATGGCCTTGTTGTTTGGCAGCGGCTTGGGTGGCTTACTGGTCGGCACAAGCAGCCCGCAATTCAATGATGAAGCCAAGATGCTTATCAATATGAGCTGGGCCGTATTGCTGCCCTCAATAGCTGCGATGGCTTTGAGCATTCGCCTGTACTCGCGAGCGTGGTGGTGGAGCATGGTGGTCTTCTCATGCATCCTAGCGCTGGTGAGCCTGGTGTGGATCGATTACAACTTGCGCGACCAGGCCGCGGTTACTGCAATAGGCGTATTGATCGTTTCACTACTTTTTGTGGTGTTCATGGTTGCTTGGGCTTGGTACAGAAGCTACTCCCAAAATATCAGTGTTGCGCTGGGTTTGCTTTTGTATGCCAGTGGTTTGGTGATGCTCTTCACTGCCTACATGGGTGTATGGTCTGTGGAGCGAAGCTCTTGGTCGTTCGCTACGATTTGCATGTTGGCCTCTTTGATCTTGATGCGCGGCTTGTTTTTGCAGCATCGCATGGGCAGGCAAGTGCTCTCGCGGGCCAATACATCGCCTCTTCGAGATGTGCTCACCGGATTGCTCAATCGCGATGGCATGCAAGCGCATTTGTATCGAAGCAGGGAGCGGATGCGCGAAGAGCAAATTTGCGCGCTCTTCATCTATATGCCCGTGCTCGATGCCAATACAGCTTTGGAAGAATTGGGCGAGCAAGGCTTTGAGTCTGGCATGGTGCAAATCGCCGCGAGCCTGACAACGAGCGTCTCGGCCACCGATGGCGTGGCGCGCATCTCACGCCATGCTTTTGGAATCAGCGTGCTGATGCAGCCTGATTCAGCAACTGCGACGCGGCTGGCGCAAAAGATACTCACGCGGGTGATGGCTTTGGCCGCTTCGGGCACGCCACTGTGCGCCACTGCGCGTTTGGGCATGGCATGGCTGCCTTTGAACAGTTTCCGCATCGATGGGCTGGAGCAGCGTTGCTTAGAAGCGCTTGAGATTTTGGAAACGGGCAAACGCATTGCTTGGGTGGGCGGTGCGCAATCGTACATAGAGGCGGAGCAAATGATGCGCGCGATGAGCACCAATCCAAGCGATCCGCCAGTTGCACCTGCGGCAAACGCCTATGCATCCACCACAGGCGGCGAATCGAATCTGTACGACCGCATTCACCGCATTGAGCGCGAAATGCTTGGTGTGGATACGCGATTCTTGGAAGAAGAGGCTGATCGCATGAGCCGTGCTTTGAATGAAGCAAGGGATGCACAAGAGCGCGACAAAGCTCATCTGGCTGCACAAGGCCAGCTGAACGATTTTGAGCCTACTGAGCAGCAATTGGGCCGGCAAAAGCCTTGGCCAGGCTGATAAGCGCAAGCTTTTGAATCAGGCTTCGCTCTGAAGCGCATAAGCCAAGGCGCTGATGTCACCGGCGCGCCCCGCTATTTTGTCGGCCAAGAGCCGTGCGCTGCCGCAGGAGAGCGCCCAACCGCTTGAGCCGTGGCCCAGATTGAGCCAAACCGGGCTGTTGTTTGCTGCACGGCTGATCACAGGAGGCCGATTGGCCAGCATCGGCCGCGCGCCCTGCCATTCCTGCACGCCTTGGCTCATGACGGCTGCACCAGGAAACCAATCGTGCAAGACCTTGTAGAGCGTGTTGATGGCGGAGCGATTCATCTCGCCTGCTCGCCCGCCCACTTGCGCACTGCCCGCGACGCGCACACGCTGGCCCAGCCGCGTGATGCTCACTTTGTAGCGCTCATCCATCAGGCCGGATCGAGGTGCGTTCAGCGGCTCTTTCACATGCGCGCTCACCGAATAGCCATAGACCGGGCGAAGAGGCAAATGTATGCCCAATTTAGAGAGCAGTGGCTCGGCTTGCACACCTGTGCAGAGCACGACAGCATCAAATGCGAACTCGCGCGCCGCTTGGTCAATGCCGGGCGACTGAGAGGACAACTGTGAAGACAGTTGAGAATTTGCTTGCGTATCTGCTACGAAAAGCGTAGCGCCCTGCGCAGTATTCATGCCGGCGATCTGCAGTTTTTGCACTGAAGTATTGAATTCAAACTGCACGCCAAGCTTGCGGCATTCGTCTTTGAGCAGCAGGGCGAATTGGCGGCAATTGGCCACCTCATCTTGCGCGAGATGGATCGCGCCGGCGAAGCGCGTGTCAGTATTGATCGCTGGCTCGATCTCGCGCGCTGCCGCTTCGTCGAGCTCGCTAAACGTCACGCCTAGATCACGCAATACCTGCAAACTCGGCTGCACCATGGCGCGGTCTTTTTCGGTGCGCAATGCGATCAGGTAGCCTTCTGCGCGGTCATACTCCAAGCTGTGGCTCTCTGTGATCTCATGCAGGCGGCTGCGGCTATAAAAAGCCAATTGCTGCAAAGCTGTGCGGTGGCGCTGATAGGTGGGCAAGTTGCAGGCGCGCCAAAAGCGCCAAAGCCATGCGATATCTGCGCCTTTCAGGGGAAAATTCAAGCGAAATGCCGCATGGCTGCCTATCATCTGCTTGATCACCTTCCAAGGCATACCTGGCGCTGCCCAAGGCGTGACATAACCCGGTGAGAGCACGCCTGCATTGGAAAAACTGCTCTCCTCAGCCGCCGCGCCGCGTCTTTCAAACACAGTGACTTCATGGCCATCACGCGCCAATTCATAAGCGGTGGTGATGCCAACAATACCTGCGCCGACGACTGCGATTTTCATGTTTTTCAAACGGGTTTTGATGTATTTTTAAGGCAAATTGCCAGTTTGCCGGCATGGAATATGCGGGGGCAGCTATCGAAAAGATAGTAATTTCTCTTGAGGATTGTAGGGGAAAAGAAGGTAAAGCGACTGTTCGATTTAGATCAATGACTCGATTTGCGCAGCGATGCTAAGCACGGCATGATCCATTGCGGCGCCATGCCAAAGCATCAGTCCCGTGGGCAAACCGCCATCTGGCTGATTGGGCAAGCTGATCGCACAGCCGTCGAGCAGATTGACGACGCTGGTGTTGCGCAGCATCAGGGCATTCACCCGGAAGAACTCTGCATCGCGCTCTGCTCCGGGCGCGACATCGGCAATTGGCGCAGCCACTAGCGGCACGGTTGGCGAGAGCACGCCATCAAAGCCTTGCAAAACTTTGCCGACGCGCTCTATCCATTGCTGGCGAGCCAGTTGCAAGCGTACGTAATCGGCTGCGCTCATGTTGTCTGCCATCGCAATGCGCTGCGCTACGCGCGGATCAAATTCGGCTTTGCGCGCTGGCCACAGCCCAGCTGGGATCATCCACGAGAGCACTTCTGGTGCAGAGAAACCGCCGCGAGCTTGGATGCTGCCTAGATCCGCAATCGCGTTCAAAGGAATGTGACTGATCTTTGCGCCGGCTAGAGAAATAGCTTGCAAGCTGGCCTCAAAATTTCGTGCTACATCAGAATCCAAGCCATCAAGCATCACGCTTTGCGCTACGGCAAAGTGACAGTCTTTCAAAGCCTTGCCTTGTTTCTTCACAAGCTCGCCGCTCAGGATCTGGTGGACGAGGGTGGCATCGCGTACGCTACGGGTCAGCGCGCCGATGCTGTCGAGAGTATGCGAAAGCGGGATTGCACCTTGCGTGGGCACGGTGCGCGCCGTGGGCTTGAAGCCGACCAAGCCGCAGAGCGCCGCCGGAATACGGATCGAGCCGCCTGTGTCTGATCCGAGGCCGATGAATGCTGCGCCGCTGGCTACGGAGACTGCTGCGCCGCTGGATGAGCCGCCAGGGATGCGCGGCGTGGCAGGATCTGCGGCTAACGCCAAAGGATTGACAGGCGTGCCAAAGTGCGGGTTCACGCCCATGCCAGAGAAGGCAAATTCAACCTGATGGGTGCGCCCCAGCACCACGCCGCCAGCGGCTTTGAGGCGCGCCACTGCAGGCGCGTCTTGCGTCGCTGGCGCATTTCCAGCCATCGCCGTGCTGCCGCTGGCTGAAACTTCTCCAATCACATCAAACAAATCTTTCACCGAAATTGCCAGACCCGCTAAGGGCAAATCTGGCGAAGTTGCGGCGGCTTGAGCCAGAGCAGCGGGATTCAAGTTACGAAAAGTGCTTGCGCAAGCCTGGGATTTGGCAATTTCTAGGCTGTGCTGCATCTCAGTGACTGCATTGCTTCGCCCGGCGCGAATGGCGGCTACCACATCAGGGATGTCTGGGAGGGGAATGGGTGCAGAAGTCATGGGCAAATGCTATAATCATGGGCTTGGCTGAAATCCCTCAGTTAAGAAACAAAGCACACTGAAAGTTTTCAATGTGCGAGTTCATAGCGAATCCAGTCGCCCTAAGGTGTCACGCGAAATAAACATTTTGCGTGAAACTGACCGGATTCCAGACCTAACCTTCAGGAAAATTATCATGGCAATCTCCATGCGCGACATGTTGGACGCAGGCGTCCATTTCGGCCACCAGACCCGTTTCTGGAACCCCAAGATGGCACCGTTCATCTTCGGCCACCGCAACAAAATCCACATCATCAACCTCGAAAAATCGCTCCCGATGTACGAGGAAGCGATGAAATTCGTGCGTCAACTCTCTGCTAACCGTGGCAACATTTTGATCGTTGGCACCAAGCGCACCGCACGCGATATCGTGGCTACCGAAGCGGCCCGTGCTGGCGTGTCTTTCGTGAACCAGCGCTGGCTCGGCGGCATGCTGACCAACTTCAAAACTGTCAAAGGCAGCTTGAAGCGCCTGAAAGACATGAAGGCTCAGCAAGAAGCTGGCCTTGATGCCCTGAGCAAAAAAGAGCAACTGACCTTCTCCCGCGAGATGGCCAAGCTTGAAAAAGACATCGGCGGTATTGCCGATATGCCTAGCTTGCCAGACGCGATTTTCCTGATCGACGTGGGCTACCACAAGATTGCGGTGCAAGAAGCCCGCAAACTCGGCATTCCCGTGATCGGCGTGGTGGACTCTAACCACAGCCCAGAAGGCATCGATTACGTGATCCCCGGCAATGATGACTCCGCCAAAGCTGTGCAGCTCTACGCTCGTGGCGTGGCAGACGCTATCCTCGAAGGCCGCGCCAATGCCGTGCAAGAAGTCGTCAAAGCCGCCCAAGGCGACGACGAATTCGTGGAAGTCGAAGAAGGCGCAGCTGCTTAAACCACAGCTTCCCCTCGCATGAAGGGGCACTGGGTTGCCCCTTTTTGCTGTTAAGCACTCACCAAACATCCGAATACCAATAGCCGGACGCAAAAGACGCAAAGGTTACGCAAAAGACGCAAAAAAGAAAATCAGAATCCAACTGAAATTACCGTTCCTCGCTTTGAATTGGTTTTTTCTGCGTATTCTGCGTAACTTTTGCGTCCTCTGCGTCCGGTATTGGTTTTAACTCTCAAGATCGAAGGAAACAACATGACAATCACAGCAAGCATGGTCGCGGAATTGCGCGGCAAGACAGATGCTCCGATGATGGAGTGCAAGAAAGCGCTCACCGAAGCCGCTGGCGATATGGCCAAGGCCGAAGAGATTTTGCGCGTCAAGCTCGGCAACAAAGCCGGCAAAGCCGCCAGCCGCATCACGGCTGAAGGCGTGGTCACGGCATTTGTCGATGGCAACACCGCAGGCATGATCGAGATCAACTGCGAAACAGATTTCGTGACAAAAAATGATAGCTTCCTGGGTCTGTGCAATGCAGCCGCTAAAGCTGTGGCCACGGCCAACCCAGCTGATGTAGCAGCTTTGGGTGCAACCGCCTTCAGCCTAGACGGCTTCGGCCCAACGCTGGAAGACGTGCGCAAAGGCCTGATCGGCAAGATCGGCGAAAACATGAGCTTCCGCCGCTTCAAGCGCTTCGCTTCAGGCTCGAAAGTCACCACCTATCTGCACGGCACACGCATTGGCGTGGCTGTGGAGTTCGATGGTGACGAGACCGCAGCGCGCGACGTGGCGATGCATATTGCTGCCATGAAGCCCGTTTCTTTGTCGAGCGCCGATGTGCCTGCTGAGCTGATTGAAAAAGAGCGCGCAGTGGCGGCGGGTAAAGCAGAAGAAGCCCGCAAGGAACTCGAAGCTGCTGGCAAGCCTGCGCAAACCGCTGATATCGTGGCCAAGCGTATCGAAGGCTCGGTGCAAAAGTATCTCAAAGAAGTCAGCTTGCTCGATCAAGTCTTCGTGAAAGCCGCTGACGGCAAGCAAACCGTGGCTGCTTATCTCAAGAGCGCGAACACGACATTGAAGAGCTTCACGCTCTATGTGGTGGGCGAGGGCATTGAGAAGAAGGTGGACGATTTCGCAGCTGAAGTGGCTGCGCAAGTGGCGGCTGCAAAAGCTGCATAAGCTTGCCCGGCTCCCAGAAAAGCGGCTCTTGAGCCGCTTTTTTCATGGCCAATATCGCCGATAATTGACAGGTTTACCTGCATAACAAGGAGCTCACCCATGACCGCACCCGTCCACAAACGCATTTTGCTCAAACTCTCAGGCGAAGCGTTGATGGGTGATGATGCTTTTGGTATCAACCGCGCAACGATCATGCGCATGGTGGAAGAGATCAAAGAAGTCACGGAGATGGGTGTGCAGGTGGCTATCGTGATCGGTGGCGGCAATATCTTTCGCGGCGTAGCCGGTGGCTCTGTGGGCATGGATCGCGCCACAGCCGATTACATGGGCATGCTGGCCACGGTGATGAATGCGCTGGCGCTGGCTGACACGATGAACCACGCTGGCATGGTGGCGCGCGTGATGAGCGCCATCAATATCGATCAGGTGGTGGAGCCTTATGTGCGCCCCAAGGCTTTGCAGTATCTCGAAGAAGGCAAGGTGGTGGTGTTTGCTGCGGGCACAGGCAATCCGTTTTTCACCACCGACACCGCAGCCGCTTTGCGCGGTGCTGAGATCGGTGCTGAGATCGTCTTGAAAGCGACGAAGGTCGATGGTGTGTACACCGCCGATCCAAAAAAAGACCCCAGCGCAACGCGCTATGCCAAGCTGAGCTTTGACGAAGCCATGCGGCAAAATCTAGGCGTGATGGATGCAGCGGCGTTTGCATTGTGCCGTGATCAGAAGCTGCCCATCAAGGTGTTTTCTATCTTTAAGGCGGGCGGCTTGAAGCGCGTGGTGATGGGCGAAGATGAAGGAACCTTGGTTCACGTTTGACGTTTGAGCCAGTATGTATTGAAGGAGTTGTTGATGACGATTGCAGATATCAAAAAAACCACTGAGACCAAAATGGCGCAGTCCATTGAGGCATTGAAAAATAATCTGGGCAAGATCCGTACAGGGCGGGCCAATCCCGCCATTCTTGATTCGATCGTGGTTGATTACTACGGTAACCCCACGCCACTCAACCAAGTAGCAAACATCACTTTGCTAGATAACCGCACGATCAGCGTGCAGCCTTGGGAAAAAGGCTTGGGCGCGAAAGTGGAAAAAGCGATTCGCGACAGCGATCTGGGCGTGAACCCTGTGGCCATGGGAGATTTGATCCGCGTGCCGATGCCTGCGATGAGCGAAGAGCGCCGCAAGGAAATGACGAAGCTGGTGCGCAACGATGGCGAGAACTCAAAAATCGCCATTCGCAACTTGCGCCGCGATGCCATCGAAGGCGTGAAAAAACTCGTGAAAGACAAGCTGGCTTCGGAAGACGAGCAAAAACGCTCGGATGCTGAGACGCAAAAAACCACCGACAAATTCATCTCTGAGGTGGATCGGCTGGTGGCAGACAAGGAAAAAGAGATTTTGGCTATTTAAGGCAAGATTTCAAGTATTTCCACCACATAGCCGGCATAGAATCTACGCAAAGCGCTCTTATTTTGGTAGCATCTAGCCCCACGCCACACCACGTTGCCATCGTCATGGACGGCAATGGCCGTTGGGCGCGGCAGCGCTATTTGCCGCGTGTGGCTGGCCACCGGCAAGGCGTGGAAGCGCTGCGCCGCTGCGTGCGTGCCTGTGCGGATCGCGGCATCCAAGTGCTCACGGTATTTGCTTTCTCCTCGGAAAACTGGAATCGCCCGCAAGAAGAAGTCTCAGGGCTGATGGATTTGCTGATCACGGCTTTGTCGGGCGAAGTCAAGCCTTTGCATGAGAGCGGTGTGCGCATTTGCTTTGTGGGAGATCGCTCGCGTGTTTCTGACAAAGTGCGTGCTGGTTTCGACAAGGCCGAGCAGCTCACACAGGCCAATACAAAAATCACCTTGAACGTGTGCTTCAACTACGGTGGCCGTTGGGATATTGCGCAAGCCGCGCAAAAGATCGCTGCGCGTGGGCAGGAGATCACGGAAGAGGCATTGAACGCCGAGATGGCCACAGCGCATGTGAGTGATCCTGATTTGGTGATCCGCACCGGTGGCGAATACCGCATCAGCAATTTCTTGCTGTGGCAAGCGGCTTACAGCGAGCTCTATTTCAGCGATAAGCTCTGGCCAGATTTTGATGAAGCTGCGCTGGATGCTGCCATCCTCGCTTTTGCGCAGCGCGAGAGGCGTTTTGGCAAAACCTCCGAGCAAGTGACGCAAGTGCCTGTGGCGGCTTAAGGCGAAAACCCAAGGCATACATGCTCAAGCAACGCATCATCACCGCCATCGTTTTGTTGGCCATTCTTCTCCCAGCGCTTTTTGCCCAACAGACAGAATGGTTCATGTTGGTGAGCTTGATTCTGATCACGCTGGCTTGCTGGGAATGGGGCAGGCTCAATGGCTATGCGGGTAAGCTGGCTTGGCTCACGGCGCTGGAAGGTTTGGGCTTTTGCGCCGTGATGTGGAAGCTCGGTTGGCCAAGTATGAAGCTGCCGATGCTGTGGTTGATCGCGGGTGCGGCATGGATTGGGCTGGGCGTGTGGCTGATCGCACGTGGTGTCGATGCTTGGCAGAAAATTCCTGCTTGGTGGCGCGTCTCGGTGGGTTTGATGCTGCTTTCTTTGGCTTGGTTGGCCGTCGTACAAGCGCGATTGATCGGAATCAATTTTCTTCTCTCGCTCTTGGTCACAGTTTGGGTGGCAGATGTCGGCGCGTATTTCGCGGGGCGGCGCTTTGGCAAGAAAAAACTGGCTGTGCGCATCAGCCCCGGCAAGAGCTGGGAGGGTGTGTATGGCGGCATCGCAGCGGTGTTGTTGCTGGCTGTAGCGTGGGCGCTGTGGCGGCCTGCCTTTGCAGATTCTGCTTCGCTGTATCAAAAGCTCCTGAGTGGCCAAGGCTGGCTGCTGGTGATGCTCGGCGCTTTGCTGATGGTGGCGATGAGCGTTGTGGGTGATTTGGTGGAATCGCTGGTCAAGCGCAGTGCGGGTATGAAGGATTCGAGCGGCTTGCTGCCTGGGCACGGCGGCGTGTTGGATCGCATTGATGCGCTGTTGCCGACCCTGCCGCTGGGCATGATGTTGTATTCACTGGCATGACACTTGGCAATGATTAAGCAACGCGTCACCATCCTCGGCTCCACCGGCTCGATTGGCAAAAGCACGCTCGATGTGATCGCGCGGCATCCGGATCGCTTTGAGGTGTATGCGCTCTCCGCTTCGACCAATGTGGCCGAGATGGCTAGGCAGGTGGAGCAATTCAAGCCCAAGCGCGTGGTAATGGCAGATGGTGCGTCAGCAGACCAATTAGCTGTGATTTTGAAGCAAAAAGGCTACAGAAACCAACTTATTGCCGGCATAGAATCTGCGCCAACAGCTATAGAAAGCATAGCATCTGATGCGCAAACGGATATTGTGATGGCGGCCATCGTGGGCGCTGCGGGCTTGGCTCCTAGCCTGGCTGCGGCGCACGCCGGCAAGCGTTTGCTGCTAGCCAACAAAGAAGCGCTGGTGGTCGGCGGTGATTTGTTTATGAATGCAGTGAAAGAAGGTGGCGGCAAGCTGCTGCCGATTGACAGCGAGCATTCAGCCGTCTTCCAGAGCCTTCCCGAAGATGCCAGCACGTGGGCGCGGCGAGTGGAGAAAATCATCCTCACAGCCTCAGGCGGCCCGTTTCGCACGCGTGATGTGGCTACGCTGCGTGACGTAACGCCTGCGCAGGCCGTAGCGCATCCCAATTGGGTGATGGGGCGCAAAATTTCAGTGGATTCGGCCACGATGATGAACAAGGCGCTGGAAGTGATCGAAGCGCATTATTTGTTTGGCATGCCGGCAGAAAAAATTGAAGTGGTGATTCACCCGCAATCAATCATCCATTCGATGGTGCAATACACCGATGCATCAACTGTGGCGCAACTGGGCACGCCCGATATGCGTGTACCGATTGCGTATGGCCTGTCTTGGCCAGAGCGCATGGAAAGTGGAGCGAAAGCCCTTGATTTTGCGGCGCTCAGTGCGATGACGTTTGAAGTGCCTGATCGTGCGCGTTTTCCCGGGCTGTTTTTGGCTTGGGATGCGATGCGCGCGCCGGAGGGCACATGCACTGTGCTCAATGCAGCGAACGAAATCGCAGTCGCCGCTTTTCTCGAAGAAAAAATACGCTTTGACCAGATTCACCAAGTCAATACTGCAACTCTTTCTCGCATCGTACCCTCCAAACCCCACAACTTGGATGATTTGCTGGGCTTGGACGAAGTGAGTCGCCACGGCGCGAGCCAAGTGGTGAAGGGGTTGACATGCTGACGATTATTGCTTTCGTATTGGCCTTGGGGCTCTTGATCGCTATCCATGAGTACGGTCATTACCGTGTGGCTGTGGCTTGCGGCGTGCAGGTGACGCGCTTTTCTGTGGGCTTTGGCAAACCCTTGCTGACATGGAAGCCAAAAAAACAGCATCCCGGGCAAGACACAGAATTTGTGATTGCTTTGTTCCCGCTCGGCGGTTATGTGAAGATGGTCGGGCAGGGTGAAGCCGCGCCGGCGCACTTGAAAGCAGTCTCGTTCGATGCGCAGCCTTTGCGCAAACGCGCGGCGATTGTGGCCGCTGGCCCGGTAGCGAATTTGCTGCTTGCCGTGCTGTTGTACGCAGCTGTGAACTGGATGGGCTCAGAGCAGGCCAAAGCCATCATTGCACAGCCACCGGCAGTTTCATTGGCAGCCACCGCAGGCTTGAAGGCTGGCGATGAAATCTTGAGCGTGAACGGCTCGGATGGCGAGGCGGAGCCGATTCGTTCGATGGAAGATCTCCGCTGGCATCTCACACGGGCAGCACTGGATCGCTATGATCTGAGCCTGCAAGTGCGAGAAGCGGGGCGTGATTCCACGAGGCAAATCAAGCTGCCGATCACGCAGCTCGACATCAGAGAAGCCGATGCGCAGATGTATCGCAAGATCGGTTTGGCAGCACCGCTCACTCAGCCTGTGATGGGCGAGCTTGTCGCAGGTGGTGCGGGTGACAAAGCGGGGTTGAAGCAGGGCGATCGTGTCTTGTCTATCGAAGGTGTGGCCATGATGGACGGCGGGCAATTGCGCGAGGCGATTCGCGCTTCAGTGCAGGGCGATCAACCGCTGAAAAAGACATGGCGCATTGAACGCGCTGGGCAAACGCTTGAGCTGCCTGTGACCGTCTCAGTGAAAAAAGAGGGTGAGAAGGCTAGCGGGCGGATTGAGGCTTTCGTGGGTTCGTCACCTCAGATGACGCATGTGAGCTATGGATTTTTCGAAGGTTTGAGTCTGGGTGTGCAAAAAACCTGGGACATTTCCATGCTCACGCTTCGAATGATGGGAAAGATGCTGATTGGCGAGGCTTCTTTGAAGAACCTAAGCGGGCCATTGACCATTGCTGATGTCGCCGGCAAATCGGCCAGCCTCGGTTTGGTGCAGTACCTGATTTTTCTGGCTCTGATCAGCGTGAGCTTGGGGGTTTTGAATTTGCTGCCACTGCCCGTTTTGGACGGTGGTCACCTCATGTATTATCTGTGGGAGGCCGTCACGGGGAAAGCCGTGTCGGAGGTCTGGCTCGAACGCTTGCAACGCGGCGGGGTGGCTGTGCTCATGGCCATGATGGCCGTGGCCTTGTTCAATGACGTGACCCGAATTTTTGGATAGAGAAACAGTGGTTCGCTCAGCTGTAGTAGCTGGGTAATCAGCCGCAAGATATTTATGATATTGCACCGAAAAACACTATCGGCTCGAGCCGTTCAAGCCATCTGCGCTACGCTTTTTGCCGCAACCATCCACGGTAGCGCATGGGCCATTGATCCCTTTACGGTGCGCGATATTCGTGTAGAAGGCTTGCAGCGCGTTGAGCCCGGCACGATTTTTGTGACCTTACCATTCCAAGTGGGTGACACCTACAACGACGACAAGGCCTCTGCTGCCATTCGCTCTTTGTTTAGCTTGGGTTTATTCAAAGACGTGCGCATTGATGTGCAGGGCAATGTCGTGGTGGTGATAGTCGAAGAGCGTCCGACGATTGCCGACGTGAGCTTTTCTGGCACGAAAGAGTTTGACAAAGAAGTGCTCACCAAAGCCTTGCGAGAAGTGGGTTTGGCTGAAGGCCGAGCATTCGACAAAGCCTTGGCAGATCGCGCAGAGCAAGAGCTCAAGCGCCAATACCTAAACCGTAGCCTTTATGGTGCGGAAGTTATCACCACGGTCACACCTATCGAACGCAACCGTGTGAACCTCAATTTCAACGTGATCGAGGGCGATGTTGCCAAGATCAAGACGATCAATATCGTAGGCGCGCAGGCTTTCAGCGAAAATACGCTGAAAGGCTTGTTTGATCAAGACACAGGCGGCTGGCTGTCTTGGTACACGAAAAGCGATCGGTACTCGCGTACCAAGCTCAACGCAGATTTGGAAACTTTGCGTTCGTATTATTTGACGCGCGGCTACCTCGAATTCAAAATCGATTCCACGCAAGTTGCAATATCGCCTGATAAGCAAAGCATCGGTATTACCGTCAATATCACTGAGGGCGCACGCTTTACTGTTTCGGGCGTAAAGCTCGAGGGTAATTTTTTGGGCAAGATTGAGGAGTTCAAATCTTTTGTCAGGATTGTTCCCGGTCAAGCTTACAACTCTGAGCGTGTTGCAGAAACCACCAAAGCATTCACAGATTATTTTGGAAATTTCGGCTACGCATTTGCTCAGGTTCAAGCGCGTCCAGACATTGATCGTGTGAATAACACGGTTGTGATCAATTTGGTGGCTGATCCTTCTCGCCGGGCTTACGTCCGTAAGATCAATATTGCCGGTAACAACCGTACTCGCGATGAAGTGATTCGTCGCGAATTTAGACAGTTTGAGTCAAGTTGGTATGACGGCGAGAAGATCAAGCTCTCGCGTGATCGCGTGGATCGTTTGGGATATTTCAAATCTGTTGATGTGGATACGTCCGACGTGGCTGGTACGAACGACCAAGTGGATGTGAATGTGAAGGTGGATGAGAAGCCGACGGGCAATCTAACTTTGGGCGCAGGGTTCTCTAGTTCTGATAAGTTATCCTTGCAATTCAAAGTCCAGCAGGAAAACGTGTTTGGATCCGGAAACTATCTCGGGATTGATTTGAACACCTCCAAACTCAATCGTACTCTGGCCATTACAGCGGTAGATCCTTATTTCACGCAAGACGGCATCTCACGCGCAGTGGATGTTTACTTTCGTGCCCAAAAACCCGTCGATACCAACACCAACGACTATCGGATCAACACGCGCGGGACGAGCTTGCGCTTTGGCGTGCCTTTCTCAGAAAAAACCACCGTATTCTTCGGCTTAGGGCTGGAGCAGACGCAGATCGTGCCCGGTACAAATCTGCCAGCAGCCTATCTGGCTTACACCAGCGTTGCAGGCCTTAAAAGCACTCTAGTGCCCCTGACATTAGGCTGGTCGAGCGACACGCGAGACAGTGCCCTAGCACCGAATTCAGGCAATCTGCAGCGACTCAACGGTGAAATGGGGGTGGCAGGCGATGCAAAGTATCTGCGCACCAGTTATCAATACCAGGCTTTCGTCCCAATAAATAAGAAGTTTACTGTGGCATTCAATTCCGAGTTTGGATGGGGTAGAGGTTTGAGTGGATCTCCGTACCCTGTGTTTAAGAATAACTTTGCTGGTGGTCTCGGATCGGTACGTGGCTTCGAACAAGGGACGCTGGGGCCTAGAGACATTACGGGCGCTTACCTTGGCGGGTCTAAGAAACTGCTGGGTGCAGTGGAGTTGCAGACACCATTCCCAGGTGCTGGAAATGACCGTACATTACGACTTTTTGGCTTCTTCGATGTAGGCAACGTTTTTTCGGAAACCGAAAACTACAGTTTCAAAGACATGCGCGCCTCCACTGGCATAGGCTTGAGTTGGATATCGCCAGTGGGACCGTTGCGCCTTGCTTACGCGAATCCTGTGCGTAAGCAAGCTGGGGATAAAATCCAGAAACTGCAATTCCAAATCGGAACCACTTTTTAAGATGTTTGTTATGAAATCCGCTTTTTACCGCTCATTGTTTGCTGGCATCTTGGCTCTTGCGAGCGCATTGCCTGTGATTGCGCAAGCACAGGAATTTCGTGTTGGCTTTGTGAACACAGATCGTATTTTCCGTGAGGCTAACATGGCCAAGTCTGCGCAGGCGAAATTGGAAACTGAGTTTTCCAAACGCGAGCGTGAATTGGTGACCCAAGGCGAAACGCTG
This sequence comes from Comamonadaceae bacterium, assembly GCA_013297925.1. Lineage (GTDB taxonomy): Bacteria > Pseudomonadota > Gammaproteobacteria > Burkholderiales > Burkholderiaceae_C > JANMDU01. The sequence goes on from JAAFJC010000002.1 coordinate 78,321, forward strand.
CGCGTGGCTTCCGAGAAATTCGAGAAAGATGCGCCGACTTTGTCTGAGTCTCAGCGCACCAGTCGCCAGCGCACCTTGGTAGAGCAAGACCGCGATTTCCAGCGTAAGCGCCGTGAGTTTCAGGAAGATCTCAATAACCGCAAGAATGAAGAGTTGCAAGGTGTGCTGGAGCGCGCGAATCGCATCGTCAAGCAAGTCGCTGAGGCCGAGAAGTACGACGTGATCTTGCAGGAAGCCGTGTATTTCAATCCCAAGCACGACATCACCGATCGCGTGATCAAGGCGCTGGACGCTTCGGGCGTGCGTTGATCTTGGCATCGGCGCGTTCCGTCCGATGAAGATCACCCTAGGCGATATCACCCAAGCTCTGGGTGGCACTCTACGCGGCAATTCTGAGCTTCATATCAAGCGAATCTCGCCACTTGCAAGCGCCAAGGCGGGTGAGGTCAGTTTTTTAAGCCACGCCAAGTATGCGCAGCAACTGTCGCAGACGCAAGCCAGTTGCGTGATCCTTACTCCGGACTCAGCTTCTGGCGTTCAAGATTGGTTGTCTCAAGGCCGCGCTTGGATTGAAACTGATGCACCGTATCTGTACTTCGCCAAGCTGACGCAGTGGTGGAAGCAAAAGCATGCGGGTGCATTGAAAGCGGGTGTGCATCCCAGTGCTGTGATTGATCCCTCCGCGCAGATCGATCCAACGGCCAGTGTTGGTGCTCTCTGCTTTGTGGCGGCTGGAGCGCGGATTGGTGCTCATACCCACCTTGCTGCCCGTGTCACGGTCGGTGAGGGCTGCACCATTGGCCAGCGCTGCATCTTGCACAGCGGCGTGGTGATTGGCGCTGATGGATTTGGCTTTGCGCCGCGCGCTGATAAATCGTGGGAAAAAATCGAGCAACTCGGCGCAGTGCGCGTTGGCGATGATGTGGAAATCGGTGCGAACACCTGCATTGATCGCGGTGCGCTGGATGACACGATCATTGAAGACGGTGTGAAGTTGGATAACCTGATCCAGATTGGCCATAACGTGAAGATCGGCAAGCACACTGCGATGGCTGGCAATGCGGGTGTGGCGGGCAGCGCTACCATTGGCGCGTATTGCAGTGTGGGCGGCGGTGCGGTGATCTTGGGGCATTTGACGATTGCTGATCATGTGCACATCTCCGCATCGACCACGGTGACCCGATCCATCACCGAGCCGGGGCTGTACACCGGCATGTTTCCCATCGATACCAATGCCGATTGGGAGAAAAACGCTGTGACCCTGCGACAATTGCACAAACTGCGCGAGCGCATCCGCGAATTGGAAAAGCGTTTGCCTCCAGCCCCTGAATCAACATAACAGAACCGATAGACGCCCATGATGGACATTCACCAAATCATTGCCAAGCTGCCTCACCGCTATCCGTTTTTGCTGGTGGATCGCGTGCTTGAGCTCAATAAGGGCATTTCTATCAAAGGCTTGAAAAACGTCACGATCAACGAGCCATTTTTCACCGGCCATTTTCCGCATCGGCCCGTGATGCCGGGGGTGTTGATGCTGGAAGCCTTGGCGCAAGTGTCTGCCTTGCTGGCTTTTGATGCGATGGGTCAAGAGGTGGATCCAACGGTGGTGGTGTATTTCGTGGGGATCGACAATGCACGCTTCAAGCGCCCGGTGGAGCCCGGCGATCAACTGATTCTGAATTCCAAACTTGAGCGCAGTAAGGCTGGCATTTATAAATTCAGCTGCACGGCAAACGTGGGCGATGAGTTGGCGGCACAAGCGGATTTGATGTGCACGATGCGCAAGGTTTGAGCCATTCAGAAGAAATTCGGTATGACTCAACCGCGAATTCATCCTACCGCCATCGTCAGCGTTGACGCTGAGCTCGACAGCTCAGTTGAGGTCGGCGCTTTCAGCCTGATTGGGCCCAAAGTCAAAATCGGCGCAGGCACGGTCATTGGCCCACATTGCGTGATCGAAGGGCAAACCACGATTGGGCGGGATAACAAGTTTTTCCAATTCAGCTCGATTGGTGCGATCTCGCAAGACATTGCGCATGCCACACAACATGCGGATTTCCCAGCGCAGCTCATCATCGGGGATCGCAATACGGTGCGAGAGTTTTGCACCTTCAATTCGGCGACGCACAAGGAAGAGGGCATCACCCGCATTGGCTCCGACAATTGGTTCATGGCCTATGTGCATATCGCGCATGATTGCAAAGTGGGCAGCCACACCATCATGGCCAATCAAGCGACGTTGGCAGGGCATGTGCATATCGGCGATTGGGCGGTGATTGGTGGCCTCTCGGGCATTCATCAGTTTGTGCATGTGGGCGCGCACGCGATGATCGGCTTTCAAAGCCATGTGGCGCAGGATGTGCCGCCGTTCATGACGGTGGAGGGGCATCCGCTGGCCGTGCGCGCGATCAATTTGGTGGGTTTGAAGCGCCGGGATTTCAGCGCAGCTCGGTTGGATGCCATCAAGAAAATGCATCGGGCGTTGTACCGTGATGATTTGACGCTGGAAGCAGCCAAAGCGCAGATCGAAGCTTTGAACGAAGCTGGATCAGAGGCTGCTTTTGACGTGCAGACCATGCTGGATTTTCTGGCGAATGCCACGCGCGGCATTGTTCGCTGATGCGTATTGCGCTTGTTGCTGGTGAAGCCTCTGGCGATTTGCTGGGTGGCTTGCTGCTCGATGGCTTGAAAGCACGCTGGCCAGATGCGCAATTCGTCGGTATTGGCGGTGCTCAGATGCAGCGGCGCGGTATGCAGGCGTGGTGGCCGAGCGACAAGCTCGCTGTGCGTGGCTACATCGAAGTGCTCAAACATTACCGCGAGCTCGTTGGTATCCGCAATGAGCTCAAAGCGCGCTTGATCGCTCAGAAGCCCGATATCTTCATCGGCATCGATGCGCCAGACTTCAACCTCGATCTGGAGCGCGATCTCAAAGCTGCCGGTATCCGCACTGCGCATTTCGTGAGCCCCAGCATCTGGGCTTGGCGGCCGGAGCGGATTGAAAAAGTGCGCACGGCGGTAGATCATGTGCTTTGCATTTTTCCGTTTGAGAAAAAGCTGTACGACGATGCAGGCATCTCGGCCAGTTACGTTGGCCATCCCCTCGCGCCAGTGATCCCGATGCAGCCCGATAAAACTGCGGCTCGTGCGCAGCTTGGCTTATCGCCCGCAGACACCGTGGTCGCGCTCTTGCCTGGAAGCCGTGCAGACGAGATCAAGTACCTGATTTCAAGGTATTTTGAGGCTCTCGCCGGCATAAAATCTGCGCGGCCAGCTATCAAATTCATAGTACCTTGCGTACCTTCACTCAAACCTTCCATTGAATCGGCTGCCCGCGCCGCAGGCGTGCAAAACAATGTTCAGTTGCTCAATGGCCAATCGCACACAGCGCTCGCAGCTTGCGATGTCACACTCGTTGCCAGTGGCACAGCCACATTAGAAGCCGCGCTCTTCAAGCGCCCCATGGTCATTGCCTACAACATGCATTGGATGAGTTGGCTGATCATGCGCCGCAAAAAAATGCAGCCTTGGGTCGGCCTGCCCAACATCCTCTGCGGCGAATTCGTCGTGCCCGAGCTCTTGCAAGATGCCGCCACGCCGCAAGCGCTCGCTCAAGCCGTGCTGGCTTGGCTCGATTCTCCTGAGAAAATACAGGCTTTGGAGCAGCGCTTCATCGCTCTGCATCAAGAGCTGCTGCGCGATACGCCCAAGCTCGCAGCTCTCGCCATTGAATCCGTTCTTAACCATGCCACGCCCGCGTAAAACATCGCTCCAGCCCGAGTTGCTCGCCCTGCCGCTTTTGCCCAAGGCGCGCAAAAAGCGCTCGGATGCCAAGCCTGTGCGCAAGAAGCAAGCGCCTGTGGTGCAAACGGAATTCACTTGGGAAGCTCCCGGTTTGACAGCAGGTGTGGATGAAGCCGGGCGCGGGCCGCTCGCTGGCAATGTGGTGGCCGCTGCTGTGATCTTGGATGATCTCAACCCAATTAAAGGCTTGAACGATTCCAAAAAACTCACCGCGCTACGCCGCGAAAAACTCTTCATCGAAATCCAAGCCAAAGCCCTGTGCGTGAGCATCGGCCAAGCCAGTGTGGAAGAAATTGATCAGCTCAACATCCTCCAAGCCACCATGCTCGCGATGCAACGCGCCGTGAACGGCCTGCGCCTCAAGCCCGCAAAAGTGCTGATCGATGGCAACCGCATCCCCAAGCTGGACGTGCTCGCCGAAGCCATCGTCGGCGGTGATGCATTAGTCAAAGCCATCTCCGCAGCCTCCATCATCGCTAAAGTCACCCGAGATCGCCAATGCTATGCGCTACACGCTCAGTATCCGCAATACGGTTTCCCGAGCCACAAAGGCTACGGCACGGCCGAGCATATGGCTGCCCTCAAAAAGCATGGCGCTACACCTGAGCATCGTAAAAGCTATGCGCCGGTGGCTGAGGCTATGGCTCGGAAAGCTCTATGACGAGCAAGCCCGAAATCATCACCTCGCGAGATAACCCACTTGTCAAAGAGCTGCGCAAGTTGGCGCAGGATGGCGCGGCGTATCGGAAGGCAGGGCGCGTGTGGATTGAAGGGGAGCATTTGTGCGATGCGGCACAAGCCCGAGGTTTAAAAGCCGAAATTGCCGTGATTTCAGATCAAAAACAGCATCTCGCCGGCATGGAATGTGCGCGGAGTGCTACTAAATTGGTAGTAATTGCGGATGCACTCTTGCGCGAGATCAGTGGCCTGGAGTCACCCGCCGCGATGGGTTTGGTGCTCAGTTTGCCGCAGGATGTGCCGATTGAGGCCACAGCGCGCAGCGTGATTTTGGATCGGCTGCAAGACCCTGGTAATGCGGGCAGCATCTTGCGCAGCGCGGCGGCGTTTGGCTACAGCCAGATCATCGCCCTCAAAGGTACGGTGGCGCTGTGGAGCCCGAAGGTGCTGCGCGCGGGCATGGGGGCGCATTTTTCGCTGCGAATTGTGGAGGCGGCATCTATCGATCAGTTGCAGGATTTGAAGCACCCGCTGGCTGTGACGAGCAGCCACCGTGGGCAATTCCTGCATGAATTGCAAGCGCAGGGTGCGCTACAAAAAGAAGAGCAATCCGCGCTGGAGATATGCCGGCAACTTGCCGATTTCGCCTATATCTTTGGTCATGAAGGGCAAGGCGTGAGCGAGGAGTTGGAAGCCTTGGCCAAGGCGCATGTGCGCATCGCGCAGCCGGGCGGCCAAGAGTCGCTGAATGTGGCCGCAGCGGCCGCAATTTGCCTGCACGCGAGCGCTGCTGCGCGGTCATCTTAGGGCCTCATGCATTTTTTGCATACGCCTTTCAGCTACAATCTCGCAAATCTTCATTCACCCACGTACTGCTTAGCGCAACACAGCATTTCCCCTCAAGAGCACCGTCACCCCGCTGATTTGCCAAGCAATTCATCAGCACCTTGGGTGGACATGCGGCACTGAGCGTACGGCATCCTATCGGAGCTTACCCAGTGCTTTCCTCTCTGAAGGGAAAACATCCCCACGCCCTCCTGGCTCTGGCAGACGGCTCAATCTTCATCGGCGAATCCATCGGCGCTGCCGGCCAGACCGTTGGCGAAGTGGTGTTCAACACCTCGATGACCGGCTACCAAGAAATCTTGACCGATCCCAGCTATTGCCAGCAAATCGTCACGCTCACCTATCCGCATATTGGCAACTACGGCATCAATCCCGAAGATGTCGAATCCCGCAAAGTCTTCGCCGCTGGCCTCATCATCAAAGATCTGCCCCTGCTCGAATCGAATTTCCGCAGCACGCAAACCCTGTCGCAATACCTCGTTGCGGAAAACTGCGTCGCCATCGCCAGCATCGACACCCGCAAACTCACCCGCATGCTGCGCACCAAAGGCGCGCAAAACGGCTGCATCGTCACTTTGAAAGCGGGTGAAGAAGTCTCGCAAGCGGTGATCGATAAAGCTGTCGCTGCCGCAAAAGCCGCGCCTTCGATGGCTGGCCTCGATTTGGCTAAAGTGGTCAGCGTTTCTGAGAAGTATTCGTTCATAGAGACTGAGTGGAAATTAGGCTCAGGCTACGGCGAGCAAACCGCGCCGAAATTCCACGTTGTCGCTTTCGACTACGGCGTGAAGAAAAATATCCTGCGGATGTTGGCTGAGCGCGGCTGCAAAGTCACCGTTGTGCCCGCGCAAACGAGTGCCAAAGACGTGCTCGCCATGAAACCCAGCGGCGTGTTCCTCTCTAATGGCCCCGGCGACCCAGAGCCCTGCGATTACGCCATTGCCGCCACACGCGACATCATCGAAGCCGGCGTGCCCACCTTCGGCATCTGCCTAGGCCACCAAATCATGGCGCTTGCATCCGGTGCCAAGACTTTCAAAATGAAATTCGGCCACCACGGCGCAAACCATCCGGTCAAAGACCTCGACAACGGCCGAGTCAGCATCACCAGCCAAAACCACGGTTTCGCGGTGGACGAAAAAACGCTCCCGGCGAACTTGCGCCCCACCCACATCAGTTTGTTCGACAACACGCTGCAAGGCCTAGCCCGCACCGACAAACCCGCATTCTGCTTCCAAGGGCACCCAGAAGCATCACCCGGGCCACACGACATCAGCTACCTCTTTGATCGCTTCACCACGCTGATGGAAACTAAATAATGCTTATTCGAGCGCATTACTTGTTTTGTATTTGCATGATTGCTGCGATATTCGATGTGCATGCACAGAGCCGTAACGAAGAGCTAGCTCGGAGACTTTTCAATGAATGGGATTTAACGTCAGTACTCAAATCAGCCCAGACTGGTTTAGTCGAGCAAGTCGACAACACAAGCAGTAATCCGAGTGCGACAGACAGTCAAAGGACTTGTCTAAAGAACTTACTCACCCAAACGGACTTGTTAGACACAATGCAAAATGAAGCAATTCAATTACTGGCTGCGACATACGATCTTGAACTGATCAATCAGGCAACCGAAATCTCTGCAGTTAGAAATTCGGTCAAATTACAAGTTGATGTACTGAGCTTTGCTTTCCTTTCAGCAGGAAAAGTTGATCCTGAAAAAGCAAAAGTATTTGAAAAGCAATTTGCGGCTCTCGCTAAGGAAATGCAGCCCGCAGAAGAAAAGAGAATTGAGGCTTTGGATAAGCAATCAGTAATTCAATTTGGTTCTATCTCAGGATTCTTCATGGCTAGAGTGCTGGCTATGCCGAAAGCGGTCATGACTGCATCAATTGGCAAGGTAATGATTGCTAATTTCGGCAAGTGTCCAAGTTGAGGAAGATTACTTGAGATTGAAAAAACTGCTAGAAGATTAGATTCAAGTATTGCAATCTTTAGCTACCGGTATTTGATTTTTATGGAATGTTTAGATCGCAAACAGCGATCTAAAATTGAGCAAAACATGCCAAAACGCACAGACATTAAAAGCATCCTCATCATCGGCGCGGGCCCGATCATCATTGGTCAGGCTTGTGAGTTTGATTACTCCGGCGTGCAGGCCTGCAAGGCTTTGCGCGAAGAGGGCTACAAGGTTATCTTGATCAACAGCAATCCTGCGACGATCATGACTGATCCTGCCACGGCGGATGTGACTTACATCGAGCCGATCACTTGGCAGACTGTTGAGAAGATCATTGCCAAAGAAAAGCCCGATGCGATTTTGCCGACCATGGGTGGGCAGACGGCGCTGAACTGTGCACTCGATTTGTGGCACAACGGCGTGCTCGACAAATACAAAGGCGCGGCCACGGGCAAACCTGTGGAGCTAATCGGCGCGACACCCGAGGCGATTGACAAAGCAGAAGACCGCTTGAAATTCAAAGACGCGATGACGAAGATTGGCCTGGGCTCAGCGCGCTCGGGCATTGCGCATTCGATGGATGAAGCCTGGGCTGTGCAAAAGACGCTTGGCTTTCCTACCGTGATTCGCCCGAGCTTCACGCTTGGCGGCACGGGTGGCGGCATTGCTTACAACGCGGAAGAATTCGAGACGATTTGCAAGCGCGGCTTGGAAGCTTCGCCCACCAATGAGCTGCTGATTGAAGAATCGCTGCTCGGCTGGAAAGAGTATGAGATGGAAGTGGTGCGCGATAAGGCGGACAACTGCATCATCGTTTGCTCGATTGAGAATTTAGACCCGATGGGTGTGCACACGGGTGATTCAATCACCGTGGCTCCTGCGCAAACTTTGACCGACAAGGAATACCAAATCCTGCGCAATGCCTCGCTCGCTGTGCTGCGCGAAATTGGTGTGGATACTGGCGGCTCGAACGTGCAGTTTTCCATCAACCCGAAAGACGGGCGCATGGTGGTGATTGAGATGAATCCGCGTGTGTCGCGCTCGTCGGCGCTTGCATCCAAAGCCACGGGTTTCCCAATCGCTAAGGTGGCAGCCAAGCTCGCTTGCGGCTACACGCTTGATGAGTTGCGCAACGAGATCACTGGCGGCGCAACGCCAGCATCGTTTGAGCCCAGCATTGATTACGTCGTGACGAAAATCCCACGCTTTGCATTCGAGAAATTCAAAGATGCTGATGACCGCCTCACCACACAAATGAAATCCGTGGGCGAAGTGATGGCCATGGGGCGCACCTTCCAAGAAAGCTTCCAAAAAGCCCTGCGCGGCTTGGAAGTGGGCGTGGATGGCATGAACGAGAAAACGCAAGACCGCGAAATCCTCGAGCGCGAGCTGGGCACGCCCGGCCCCGAGCGGATTTGGTATGTGGGCGATGCGTTTGCCAGCGGCTGGTCGCTTGATGAGGTGTACGACATCACGAAGATCGACAAATGGTTTCTCGTGCAGATTGAAGAGATCGTGAAGATTGAGCTGGAGCTTGATCAACACACGGCTGCGAATGGCGAAAAGGCATTAGCTGCGATCACCAAGCAAGAGCTGCTGAGCCTCAAGAAAAAAGGCTTCTCAGACCGTCGCTTGGCCAAGCTGCTGAAGACGACAGACAAAGCCATACGCGAGCAGCGCCGCGCGCTCAATGTGCGCCCTGTGTTCAAACGCGTGGACACCTGCGCCGCAGAATTTGCCACCAACACGGCCTACATGTATTCCACCTATGACGAGGAATGCGAAGCCGAGCCAACGAACAAGAAGAAAATCATGGTGCTCGGCGGCGGGCCCAATCGCATTGGCCAAGGCATTGAGTTCGATTACTGCTGCGTGCATGCCGCGCTCGCCATGCGCGAAGACGGCTACGAGACCATCATGGTCAACTGCAATCCTGAGACGGTATCGACCGATTACGACACGAGCGATCGCCTCTACTTCGAGCCTTTGACGCTCGAAGACGTGCTTGAAATTGTTGACAAAGAAAAACCAGTTGGCGTGATCGTGCAATACGGCGGCCAAACGCCACTCAAGCTCGCACTCGGCCTGGAGCGCGAAGGCGTGCCCATCATCGGCACATCGCCTGACATGATCGACGCTGCGGAAGACCGCGAGCGCTTCTCTGCTCTGTTGCACAAGCTAGGCCTCAAGCAGCCGCCGAATGCAACAGCGCGCACTGAGCCAGAAGCCCTCGAAAAAGCGCAGAGCCTCGGCTACCCGCTCGTCGTGCGCCCCAGCTATGTGCTCGGTGGCCGCGCGATGGAGATCGTGCATGAGCAGCGGGATTTGGAGCGCTACATGAAAGAGGCCGTGAAGGTCTCCAACGATTCCCCTGTGCTGCTGGATCGATTCCTCAACGACGCGATTGAATGCGATGTGGATTGCATTCGCGACTCCGTTGGCGTGACTTTCATCGGCGGCGTGATGGAGCACATCGAGCAAGCCGGCGTGCACAGCGGCGACTCTGCCTGCTCGTTGCCTCCTTATTCGCTCTCAGCCGAGACGATTGACGAGCTCAAGCGCCAAACCCGCGAGATGGCGGCTGGTCTGTCGGTCGTTGGTTTGATGAACGTGCAATTCGCCATTCAGCATCGCGATGGAAAAGATGTGATTTACGTGCTCGAAGTCAATCCTCGCGCCAGCCGCACCGTGCCTTACGTAAGCAAAGCCACCGGCATTCAGCTCGCCAAAGTCGCAGCGCGTTGCATGGCAGGCCAGTCTTTGGCCAGCCAAGGCATCACCAAAGAAGTCACGCCGCCGTATTTCAGCGTGAAAGAAGCCGTCTTCCCCTTCGTGAAATTCCCCGGCGTGGACACCATCCTCGGCCCCGAGATGAAATCCACCGGCGAAGTGATGGGCGTAGGCAAAACCTTTGGCGAAGCCTTTGTGAAGAGCCAGCTCGGCGCAGGCACGACTCTTCCTCGCCCAACCAAGAAAGACGGCAGCAAAAACGGCAAAGTCTTCCTCACGGTGAAAAACAATGACAAAGCACGCGCCGTCGAAGTGGCCAAAGAGCTCACGGCTATGGGGTTTGATCTCATCGCCACCAAAGGCACTGCTGCGGCGATTGCTGGCGCAGGTCTGGTCGTGCAAACGGTCAACAAAGTCGCCGAAGGCCGCCCGCACGTGGTGGACATGATCAAAAACAACGAAATTTGTTTGGTGATCAACACCGTGGAAGAGCGCCGCAACGCGATCACCGACAGCCGCGCGATTCGCACGTCTTCCCTGCTCGCGCGTGTGACGACTTTCACGACCATTGCCGGAGCGGAAGCCGCCGTTGAGGGCATGAAATACATCGACAAACTTGGTGTGATTTCGGTGCAGGAGATGCATGCACAGTTGGCTTGAGTTGAGCGCTAGCCTGCGCTAAAATTCATTCATTCCAAGCAAAAGCCGCTGGCCTTCAAGCCAGCGGTTTGCTTTTTGTAGAGACACTTCGCTGAGACTTTCACCATGGCAACGATTCCTATTACCAAACGCGGCGCTGAAAAGCTGCGTACCGAACTTCATGACCTCAAGACCGTGCAACGGCCTTGGGTGATCAATGCTATCTCCGAAGCGCGCGCGCAGGGTGATTTGAGCGAGAACGCGGAATACGATGCCGCGAAAGATCGCCAAGGTTTTATTGAAGGGCGGATTCAAGAGATTGAAAGCAAGCTGTCTGCGGCGCAAATCATTGATCCTACCGAGGTAGATGCTGGCGGCCGCGTGGTGTTTGGCGCTACGGTAGAGCTGGAAGATGATGAAACTGGGGCAAAAGTGAAATACCAAATCGTGGGTGAAGATGAGGCGGATTTGAAGCATGGCTTGGTGAATGTGTCTTCTCCAGTGGCGCGCGCCATGATTGGCAAAGAAGAGGGCGATGCGGTAGTGGTATTCACGCCGGGTGGCGAGAAGCATTACGAGATCATTGCTGTGAGCTACATCTGATAGTTTTTAGTCAAAAACGGTATCTAGCCGTCACAAATACTGCGCGAGCAGCTATCTAATTGATAGTGATCAAAGAAATCCGCAAAGGTGTAAACCAATGCGGATTTTTGCATTTTGTGGCTCTAAAATGATTGAATGAGCAGCACATCATCCCCCTTCGTTCACCTGCGTTTGCATTCCGAATTTTCTGTGGTGGATGGCACGGTGCGCATTGAGGAGGCGGCTAAATCTGCGGCCACATTTTCTCAAGCGGCGCTGGCCATCACGGATTTCAACAATCTGTTTGGGGCGGTGAAGTTCTACAAAGAAGGCCGTGGAAAGGGCGTTAAGCCCGTCATCGGCGCGGAGTTGTTGCTTGATGCTGGCATCAGCGAAGCAGGCAAAGAACCTGTCACCTCGCGCATCGTGCTTCTGGTGCAAAACACAACCGGCTACTTGAATCTCTGCGAGCTGATCTCACGCGGTTGGACGCAAAATGCCGTTCGCGCCAACGCCGTTTGCAAGCTCGCTTGGCTGCAAGAGCTCTCTGAAGGCTTGATCTTGCTCTCCGGCGCGCAAGCTGGGCCTCTGGGCGCTGCGCTCTTGCAAGGCGATGAGGCCAAGGCAGGCGAGCTTGCTTTGCAGTTGGCCACGATGTTCCCGCATCGCTTTTATATCGAGCTGCAGCGCGCAGGCCGTGCCGATGACGAAGCGCATGTGGCCGCCGCTGTGAAGCTCGCTGCGCGATGCAAGCTGCCCGTGGTGGCCACGCATCCTGTGCAATTTTTAAAACCCGGAGATTACGAAGCGCACGAAGCGCGCATTTGCATTTCTGAAGGTGAAATTTTGGGCAATGCGCGGCGCGTGCGCAAGTTCACGCGCGAGCAGTATTTCAAATCGAGCGACGAGATGGCAGCGCTGTTTACCGATGTACCCAGCGCCTTGGCCAATACGCTGGAGATTGCCAAACGTTGCAGTCTCACGCTTGAATTGGGTAAATCCAAGCTGCCGCATTTCCCCACGCCGCTCGTCAACGGCCAGCAGCTCTCGCCCGAAGAGTATTTCCGCCATGCATCGCACGAAGGCTTGAAAGAGCGGATGCTGATGCTCTATCCCGATGCAACGGAGCGCGAGAAGCAGATGCCGGAATATCTGGCGCGGCTCGAATTTGAAATCGGCACGATTTTGAAGATGGGCTTTCCGGGCTACTTCCTCATCGTGGGTGATTTCATTCAGTGGGCGAAAAGTAATGGCTGCCCCGTGGGGCCGGGGCGCGGCTCAGGCGCGGGCTCTCTCGTGGCCTATGCATTGAAGATCACCGACCTCGATCCTTTGCAATACAAGCTACTGTTTGAGCGCTTCTTGAATCCAGAGCGCGTCTCCATGCCCGACTTTGATATTGACTTTTGCCAAGCCAATCGCGATCGCGTGATTGATTATGTGAAAGCCAAATACGGCAAAGAGGCGGTGAGCCAGATCGTCACCTTTGGCACGATGGCGGCGCGCGCGGCTGTGCGCGATGTGGGTCGCGTGATGGACATGAGCTACACCTTTTGCGATGGCATCAGCAAGCTCATTCCCAATAAGCCGGGGCAATACATCACGCTAGATGGTGCGTTGAAAGCCGAGCCCGTCTTCCAGGAGCGCTATGACCGTGAAGAAGAAGTGCGCACCCTGGTCGATATGGCGCAAAAGCTGGAGGGCATGACGCGAAATGTGGGCATGCATGCCGGCGGCGTGTTGATTGCGCCGGGCAAGCTCACGGATTTTTGCCCGCTCTATCAGCAGCCCGGCTCCGATTCAGCGGTGAGCCAGTATGACAAAGACGATGTGGAAGCTGTTGGCCTGGTGAAGTTTGACTTCTTGGGCTTAGCTACGCTCACGATTTTGGAGCTCGCTAAAGATTTCATCGTGCAGCGCCATCCGGGGCAGAAAGGCTTTTCGTTTGAAGCGATTCCGCTCAACGATGCGCACACCTACAAGCTCTTTGCAGATGGCAAAACGGAAGCGGTGTTCCAGTTTGAAAGCCGAGGCATGCAAGGCATGCTGCGCGATGCCAAGCCCACTCGGCTGGAGGATTTGATTGCGCTCAACGCCCTCTATCGCCCCGGCCCGATGGATCTGATCCCCAGCTTCGTGGCCCGCAAGCATGGCCGCGAGGAGATTGAGTATCCGCATCCCCTGGTGGCCGAAATGCTGAGCGAGACCTACGGCATCATGGTCTATCAAGAGCAGGTGATGCAGACGGCGCAGATCTTGGGCGGCTATTCGCTCGGTGGCGCGGATTTGCTGCGCCGCGCGATGGGTAAGAAGAAGGCTGAGGAGATGGCTGAGCATCGCGGCATCTTCCGCGCAGGCGCTTCGAAAAACGATATTCCAGAAGCCAAGGCCGATGAGATTTTTGATTTGATGGAGAAGTTTGCGGGCTACGGCTTTAACAAGTCTCACGCTGCTGCTTATTCGCTCCTCGCGTATCACACCGGCTGGCTCAAGCGTCACTTCACCGCCGAATTCTTCTGCGCCAACATGACGATTGAGATGGACAACACAGACAAGCTGAAAATGCTGTTTGAAGATGCCACCAATCACTTCGGCTTGACCTTTGAGCCGCCCGATGTAAATCGCGGCGCTTATCGCTTTGAGCCCGTGAGCGACAAGGTGATTCGCTATGGCTTGGGCGCAGTCAAAGGCACGGGGCAGCAAGCAGTGGAAGCCATCATTAAAGCCAGAGAAGAAGGCGGTTTGTTCACCAGCTTGTTTGATTTCTGTGCGCGGGTCGAACGCGCCAAGATCAACAAGCGCACGGTGGAGGCGCTGATCAAAGCCGGCGCGTTTGACAGCCTGCATCTCAATCGTGCCGCGCTTTTGGCTTCGGTTGATCTGGCGATGGATTTTGCCGAGACGCTGGAAGCCAATGCCAACCAAGGCGGCCTCTTTGACATGATGGATTCTCACGCCGCGAGCACGCAAGAGCCGCCATTGGTGGAGGCCATGCCCTGGGGCGTGAAAGAGCGCTTATCGCTAGAGAAAACGGCGGTGGGCTTTTTCCTCTCCGGCCATTTGTTTGACGAGAGCGAGCGCGAGCTGCGCCAGTTTGTGAAGCTCAAAGTGGATGACCTGATGGAATCGCGCGAGCCGCGCACTGTGTGTGGCATCGTGAGCGATATGCGTGTGATCAACGGCCAGCGCGGCAAACTCGCGATTTTCAAAATTGATGATAAATCCGGCGTGATCGAAGCCACGGCCGATGAAGCTCTGCTGAACGCCAACAAGCTCACGCTCAAAGACGATGAGCTGTTGATTTTTGAAGGCAAGGTGCAACCGGATCGTTTCTCTGGCGGATTGCGCATGCAGGTCAACCGCATCTGGGATTTGGCTACAGCACGCGCCAAGTTTGGCCGCTATCTCAAAGTCGCGGTCAATGGCAAAGCCCCTGATCTGGATCGCATGGTGCGCGAGTTTCCGCCGAAGAAGGAAGAGACGGAGCAGGGCACACTGCTGCGCGGCCTGCCCGTGCGCTATGCCGTATGGCGCGAAGGCGAAGGCCTGAACGCCAGCGCAGAAATTGAGCTAGGCGAACGCGCTAAATTTTTCCCGAGCGACGCTGCGCTGGCAAGCTGGATCGCACAGGCGCATGCAGGGGATGCGCAGATTGTTTACGCGTCTTAGAGCTTCAAGCAGGCCGCGACTTCGGCAAAGCCCGCTCCGCGTTCAGCTTGCGTGATGTAACGCGGCAAGTGCTTGAGCTCCAGCAAGAAGCGAGCGATGTTTGCCACGCCGACGCTGCTGTCGAATGCTTCAAACATCAACTGATCATTGGTTGAATCACCTACATACGCCCAGCGCTGCATCTCTTGGGATAAGTCGCGCTGCAACAGCTCTCGCGAGATCCAGTGCGCACCTTGGAGCTTGTTGTGTGAGCCGATCCAGCCGTTGATGTGGATGGAGCTCACGGTAGCTTGCAGCCCTTCGGCTTGCATGATTTGCACGACTTGAGCGATGGCTTCTTGCGGTAGCTGGGTGAACTCGCTGTGATCTATGGCGATATCTGTTTCGCGGCCTGCGCTGTCTGTGCTGCGCTTTGCGCCCTGCACTTCGCGCTCAATGCGACTGAGGACGCGTTGCAAATGTGCGTAGTTGTGCTCACGCGTTGCTGCATCTATCTGATATGATTTTGATAGCAAAGTATCCAGACTGGATGCGTGCGAGTTACCTTTTTTTCTCTTAAAAAGCGCCACAGAACCGTTCTCTGCCACGATGGCATCGACGGGCCACACAGTTGCAAAGGGCTCGCTCCAACCTACAGGTCGCCCGGTGATGGCGATCACATGCAGGCCTGCTGCTTTCAAATCATGCAGAGCTTGAAGCGCATCATCAGTGATCGCACCATCCGTAGTGAGCGTGTCGTCAATGTCGGTAAACACGCCGATGATTTGTCGGCGTGCTTCCAAGGGCCACTCGGCAAGAGGCGCCATCCGTTTTGTCATCGGCTCTAGCCGTTTTGTAATTCCAACCCCGCATGCTCGCGCAGCGCGTGGAACTGGATTTTGGGGTGGCGCTCTTGGGTGAGGCGCAGATCGTAGGGTGAGGTGAGCAGATAGGCTAGGGCATCTACGCCGTCGAGTGCTAGCTTGGCTTGATTTTTTGCGACGAATTCGCGCATCGCGGTTTCGTCATCGCAAGTGATCCAGCGCGCGCCGGTGTAGCTTGATCCCATCAGTCGGGCGTCCACGCCGTATTCGGCTTTCAAGCGATGCTGCACCACCTCAAACTGCAATTGCCCAATCGCGCCGAGCAGCATGTTGCCACCCGCGTGCGGGCGAAAGACTTGAATCGCGCCTTCTTCACCGAGCTGCATCAAGCCTTGCTGGAGTTGCTTGGATTTCATCGGATTGGCCAGCTCCACCGCTTGAAACATTTCAGGCGCGAAGAAGGGCAGACCGGTGTATTGCAGATCGGCTTGGCTGCCCATGCCTTCGGTGATCGTGTCGCCTAGCTGCACGCCGCCATGCGTGGTGAAGCCGATGATGTCTCCTGCAAAGGCCTCTTCCACGGCTTCGCGCCTCTGCGACATGAAAGTTACCACAGATGTAGGCCGTAGCTCCTTCGCCGTGCGCTGCACCTTGAGCTTCATGCCGCTGCTGAACTTGCCTGAGCACACACGCACGAAGGCGATGCGGTCGCGGTGCGATGGATCCATATTGGCTTGCACTTTGAAGACGACTCCTGAGAAACCGTCTTGCTCAGGCTGCACTTCGCGCTCTGCTGCGCCTTTGAGCCCGCTGCTCACGCGCAGGCGCGGTGGCGGCGCGAGATCGGCAATCGCATCGAGCACTTCGCGGATGCCGAAGTTGTTGATGGCCGAGCCGAAAAACACGGGCGTTTGCTTGGCAGCGAGAAACGCTGCTTCGTCATAGCGTGGCGCGGCTTCTTGCACCAACTCCACATTGCCTTCGGCAAGTTCAAACTCCGCGCCAATGCGTTCGCGCAGTTTGTCTTTCTCGGTAAAGGGCACGATCTCATCGCCTTCATCGGCCAGCTTATCCGCCCCCGGTTTGAAGAGGCGCATCTGCTCCTTGCGCAAATCCATGATGCCCGCAAACAGCTTGCCTTGCCCCACCGGCCAAGCCATTGGCACGCAAGGCATACCCAGCGCCTGCTCCACTTCATCGAGCAGCTCCAGCGGATCGCGGCCTTCGCGATCCATCTTGTTCACAAACGTGATGATCGGCGTATTGCGCTGGCGGCAGACTTCAATCAAACGCCGCGTCTGCGGCTCCACGCCATTGGCCGCGTCAATCACCATCAGCGCCGAATCCACCGCCGTGAGCACGCGATAGGTGTCTTCCGAAAAATCACGGTGACCAGGCGTGTCGAGCAAGTTGATCACGTGATCGCGATACAGCATCTGCATCACAGACGATGCCACAGAAATGCCGCGCTGCTTCTCAATCTCCATCCAATCCGATGTCGCATGCCGAGAAGCCTTGCGCGCCTTCACCGAGCCAGCAATATGAATCGCGCCCGAAAACAACAAAAGCTTTTCAGTCAGCGTGGTCTTACCAGCATCAGGGTGGGAGATGATGGCAAAGGTGCGGCGGCGGCGGGTTTCAGTAGCGAGAGTCACGATGTCAAAGTTCAAAGCACCCAGCCGCCGATGAGGCACTGGTTGTTAAACGAAAAAGAGTTAATTTGTAGCCTGAAAGGGCTTGCGAGAGCTGTATGTTTGCCGCAAAGCAAAACAGCTTAGGATTTTACCTGAGCGCTTTAGAGAGAAGCTCGTTGCTGGCCTGATTCATCCAGCCTTGCTAAATTCGTTCGCATGAAATTTTTACCAAGCTTCAATCTCAAAACCAAGATCAAAGACTCAGCGAACGCGCTTGTCGACCTTGTTGGTATGGCTGTGCAGGTTACAGTTCCAGGTGGCGGCTCGGTGATTTGCTTTGCATTGGGTAAAGTTGTCGTGGGTATGGTCTTGGCTTGCATTGCTGCAGCGGTCGTCATGAGGCTAATTTGGCGCAGAAAGCGCGCTGATCATGTCAAGAGTCAAGAGCGATTGCCTGTTTGGGCTCAAATAGTAGCCGCATTGCTTGCCTTGGTCGGCAGCGGCACTTTGGTAGAGATGACGAAATTGCCAGTGCGCTTTGATCAGCCGGGTTTCGCGATGAGCAATTGGTTGATCGTGATCGTTGCGATTTACTTGCTCAACAGCGGATGCCGTAGCCTGCTCAAAACTTGGCTGTTGCGAAGGAGCGAAGAGCACAGCTCAATTAAGCATCAGAAATGAGTTTACGCTCCCGCTCTGGTTAGAATCAAAACGGCATCAGCGCTTCAAGAGTTGTCAAGATTGCTGATTCGTCTGCAATCCTGGCGCTCCGGGGCATCCCCGGGGTTATTGGATAGGTGTGCATTTCGGTGCATGAGCCCGACCTGCGCTTTCAGCGCAGATCAGCTAATGCGAGACCGGTTGGTTGAAGCGCTGATGCCAAGCTTCTAAGCACCTATGAATGACAGACACTGGATCGCACGCGGAATAGCCCGAGCACTGCTCGCCCGATTCAGGGAAAACGGCGATTTTTCAGCCGAAGGATTGCTCGCGCAAGCATCTATGGCGCTTAATGGCAATCCTCCATGGCTCAAGCGTTTGATTCGACCTTTAGCTAAGCTGTCACTTCCCACTTGGCAGAATTTCACTGTTGACACGCTATCTGAGCGTTTGATGAAAGATGCTCGCTTTGATGAAGCATTTAGACAAGTAGAGTCGCCGCGTATTCGCCAGTTGTTCATGCATAGGGCGACTATGGGCTTGCGACCTTTTGCCTTACAAGATTGTGAATTGCCAGCTATCACCGATGATGTGATGTTGGCTGAATTCTTGAAAGTTAGCACAGAGCAATTGCACTGGCTCGCGCCAGAATTGCCCTTGGAGCGCTTGCCGGGCGCGGGTCATTATCGTTATCGGCTTATACCTAAAGCTTCTGGCGGCTTGCGTTTGCTGGAAATGCCTAAAGCACGGATGAAAGCAGCTCAACGCCAACTGCTGGATAAATTACTCAACCGCATACCATTGCATGAGGCCGCGCATGGGTTTTGTGCAGGGCGCTCTGTGATCAGCCACGCGCTGATGCACTCGGGTCAGGACGTTGTGATTCGTTTCGATCTCAAAGATTTTTTCACCTCAATTACCGCAGCCCGCGTCCACGCCATTTTTCGGACTTTAGGGTATCCAGAAGGCGTGTCAAAAGCGCTGACCACAATTTGTACGAATCGAACATCGCGCATGATTGTTGAGCGACTGCTTGATGAAAGAGGTGTTCATGCTGGCGCTGCACAGCGCTTGCGTATCCCTCATCTTGCTCAAGGCGCGCCCAGTTCGCCTACTCTTGCGAATTTGGCTGCATTTTCACTGGATTTGCGTCTATCGGGCTTGGCGGATAAGTTTGGCGCACGTTACAGCCGTTATGCGGATGATCTGGTGTTCTCCGGCGAGAAGCACTTGCGCGCAGATTTCCGAGTATTTGCGGTTTGGGTCAAGGCGATCATTGAAAGTGAAGGGTTCATTCTTCATCCCGACAAAACCCGCTGCATGCCCGCGCACCAGCAGCAGCGCATCACAGGCGTGGTCGTGAACACCAAAACCAACTTGTCGCGCGAAGAGTTTGATCATCTCAAGGCGAGGTTGCACCAATGCGTTGTCAATGGCGTAGCTTCTCAAAATTCGATGGGTCACCCTGACTTCAAAGCCTATCTCCAAGGTCGAATCGCGTGGGCACGGCAACTCAATGCGTCCAAAGCGCAGCGCTTGCAACGCCTGTTTGATCAAATCACTTGGTAAGCAAGGAATAACGATTCTCGGCTAAAATAATGGCTTCCGAGGAGCGTTGCAGCGCCTCTTCTCCTGATGAGAAGCATGGCGTGAGGCTCGGAACTCACATTATGTGTTTTGCAACGACGCTCACCCATTGATGATGTGTGGTGAGCCTCCCCCTCTTGGTTTGGCACGCTGGTCAGTGGACTTTTTTTAACCACTGGAGTTAACCATGAGCGCTGTTTTGAAGCCGATTAAGAATCAAGATTACGAAATTGCTGACCTGTCACTTGCTGGCTGGGGTCAGAAAGAGATCAATATTGCCGAGACGGAAATGCCCGGCTTGATGGCCATTCGTGAAGAGTTTGCCAAGAAGAAGCCTTTGAAGGGCGCGCGTATCACCGGCTCGCTGCACATGACGATTCAAACGGCTGTGCTGGTACAGACGCTAGAAGCTCTGGGCGCTGATGTGCGCTGGGCTTCTTGCAATATTTACTCCACGCAAGATCACGCCGCTGCAGCGCTCGTGGTGGCCGGCACGCCAGTGTTTGCCTACAAAGGCGAAAACCTCAAAGACTATTGGGATTACACCCATCGCATCTTTGAATTCAGCGGCAAAAAGGGCACGGCTGAAGAAGGCCCGAACATGATTTTGGACGACGGCGGCGACGCAACGCTCTTGATGCACCTAGGCACCAAGGCCGAGAAAGACATCAAAGTGTTGGCCAAGCCAGGCAGCGAAGAAGAGATCGAGCTGTTCGCGGCGATCAAGGCTAAGCTCAAAGTTGATCCCACATGGTATTCACGCCGCATCAAAAATATCATCGGCGTGACGGAAGAGACGACGACGGGTGTGCTGCGCCTGAACGAAATGTCTGCCAAGGGCACGCTCGCTTTCCGCGCGATCAACGTGAACGACAGCGTGACGAAATCCAAGTTCGACAACCTCTATGGCTGCCGCGAATCCTTGGTTGACGCGATCAAGCGCGCGACCGACGTGATGATTGCTGGCAAAGTGGCCGTGGTGATGGGTTATGGCGATGTGGGCAAAGGTTCTGCTCAAGCACTGCGCGCACTCTCCGCACAAGTGTGGGTGACTGAGATTGACCCGATCAACGCTTTGCAAGCCGCGATGGAAGGCTACAAAGTCGTGACGATGGAATACGCGGCTGACAAAGCCGACATCTTTGTCTCTGCCACCGGCAACAAAGACGTAATCACCTACAAGCACATGGAGGCCATGAAAGATCAGGCCATCGTTTGTAACATTGGTCACTTCGACAATGAAATTGACGTCGCTTCGCTCTCCAAACTCAAGTGGGAAGAGATCAAGCCGCAAGTCGATCATGTGATCTTCCCGAAGAAGGGCAAGAACCCAGCCAAGCGCATCATCATGCTGGCCAAAGGCCGTCTGGTGAATTTGGGCTGCGGCACGGGCCACCCTAGCTTTGTGATGTCTTCTTCGTTTGCGAATCAAACGATTGCACAGATCGAGCTCTTCACCAAGTCCAAAGACTATCAATCTGGCAAGGTGTATGTGTTGCCTAAGCATTTGGATGAGAAGGTTGCACGCCTGCACTTGAAGAAAGTGGGCGCGATGCTGACCGAGCTGTCTAAAGAGCAGGCTGATTACATCGGCGTGAAAGTGGCTGGGCCTTACAAGGCGGACACGTACCGTTATTAAGCTCTGACCTTCAGCAAGAAAAATACCGGACGCAGAGGGCGCAAAAGTTACGCAGAAGACGCAGAAAAGACAAATCCAAATTTGGGATTCTTTTGCGCCCTCTGCGAAACCTCTGCGACTTCTGCGTCCGGTTTTTGCATTCTGATTTGACCCATGCGAGCCGATCAACTTCTTGTTCATCGCGGCTTGGCTGCTTCGCGTAGTCAAGCGCAGCGTTTGATTGACTCGGGTGTGCGTAAGCTCACGCGCGAGGGGTGGAAGGCTGTTAGCAAAAGCGATGAGTTGTGTGACGATGTTGAGCTGGAATTGCTTAATGCGGCCGAGGCGAGATACGTTTCTCGTGGCGGTTTGAAGCTGGAAGGTGCGTTGGCGAAAAGCGGCATTGAAGCGCAAGGAAAGCTATGTCTTGACGTTGGTCAAAGCACCGGTGGCTTCACGGATTGCTTGTTGCAGCACGGTGCGGCCTTTGTCGTCGGTGTGGATGTCGGGCATGCGCAGTTGCATCAGAAGTTGCGTGATGACGAGCGTGTGATCTGCATTGAGAAGATCAATGCACGAGAGTTGAATACTCCTGATTTAATAGCGCGTTGCGCAGATTCTATGCCGGCGAACAGCCCATTAAGCCTTAAAAAGCAAGGATTTCAGCTGCTAGTAGGCGACGTATCGTTTATATCGCAGACTTTGCTCGTGCCGCGCTTTACGGAGCTGCTCATCAAAGGTGCTGATGTGCTCATGCTCGTGAAACCACAGTTTGAATTGCAGCCCGGTGATTTGGCGAAAGGCGGTATCGTCAAAGATGCTTCGCTCTACGAAAAAGTCGAGCAACGCATTCGCGAGAGCTATCTGCAAGTCGGCTTCGCAGTTAAAAATTATTTTGAAAGCCCGATTTCGGGCGGAGACGGCAATCGCGAATTCTTCGTGCATGCCGTGAAGGAGTGGCTATGAACAAACTTCCGATCAGTTTTGAATTCTTCCCGCCAAAAACGCCCGAGGGCGCAGAGAAGCTTGTTGCCGTGCGCAAGAAACTCTATGAGCTCAAGCCGCAATTTTTCAGCGTGACGTATGGCGCTGGTGGTTCCACGCAAGATGGCACGCTGCAAACCGTGCAAGCTATCATTGCAGATGGTTTCGATGCCGCGCCGCATTTCAGTTGCATTGGGGCGAGCAAAGAGAGCGTGCGCGCACAGCTTGAGTTATTCAAGCAAGCGGGCATCAAGCGTATGGTCGCGCTGCGCGGCGATTTGCCCAGCGGCTATGGCGCGTTTGGTGAATTCAAATATGCCAGCGAGCTGATTGCTTTCATCCGCGCCGAGACGGGCGATGCGTTTCATATCGAAGTGGGCTGCTATCCAGAGATGCATCCGCAGGCTAAATCCCCGGAGACGGATTTACTCGCCTACGCGATGAAAGTCAAAGCGGGCGCAAGCAGCGCGATCACGCAATACTTCTTCAACAGCGATGCCTATTTTCGCTTTGTGGACGATGCCCACAAACTCGGTGCAACGATCCCCGTCGTGCCCGGCATCATGCCGATCACCAATTCATCCCAGCTCATGCGCTTCTCCGATGCTTGCGGTGCAGAAATCCCCCGCTGGATTCGCACGCGGCTGCAAGCTTTCGGGGATGACACCGCCTCCATCAAATCTTTCGGCCTCGATGTCGTCACAGATTTGTGCGATCAGTTGCGCAACGCTGGCGTTCCCGGTCTGCATTTCTACAGCATGAACCAAGCAGCAACGGTGACAGAGATTTGCAAGCGGCTTGATCTGGCTTGAATCCCTCGACTGACTTCAGCCCATCAAAGGCGTCGAAGTCAATACCTCTTCCATCGTCGTCATCCCATCGGCCACTCGCAGAGCGGCAGCTAAGCGCAAGGGGCGCATGCCGTCTGTGATGCCTTGCTTGCGGGTGGCATCCATGTTGGCTTCCTTGTTGACCAAGGCTTTGAAGCTTTCGGTGATGGTGAGCAGCTCATACACGCCCATGCGGCCACGGTAGCCTGTCATGCGGCAATCGACGCAGCCGATCGGCTTGTAGGGCTTGTAGCCGGCATTGATCTTCCACGGTTTGATGAGCTCGTTGATCGCATCGGGTGATGCGCTCTCAATGGGTTGCTTGCATTGATCGCAAAGCGTGCGCACGAGGCGCTGGGCGAGCACGCCGAGCACGGTGGCGTTGATGAGATAAGGCGGAATGCCCAGCTCCATCAGGCGGGCTACGGCGCTGGGTGCGTCGTTGGTGTGCAGGGTGGAGAAAACGAGGTGGCCTGTGAGCGCCGCTTGCACGGCCATCTCTGCCGTCTCTAAATCGCGGATCTCGCCGACCATGATGATGTCTGGGTCTTGCCGCATCAGGGCGCGCAAGCCTTCGGCGAAGCCGAAATCGAGCTGGTGCTGCACCTGCGTTTGGTTGAAGGTAGGCTCGATCATCTCAATCGGATCTTCAATCGAGCTGACGTTGACTTCCTCTGTGGCCAAGCGCTTGAGCGTGGAATACAGCGTGGTTGTTTTACCAGAGCCCGTGGGGCCGGTGACGAGAATGATGCCGTAGGGGCGCTTGACGAGCTCTTCCCAGCGCGTGGCATCGTGTTCGGAGAAGCCTAAGCCTTCTAGATCTTTCACGGCGTTGTCTGGATCGAAAATCCGCATCACCATTTTTTCGCCGAAGGCGGTGGGCAAGGTGGACAGGCGCATTTCCACCTCATCGCCACGCGGATTCTTCGTCTTGATACGGCCATCCAGCGGGCGGCGCTTTTCCACCACGTCCATGCGACCGAGCAGCTTGATGCGTGCCACCATCGCATTCATCACTTGCAGCGGCACTTGATACACCGCATGCAACACGCCATCAATCCGGAAGCGAATCACGCCTTGCTCGCGGCGCGGCTCTAGGTGAATATCACTGGCGCGTTGATCGAAAGCGTATTGCCAAAGCCAATCGACCACTTGCACCACGCCTTGATCGTTCGCATCGAGCTGTTTATTAGTCTTTCCGAGCTCGACCAGTTGCTCAAAGCTCGCGCCTCCAGAGTTGCCGCCTGCTTTGGTGACGTTGCGCACCGATTTGGCAAGTGCGAAAAACTCTGCCGTGAACTTATGAATATCCTGCGGGCTAGCTACGACCACGCGCACGCTGCGCCTTGCTTGCCGCTCCACCTCTTCGATCCAATCGGTGATAAAGGGCTGGCTGGTGGCCACCACCACTTGGGTGGGCAACACCTGAACCGGCAAGATGCCATGCCGCTCAGCATACGTTGCACTCATCGTCTCCGCCACCTTGCCCACATCCACCTTGAGCGGATCAATGCGGAAATACTCCATGCCAGCTTTGAGCGCTAAGAACTGCGTGAGCGCTTCGATATCCAGCGGCTTGCCATCCGAAGCGCGCGTGATCGCCACAGCCGCCAGGCGCACCAACGGATGTTGCGCGCTCTCAGCCTTGGAGCAACGATCCACCGTGCGCTTGGCCTCTTGCAGCGAGATCACACCATCCGCTTGCAGCCATTGCACGATATGCCGCCAATCCAGCGGGCCACGGTGGGCAATGGAGGTGGATTTGGCGGGGGTGGCAACGGCGTTCATGGGCACATGTTAGCAACTATTTTGGAGGCTATTTGACGAGGGGTTTGAGCAGGCGCAGCCACTTGCGGGCAGGCAGGGCAAACATGGCTTCAATCAGCTCCGCACGCGCGGCCAGCAGATCGCGTTTGGGGCGCGATGGCGTGCGCTGCGCGAGGATCACGGTGTTGCCTTCTTTGGTGGGCTTGAAGCTCCACACCGCTTCTTCGCCAAAGGCTTTGCTGATCTGCGCGAGGCTCTTGTCAAAGCTGGAGCTGCGGCCAAAAAGATTGACTGTCATGATGCCTTCATCGGTGAGCGTGCTGCGCACGGCTTGGTAAAACTCAGCGCTGTCGAGCACCGGGGCTGCGGCTTCGTGGTCATACAAATCCACTTGAGCACAATCAATAAAATTATTGCTCAAATCGGAATTTAGCCGGCGTATTTCCTGCGCGGAGCGATCCCAATTTGAGAGCGTCTTCATCGCATCGGCGAGGATGATGTGCAGGCGCTTATCCTGCGGCGGCAGTTTGAACCAATGCTGACAAGCAGCCACCACAGCCGGATTGATCTCCAAAACCGTGGTGCTCATCTTCAATGTTTTGTAGCAAGCCTTGGTGATCGTGCCTGCGCCCAAGCCAAGCTGCATGGCGTGGAGTTTTTTCACTTTAACCGGCTCAAAAAACAGCAGCCAAGCCATCATGCGCTGCACGTATTCGAGTTCAATCTCGAAAGGCTTGTCAATCAACATGCTGCCTTGTACCCATTCTGTGCCGAGGTGTAGATAGCGGATGCCGCCCATCTCGGACATGTTCACTTGGGGGAGATTGGTTCTTTTCATGAGGTTTTCAAATGTGGAGCGAGTGCTTCTTGCCAAGACAATAGCTTACGCTCAAAGCTCCAAGAAGCATTTGCAGGGCTGCTGGAGGGAAGTTTGTAGACGGGCAGGCCGAGGGCTTGCGTGTGCTTCGCATGGGAGTAACTCTCGCCGCCATTGTGGGCGATGGCTTGAAGTTGCGGGCAGAGCTTTTTCAGGCTGGCCAGATCGTTGAGCTTGGCGTTGCGGATCGCAGAATCGAGCGAGCCTTCGCGCTCGCAGCTGGCATACATATCCCAGCAGCCTATGCCATTCGCAAGTAGTGCCTTGCTCCTTATTTCATAGCTGCCCGCGCATATTTCTTGCCGGCGAGAGGGCGAAAAAGCTCTAAAAACGATGCTAAAAACGAGTTTCCAGAAGTGATTTTGCGGATGGCCGTAGTACTGCTGAGTTTCCAGGGATTTCACGCCCGGAAAGCTGCCGAGGATCAGCACGCGGGTGTTGGGTGCAATCAGCGGCGGCAGGCCATGCAAGATCACAGCAGGGCTTTCAGCTTGGGCAAGACGCGCGTGGCGTTCGCTGTGGTTTGTGCCGCCCAGGCCTCGGGGGACACGCCCCGCAGCTCGGCGAGCACTTGCCCAATGCGCGGTAGCTCCAGCGGCGAGTTGATGCCCTGCGGCTTGCCAGCCGCGCGCTCCTCTGCCGTGGCGTAAATCCACTGCGGAGGAATATCAGGTGCGTCGGTTTCCATCACGATAGCTTCTGCTGACAGGCTTTTTGCTAAGGCGCGAATGTTTTGCGAGCGCTCGTAAGTCACCGTGCCGCCAAAGCCCAAGCAGAAACCCATCTCGACGAACTGCATCGCCTGTTGCTCAGAGCCATTGAAGGCATGCGCAATGCCGCCGTGGCTGCCGATCTCGCGCAGGGCGTGTAGCAAGTGATCGGCGCTTTTGCGCACATGCAGGATCACGGGGAGCATGTGTTGCTTGGCGATTTTCAGCTGGGCGCGATAGAAAGCCGTTTGCTTCTCGCGCATCGCTTCTGTACACAGCTCAGGCACGAAAAAATCCAAGCCGATTTCACCAACGGCGATCAAGCGCGGATCATCGCGATGCTGCATGAGCTGTGCATCAAGCTCAGCCAAGTCTGCCTCTTGAGCTCGCGGCACATAGAGCGGATGAATGCCAAAACCGTAAGCTTGATGGTGCGCATGAGCCAGCTCACGCACGGTTGCGAAGTTGCTTGTCTCCACCGCCGGGATCACGCTCATCGCTACATTAGTAATAGCGCTTTGCGCAATTAAATCGCCGGCTACCAGCCCATTTCTCTCAAAATCTGGCGCATCCAGATGGCTATGCGTATCAATCCACTTCATGGGAGCACATCATGCCGAGCGAAAGATGAAATACACCGCGCCCACCATGCACAGCCCGGCCCAGAGGTAATCGAGCTTGATCGGTTCGTTCAAATAAAACACCGCAAAGGGAACAAAGATCGTGAGCGTGATCACTTCTTGCATGATCTTGAGCTGTGCCACGCTGAAACCCGCTTGTTGAAAACCAATGCGATTCGCGGGCACTTGCAGCAAGTATTCAAAGAGGGCAATGCCCCAGCTGATGAGCGCGGCGATGTACCAAGGTGCAGTGGCGAGATTCTTCAGATGCCCATACCAAGCGATGGTCATGAACACATTGCTGGCGATCAGCAGGCTAATCGTCTGCGCACTGAAGGGCAAGCTGCTGAGCCAGCTCATTTATTCAACAACGATCTTGCGTTGTTCGATGATGCGTTTCCACTTGGCGCGCTCGTTTTGCGCGAGCGTGGCGAAAGCGGCAGGTGTGCTGGGCGTTGTTTCTGAGCCGAGGCGAGAAAAGCGATCTTTCACTTCATTGTCGGTCAGCGCCGCATTCAAGGAACTGTTGATTTTTTGCACGATGTCAGCTGGCATGCCCTTGGGGCCATACAGGCCAAACCATGTGACGGATTCAAAGCCGGGCAGGGCCTCGGCCACCGTGGGAAGATCAGGTGCGAGTGGCGAGCGCTTCTCGCTCGTGATGGCCAGCGCGCGCAGCTTGCCGTCTTTCACATGCGGCAAGCCAGAGACGAGCGAGTCAAACAACACATCCACTTTGCCGCTGATCAAATCAGGAATCGCCAGCGCCGTGCCGCGATAGGGGATGTGGACGATGAAGGTGCCTGATTGCGCTTTGAAGAGCTCGGAGGTGAGATGCACAATCGTGCCATTGCCACTTGATGCGTAGTTGAGTTTGCCGGGGTTCTTCTTGGCGAAGGCGATCAATTCGCCCATTGTTTTAGCGGGCGATGACAGCGGCACGAGCACGATATTGGGCGAAGTGGCCACTTGACCGAGCGCTGTGAAATCGGCTTGCGCGTCGTATGGAATCTTGGCATTGATCACCGGGCCGATGCTGTGCGTGCTCGATGTCGCGAGCAAAATCGTGTAGCCATCCGGTGCGCTTTGGGCCACAGCTTGTGAGCCAATCGTGCCACCCGCGCCGGGGCGGTTTTCCACCACCACGTTTTGCCCGAGCTTCTCGCCCAGCTTGATCGACAAAGCCCGCGCCTGCACATCGGTGGCTCCCCCGGCCGGGAAGGGCACGATCATGCGAACGGGTTTGTTCGGGTAGCTTTGGGCAAAGCTTGGCGTGGCGATGGCTGATGCGGCAAGTGATGAGAGGAGGGTGCGACGTTTCATGTGGCTCATTATGCGGCAATCGTGCCAAGCTCGCGAAGCTGCTTGAGTGCTTGGCACGTCGTCAAGCACTCCTCAAATGATAGCTAACTATCTATGTTTCACGTCGGAAAAGTACTCAAAATAATTTTGAATGTTATAGATCACCAGTGCGGCAGAGAGCCGCACCAGAGGCTCAGCGCGGCCGTACGGTGACGATGCTTTGGGGGAACGTGCCCGCCGCAAAGGGGCTGCCCGCTACCGGGGTAAGCGTGCCCGTGACCGGATTGATGGTGTAGGCCGAGACGTTGCGGCTGTTTTGGTTGGCCACATAGGCAAACTTGCCGCTGGGGTCGACCGTGACAGCGATGGGGCCACTGCCCGCAGAAAAGGGGCTGCCCGCCACCTCCGTGAGCGCGCCGGTGCTGGGGTTGATGGTGTAGGCCGAGACGTTGTTGGTGCCGGTGTTGGCCACATAGGCAAACTTGCCGCCGGGGTCGACCGTAACGGAGCGGGGGGAACTGCCCGCTGCAAAGGGGCTGCCCGCCACTGGGGTGAGCGCGCCAGTGCTGGGGTGGATGCTGTAGGCCGAGACGTTGTCGGTGAAAGCGTTGGCCACATAGGCAAACTGGCCGCTCGGGTCGACCGTGACGGAGACGGGAAAATCACCCGACTCAAAGGGGCTGCCCGCCACTGCCGTAAGCGCGCCGGTGCTGGCATTGATGGCGTAGGCCGAGACGTTATCGCTGCCGTTGTTGGTCACATAGGCGAACTTGCCGCTGGGG
>JAAFJC010000020.1 GCA_013297925.1 Comamonadaceae bacterium
TGGTTCTTTGTAACAACACAAGTCAATTTTAGTAGACAAAAAGACTTAAGGCCTGAAAGGTCGCCCTTCCAAGCCTTAAGGCATGCTTTCAGCTATGAATCAATCAGCTTGTTTGCGCAAGAAAGCTGGAATTTCTAGATCGTCCATGCCACCAGCCGAGAGCGCATCCACTTTGGCCGTGGCCTGCGTGCGATTGGTGCGCCAGACACTGGGAATCTCCACGCTTCCATAGCCGCTTGGCTGAGCCGCGCCCATACCAGCGCTCGCGGGGCTCTGACCAACCACTTGATTCACCGTAGGAATCATTGGAGCGCCAAATGCATCATCCGTACCCGTGCGCACGACTTGCATCGGTGGCGCAGTGCGGCGCGAGCCTTGGCGAGAGAGACCGGTGGCCACCACCGTCACTCGGATGTTGTCACCCAAGTTATCGTCATAGGCCGTGCCGTAGATCACATGCGCATCAGGCGAGGCATAAGCGCGAATCGTATTCATCGCGAGCTTGGATTCGCTGAGCTTGAGCGAGCCCTTCGCTGCGGTGATCAACACCAACACACCTTTTGCACCGGAAAGATCAATGCCTTCCAGCAGCGGGCAGGCCACGGCTTGCTCAGCCGCAATGCGCGCACGATCCGGGCCCTGCGCCGCAGCCGTGCCCATCATCGCTTTGCCGGGCTCGCCCATCACAGTGCGCACGTCTTCAAAGTCCACGTTCACATGGCCGGGCACATTGATGATCTCAGCAATGCCGCCTACGGCATTCTTGAGCACATCATTGGCATGGGCAAAGGCCTCGTCTTGCGTCACATCATCGCCAAGTACTTCGAGCAATTTCTCATTTAAAACCACGATCAGTGAATCCACATTGGCTTCGAGCTCAGCCAGACCAGCATCCGCATTGCTCATGCGGCGCGCGCCTTCAAATTCAAAAGGCTTGGTGACCACGCCCACAGTGAGAATGCCCATCTCACGCGCCACGCGTGCGATCACAGGCGCAGCACCTGTGCCCGTGCCGCCGCCCATACCGGCAGTGATGAAGAGCATGTGCGCGCCATCAATCGCGCTGCGGATTTCGTCTTCGGCACTGTGCGCACTGTCGCGCCCTTTTTCTGGCTTGCTGCCTGCGCCCAAGCCGGATGTGCCCAGCTGAATGGTTTTGTGTGCGGCGCTACGAGCCAATGCTTGCGCATCGGTGTTGGCCGTCACAAATTCCACGCCCTGCACATTGCAAGTGATCATGTGTTCCACGGCATTGCCGCCGCCGCCGCCCACGCCGATCACTTTGATCTGCGTGCCTTGGTTGAACTCTTCGACTTCAATCATTTCAATGCCCATTTTCATTCTCCTTCAATGCAGTTGGTGTAAGCGGTTTCAAGATCAATTTGCTGGTTTCTGGGTGGCCGGGGCCTGCACCGGGCCAGTGGGGTGGGCTAGCGCCCATCAAATAGAGTTTTTTGAACATCTTTAGAAATTCCCCACCACAAAATCTTTGAAGCGCGAAAAAGCACCTTGCATCGCGCCACTTTTTTGCGCCACCTTGTAGCCGCGCATGCGCGCCATGCGCGCTTCTTCGAGCAAACCCATCACGGTGGCCGCACGCGGCTGCGACACCATATCAGCCAAAGCCGCGCTGTATTGCGGCAGGCCACGGCGCACCGGTTTCAAGAAAATGTCCTCGCCCAATTCGAGCATCCCCGGCATCACAGCGCTGCCGCCCGTGATCACGATGCCAGAAGACAACACTTCTTCATAGCCCGATTCGCGAATCACTTGCAGCACCAGCTGATAAATCTCCTCTACACGCGGCTCGATCACGCCAGAGAGCGCCTGCTTACCCAGCATGCGCGGCCCGCGATCACCGAGGCCGGGCACTTCCACCTGCGCCTGAGGATCGGCCAGCAATTGCTTGGCGCAGCCGCTCTCGACCTTGATCTCTTCGGCATCTTTGGTCGGCGTGCGCAATGCCATCGCGATATCGCTGGTGATCAAATCGCCTGCAATCGGGATCACCGCAGTGTGGCGAATCGCGCCACCAGTAAAAATCGCCACATCAGTCGTACCCGCGCCGATATCCACCATCGCCACACCGAGATCTTTTTCGTCTTCGGTCAGCACGGCTTTGCTTGATGCATGCGGATTGAGCATGAGTTGCTCCACCTCCAAGCCGCAACGCCGCACACATTTGATGATGTTTTCTGCCGCGCTCTGCGCACCGGTCACCAAGTGAATCTTCGCTTCCAAGCGAATGCCGCTCATGCCAATCGGCTCGCGCACATCTTGGCCGTCAATCACAAATTCTTGCGGCTCCACCAAGAGTAGCCGCTGATCGGTTGAAATATTGATCGCCTTAGCCGTCTCCACCACGCGCGCCACATCGGCTGAAGACACTTCACGATCTTTCACTGCCACCATGCCGCTGGAGTTGATACCGCGAATATGGCTGCCCGTGATGCCGGTGTAAACGCGGCTGATCTTGCAATCGGCCATCAGCTCGGCTTCTTTGAGCGCCTGCTGAATGCTTTGTACCGTCGCATCAATGTTGACCACCACGCCGCGCTTGAGGCCATTGCCCGGCGACACACCCAAGCCGGCCAGCTTCAATTCACCACCGGCCAACACCTCAGCCACCACCACCATCACCTTGGAGGTGCCGATATCTAAACCAACGACCAGATCTTTGTATTCTTTTGCCATCTTTGCCTCTTATTTCTTCTCAGCCACGGCAGCAGCCACCGTGGTCACCCCTGCAAGGCGAATTGCGTAGCCTTCGCCATGGCGCAGATCCACAGATTCCACGCGATCCAAGCCCGAGCGCTGATAAGACGCGAGCACCTGCTTGTGCGTCGTTAAAAATTTCTGCACACGCGCCAACACTTCGTCTGGGCTACCCCGCCCCAATTCCATCTGCGTGCCACTGTCCAATTGCAAGCGCCAGCCATTGCGGCCTGATAATTCCAATTGCTCAATCGTGGCGTCCACTGGCTTGAACGCATTAGAGAGCTGCCGATACATCGCCAGCACCGAACCAGATGCGCCCTCAGCTCCAACCAAGCGCGGCAGCTCTTCCACTTCCGCATCGCCAGCATTCGCTTCAAACACTTCGCCCAAGCTATTGACCATGCGCGATTCGCTGTCTGCACCCCAAAAACCACTGGAGCGATGCTCTTCCAAAGTCACGCGCAAGCGATTGGGGAACTCGCGGCGCACGGTGGCTTTGCGCACCCAAGGCACAGACTCAAACACCGAGCGCGCCTGCGCTAAATCGAGCGTGAAGAAATTGCCGCTGATGCGCCCGCCCACATTGGCTTTCAGCGTGAGCGCGTTGTGATGTGAAGTGTCTCCCTCCACCACGATTTTTGATACCGCAAACACCGGCTGCGCCAGCGCCCAGCGCACCACCAGCCCCAAGCTCACCATGCAAGCTGCTGCACCGAGCACGAGCGCTACGATATTCATCAGGCGCACGTCCATCGGCGCAGCAAGTTCAGGCGCGCTCATGGTTGACCACATCGATGTCATGTTTGCAGCCATGTTCATGCGCGCGCTCCATCAAGCGTGGCTGTAGAGAGCACATCTTCGCAAAGCTGTTCATAGCTGATGCCAGCGGCGCGCGCTGACATGGGCACGAGCGAATGGCTGGTCATGCCAGGCGAGGTATTGATCTCCAGCAAATAGGGTTTCCGCGTCTTGCCGTCAATCATCACGTCGGCGCGCGCCCAGCCACGGCAACCCAAGCTGCGGTAAGCCTTGAGCACCAACTCTTGAATCGCCTCTTCTTCGCCTGCAGGCAAGCCGCAAGGCACGAGATACTTCGTTTCTTCACCAAAGTATTTGTTGTGATAGTCATAGTTGCCATCAGGCGCAACGATCTTGATCACGGGCAGCGCGCGCGCTGAACTGCCCGCACCAATCACCGGGCAAGTCACCTCATCGCCCGCAATGAATTGCTCGCAGAGCACCAAATCATCATGCCGCGCAGCCAGCGCATAGGCCGCGTCGCACTGGCTGGCCTCGGTCACTTTGGCCAAGCCAATCGTTGAGCCTTCTCGCGCGGGCTTGACAATCATCGGGCTGCCCAGCTCCTTGAGAGCCTGCGCAGTTTCAGCGCCACTGCGCACCATACGCCAATCAGGCGTGGGCAAGCCTTCAAAGCGCCAAATGCGCTTGGTCATGATTTTGTCAATCGCGACGCTGGAGGCCATCACGCCAGAGCCGGTGTAAGGGATGCCCAGTAACTCCAGAGCGCCTTGCACCGTGCCATCTTCCCCATGGCGGCCATGCAGGGCGATGAAGCAGCGTGCAAAGCCTTCTTTTTTGAGTTCTGCAAGATCACGCTGAGCAGGATCAAAGGCATGCGCATCCATCCCGCGCGAAGTCAGGGCTGCCAACACGCCCTGACCGGACATGAGCGAGACTTCCCTCTCTGAGGAGGAGCCCCCAAATAACACCGCGATTTTTCCGTATTTGCTCATCTTTTTAAAGTGCCATCGCACGCGATTATTACGCAGTTTGCTCCTGATTTAGTAGCATTTTGCATTTTGACGGGTATTTCTGTGGTGTTTTTGCTATTTATTGCATAGCAGCCAATTTGCCGGGTACTGCGCCAATGGAGCCCGCGCCCATACAAATCACCACATCGCCGTTGCGAGCGGCATCCCGCACAGCCTGCGGCATCGCCTCAATCTCGTCCACAAATACTGGCTCCACCTTGCCCGCCACCCGCAACGCGCGAGCCAACGCGCGCCCATCCGCCGCCACAATCTGCGCTTCGCCAGCGGCATACACCTCGCTGAGCAGTACCAAATCGGCATCGCCCAGCACTTTGACGAAATCCTCAAAGCAATCTCGCGTGCGGCTGTAGCGGTGTGGTTGGAAGGCCAGCAAGATACGCTGGCCTGGGAATGCGCCGCGCGCAGCGGCCAAAGTGGCAGCCATTTCTACGGGATGGTGGCCGTAATCGTCAATCACACGGAAGCTGCCGCCTCCGTTCTCAGATTTCACCGGCACATCGCCATAGCTCTGGAAACGCCGCCCCACGCCTTTGAAATCAGCCAAGGCCTTTTGAATCGCCTCATCGGGCACATCCAGCTCGGTGGCAATCGCAATGGCAGCCAAAGCGTTGCGCACGTTGTGCTCACCGGGTAGATTAAGCGTGATCGCCAGATCAGGCAAAGTCACGCCATTGCGCCGCTGCACGGTGAACTGCATTTGCCCCTGCGCTGGCTTCACGTTGATCGCTCGCACCTGCGCACCTTCGCTCAAGCCATAGGTGGTGATCGGGCGAGCGACTTGGCTCAAGATGCTTTGCACACCCGGATCATCCACACACAGGACTGCAGCACCATAAAACGGCATGCGATGCAAGAAATCCACGAAAGCGGCTTTGAGCTTATCCAAGCTCTGCCCGTAAGTGTCCATGTGATCCGCATCGATATTGGTGATCGTCGCCATCACGGGCAGCAGATTCAAAAACGAGGCATCGGATTCATCGGCTTCCACCACGATGAACTGCCCTGAGCCGAGCTTGGCGTTTGCACCTGCGCTGTTGAGTCGCCCGCCGATCACAAAAGTAGGGTCAAGCCCTGCTTCGGCGAGCACACTGGCCACCAGAGAAGTCGTCGTCGTCTTGCCATGCGTGCCGGCAATCGCAATGCCCTGCTTCATGCGCATCAGCTCAGCCAGCATCACAGCGCGCGGCACGATGGGAATGCGCTTTTCGCGCGCTGCGATCACTTCTGGGTTGTCTTCTTTCACCGCAGTAGAGGTGACGATGCAATCCGCATCAGCAATATTTGCCGCAGCATGCCCCACAGCAGTGTGAATGCCCAGAGCTTTCAAGCGCTGAAGCACCGCACCATCGCTCAAATCCGAGCCGGATATCTTGTAGCCAAGGTTTTGCAGCACCTCAGCAATGCCGCTCATGCCCGCGCCGCCGATGCCGACGAAATGTATATGGCGAATGGCATGTTTCATGACATGAGCCCTTTCACACATTTCGCAGAATCGGCGGGAACCGCCCCAAGCAACGCAGGCTTGCGTTGCGCCTCGTCTTTTTCGACGAAATGAATGTGACGAATAGCGTGTTTCATCTTATTTTTTCCCCAAAGCCTCGCAGGCTTGCACCACCTTCTCTGTGGCATCGATTTTTCGCAAAGAATAGGCCTTTCGCCGGCATAAAACCTGCGCAGCGTGCTCACTTTTTGTGAGTAACTGCACCACACGATCCACCGTGAGCTCGGGCTGCGGCAGCAGCGTTGCAGCGCCTTGGTCGCTCAAGAATTTGGCATTCGTGGTTTGATGGTCATCCACCGCAAACGGAAACGGTACAAACACTGCCGCCGCGCCCACGGCAGCAATCTCGCTCACCGTAGAAGCACCAGCGCGGCAAATCACGAGATCCGCATCGGCGAAAGCCTTGGCGGTATCGGCAATGAAAGGCGTGAGCTCAGCTTGCACGCCAGCCGCCGCATAGTTGGCACGCAATTGCTCGATCTGCTTTTCGCCGCCTTGGTGAATCACCTGCGGGCGCTCTGCCTCTGGCATCTTGGCCAAAGCTTGCGGAATCACTTCGTTCAGAGCCTTCGCACCCAAGCTACCGCCAACGACGAGCAGCTTCATGCGCCCCTCGCGATGCGCAAAGCGCTCATCGGGCGGCGCTTGCTCCAAGAATTCTCTGCGCAGTGGATTGCCGATCCACTCGCCTTTTTTGAACACACCGGGGAAGGTGGTGAACACGCGATCTGCCACCTCGGCCAGCACTTTATTGGCCATGCCGGCGACAGAATTTTGCTCATGCAGAATCAAAGGTTTGCCCAGCAACACGGCCATCATGCCCGCAGGAAAAGTGATATAGCCGCCCAAGCCCACCACCACATCGGGCTTCACGCGGCGCACCACGCCAATACTCTGCCAAAAAGCTTTGAGTAAACGCAGCGGCAAGAAAGCCAAGGTGATCAAGCCTTTGCCGCGCACGCCCGAGAAATCAATCTGCTCAAAGGCAAAGCCACGCGGCGGCACGAGACGCGATTCCATGCTGTCCGGGCCGCCCAGCCAATGCACATTCCAGCCCTTCTCGCGCAAAGCCTCTGCCACAGCCAAGCCGGGGAAGATGTGCCCGCCTGTACCGCCTGCCATGACAAGAGCCGTCTTCATGAGCGACCACCTCTCATCATTTCCTTATTCTCATAATCAATCCGGAGAACAACCGCTAAAGCAATCAAGTTCATCAAAATCGCCGAGCCACCGTAGCTCATCAGGGGCAAGGTCAATCCCTTGGTGGGCAAGGCACCAAGATTCACGCCCATATTGATAAAGGCTTGAAAGCCAATCCACAAGCCCACACCCTGCGCCACCAAACCGGCAAACACACGATCCAGCGCAATCGATTGGCGGCCAATGTGCATGATGCGGCGCGTGAGCCAGAAAAACAGGCTGATGATCGCGAGCACGCCGATCAAACCAAATTCTTCACCAATCACAGCCAGCAAGAAATCGGTATGCGCCTCAGGCAGCCAATGCAGCTTTTCCACACTGCCGCCCAGGCCAACGCCAAACACTTCGCCGCGCCCAATCGCAATCAGCGCATGCGAGAGTTGATAGCCTTTGCCAAGCGCATGCTTCTCATCCCAAGGATTGAGGTAGGCAAAAATCCGCTCGCGCCGCCAGTCGGAAAACCACACCATCATCGTGAAGGCCAGCACCACCACCGCCGCGATCAAGAAAAACATGCGGGCATTCACGCCGCCGAGAAACAGAATGCCCATCGCGATCACCACGATCACCATGAATGCACCCATATCTGGCTCGGCCAGCAACAACAGCCCCACCACACCAATGGCCACAGCCATGGGCAGCACGGCGCGGAAGAAGCGCTCTTTCACTTCCATCTTGCGCACCATGTAATCAGCCGCATAAAGCAGCACCGCAAATTTGGCAAGCTCCGAGGGCTGGAAATTCATGAAGCCCAAAGAAATCCAGCGGCGCGCACCATTGATCACTTTGCCGATGCCGGGAATGAGTACAGCAATCAAGAGGAGCAATGAAGCCACAAACAACCAAGGTGCCACTTTCTCCCAAGTCTGCACGGGAATCTGAAACGTGAGCAAGGCCACGCTCACGGCAATCACGAGCGAAAAGATATGGCGCATCAAAAAATGCGTGTGCGAGTATTTGGCAAAGCGCGGGTTATCAGGCAGCGCAATCGAGGCCGAATACACCATGATCAAGCCCCAGATCAAGAGGCTCACGATCACCCAAACCAAAGGCTTATCCACACCCATCACGCTCGCTGAGCTGCGCGGTGTGCCGCCAATGCTGGTGCGCACTGGCAGCACATCCGATGCGGAGCCCAAGCTTTGCTTGATGCGCTGCAGCCAGTTGGTTTGCACAGCTTCGCTCATGCACCCTCCATGATCGACACGCCAGCGTCATCGGCCAATTGCTTCACCGCATTCACAAACACTTCCGCGCGATGCTTGTAGTCTTTGAACATATCAAAGCTCGCGCAAGCGGGCGAGAGCAACACAGCATCGCCTGCATGGGTGAGTTGCGCAGCAGCTTTGACGGCCTCTTCCATGCTGCCCGCAGTTTGCATGCGCACGCCCGAGCTTGCCAGCGCCTGCTCGATCAGGCTTGCATCACGTCCAATCAACACCACAGCGCGTGCATAAAGAGATACGGGCTGCGCCAAAGGCGAAAAATCCTGCCCTTTGCCTTCGCCACCCAAGATCACCACGATCTTGCGCTCTGCGCCCAGACCATTGAGCGCGGCAACAGTTGCGCCCACATTCGTGCCCTTGCTGTCGTCAAAATACTCGACATCGCCCACGATGCCGACGGGCTCAACGCGATGCGGCTCACCGCGATACTCGCGCAGACCATAAAGCATGGCTGATAAACTGCAACCGGCCGCACTGGCCAGTGCCAAAGCAGCCAGCGCATTCATCGCGTTATGTCGGCCACGGATGCGCAAAGCGTCTGCTGGCATAAAGCGCTGCAGGTGAATTTCCACCTCGTCGCCCTTGCGGCGTTTTTGCGTTTCATCAGCTTCGAGTGCGCGCACCAGCCAGGTCATACCGCCCACGGTTTCAATGCCGTAGTCACCAGGACGCTGGGGCAAATCTCCCCCAAACGTGATGTCTGTGCGCTGCGGCTTGCCTTTGATGAGCGGTGGGCGCATCGCTACAACAGCTGCATCATCACGGTTGAGCAGCATCGGCGGGGCATCGATACTGTGCGCGCCAAAGATACGAGCTTTAGCTGCACCATAAGCTGCCATATCGCCATGCCAATCAAGATGATCTTGCGTGAGGTTGAGCACCGTACCCATTGTGGGCATGAAGCCCGTGACGCCGTCTAGTTGGAAGCTAGAGAGTTCCAACACCCACACTTGCGGCAAGCTCTGCGCCTCAATGTGCTGGGTCAAGGTATCGAGCAAGGTGGGGCCGATGTTGCCTGCCACAGCAACGGTTTTGCCGGCACGCTCCACCAACTGCCCAGTGAGAGACGTTACCGTTGTCTTGCCGTTTGTGCCCGTGATCGCCAAGATCTTTGGCGCATAAGTTGGCTTGGGTGGTGGTATTGGTGTTGACTCTGGCTCAACTGTCACCTCAGATTCAGCCTCTGACTCAAGCTTTGCCTCTGCATCAATCTCTGCATCCGCAGCTACTTCAGTTTGCACCTCCACGGGAGCTTCTGGCTCAGATGCAGATGCCGCCTTGAGACTCTGCAAACCCATCCAAAAAAAATCCAACTCACCCCAGACCGGCAGACCCATTGCGCGAGCTGCTTCCAAAACAGGAGCAATCTGCGCGGGCGACAAGCCAGGGCTGCGGCATACAGCGCGAATCTCTTTGCCTTGCACCAAGTGTTCCGAGAAGCTCGCCACCGCTTGAAACTGCACCTGCGGGCATTTCGCTTGTAGCTCAGCGAGGCCGGGCGGCTGCTCGCGTGTATCCACCACCTGCACCTGCGCGCCATACCTTGCGCACCAACGCGCCATGGCCAAGCCTGAGCTACCTAAGCCCAGAATCAACACGGAAAGATCTTTGAGTTGCTCCACGTCTTATCTCAATTTCAAAGTGGACAAGCCCACGAGGCACAGCAGCATGGTGATGATCCAAAAGCGCACCACCACTTGCGTTTCTTTCCAGCCCGATTTTTCAAAATGATGGTGCAGCGGCGCCATCTTCAAAATGCGCCGGCCTTCGCCGTATTTCTTCTTCGTGTATTTAAAGTACGTCACCTGCAGCATCACCGACAGTGCCTCCACCACGAAGATGCCGCCCATGATGGCCAGCACAATCTCTTGGCGCACGATCACCGCCACTGTGCCCAAAGCACCACCGAGAGCCAGCGCGCCCACATCGCCCATGAACACTTGCGCAGGATGCGTGTTGAACCACAAAAAGGCCAAGCCAGCTCCCGCCATCGCCGAGCAGAAAATCAAGAGCTCGCCCGAGCCTGGAATATGCGGGAAAAACAAATACTTGGAATACACTGCGCTGCCCGTGACATACGCAAACACACCGAGCGCCGAGCCCACCATCACCACCGGCATGATGGCCAAGCCATCCAAACCATCGGTTAAGTTCACAGCGTTGCTTGATCCCACGATCACCAGATACGTCATGATCACGAAACCAAATACACCGAGCGGATAGCTGATCTCTTTGAAGAAAGGCACTTGCAAGCCAGCTTTCGGCGGCAAGTTCACATCAAAGCCCGATTGCACCCAAGAAACGAAAAGCTGGAGCACGCGCACATTGTTGCTCTCGGAAATGCTGAAGACCAAATACAGCGCAGCCACCAAGCCCACCACCGATTGCCAAAAGTATTTCTCGCGGCTTCGCATGCCCTCAGGATCTTTGTTCACCACTTTGCGCCAATCATCGACCCAGCCGATCGCACCGAAGCCTAACGTAACGATCATCACGATCCACACAAAGCGATTCGTCCAATCA
Source organism: Comamonadaceae bacterium (assembly GCA_013297925.1). Classification (GTDB taxonomy): domain Bacteria; phylum Pseudomonadota; class Gammaproteobacteria; order Burkholderiales; family Burkholderiaceae_C; genus JANMDU01. Next base: position 10,962 of record JAAFJC010000020.1, read on the forward strand.
AACCAGAGCAAGGTGGAGATCGCAATCGAGAGCAAGATCAACACGCCGCCCATGGTGGGCGTGCCGCTCTTGGCCAAATGCGTCTCCATGCCGTAGCCACGCACGGGTTGACCAATTTTGAGCGAGGTCAAATAACGGATGACCCACGGCCCGGCAAACAGGCCGATCAACAGCGCAGTCATCGCGGCCATCACAGCACGGAAGGTCAGGTATTGGAAGACCCGGAAGAAACCGAATTCGGGTGACAGGCCTTGTAGCCAGCCTGCAAGACTAAGCAGCATGTGCAGTCTCCTTGTTGTTATGTGTGTCTTTGTCGTTTTGGGATGCAGCCGCCTCGACAGCTTGCACCACGCGCTCCATCTTCATAAAGCGCGAGCCTTTGACGAGCACGCTGCGGTAATGCGGCAAATCGGCGAGCACCGCATTGGCCAGCGATTCGATGCCGCCAAAATGCCGCGCGCCGGGGAAGACTGCTGCGCCATAGCGCATCAACTCGCCCATGCAAAGCAACGTTTCAATGCCGCGTTCAGTGGCGTATTCGCCAATCTCCGCATGAAACTCTGGCCCTTGATCGCCCACCTCGCCCATATCACCAAGCACCAGCAAATGCGGCGCGGGCAGCTCGGCCAAAATATCAATCGCTGCGCGCACGGAATCGGGGTTGGCGTTGTAGGTGTCGTCAATCAGGTTGTAGGTTTTGCTGCTGAGCGTCACGCGCAATGCACGCGAGCGGCCTTTCACGGCTTCAAAAGCTTCCAAGCCTTGCACAATGGTGACCAGCGGTACGCCCGCGCCCAAAGCGGCGGCGCTGGCGGCCAAGGCATTCTTCACGTTATGCCGCCCGGCGATGCGAAGCTGGCAGCTGGCTGAGCCCAAAGGCGTGGCCAAGCGCACGCGCCATGAAGCCTCTTGCCAATCGGCCTGCCCTGTGACATCGGCAGGAATCGCACCGCTAGAAAAACAGATCTGCTCTCTCGCACCAGCCAGCCCGCGCCACAAGGCAGAGTAAGCATCATCTGAAGGAAACACCGCCACGCCATCAGCAGGCAAAGCGCTGATCACGCTGCCGTTTTCTTGCGCCACGGCTTCAACCGTGTGCATGAACTCTTGATGCTCGCGCTGTGCGTTGTTCACCACGGCCACGGTGGGCTGCGCAAGGCCAGAGAGATAAGCAATCTCGCCGGGATGATTCATGCCCAGCTCAATCACAGCGATTTGGTGATACTCGCGAAGGCGCAGCAGCGTGAGCGGCACGCCGATGTCATTGTTCAAATTGCCTTGCGTGGCCAAGCTGTGCTCGGGGCTGAGCGCCTTCAAAATGCTGGCGATCATTTGGGTGACGGTTGTTTTGCCATTGCTGCCTGTGACTGCGATGAGTGGCACATCAAACTGCGCGCGCCATGCAGCAGCAAGTTCACCCAAAGCGCGCTTGGCATCAGCCACGATCAAGCCAGGCAAACCGGCCTCTTGCAAGCCATGCTCGGCAATTGAAGCAGCAGCTCCGGCTGTCTTGGCTTGCAGTAAAAACTCATGCGCATCAAAGCGCTCGCCTTTGAGCGCCACAAACAAATCACCGGCAGCCAAAGTGCGTGTATCAGTATGCACACGGCTGATCGCAGTATGCTCATCGCCCACCAAGGTGCAAGCGATCTGGCGCGTGGCCAGCAGATCAGCCGCTTGGCGCAGGCTCATCATGGTGTCAGTCATGCAGCTTCTCCTCGTGTGCGCAGCTTTAATGCAGCCTGCGCTTCTTGTGTGTCTGAAAACGGATGCTTGATGCCAGCGATCTCTTGGTAATCCTCATGGCCTTTGCCAGCAATCAAAATCACATCATCGCCAGCGGCATGCTGCGCTGCCCAGCGAATCGCTTGCCGGCGATCCAGCTCTTGATGAATCTTGGAAGCATTGCCTGCAAAGCCAGCGATGATTTGGCTCGCAATCGCCTCTGGCGCTTCATGGCGTGGGTTGTCGCTCGTCACGATAATTTGATCTGCTCCGGCTTGCACGGCTTGCGCCATCAGTGGGCGCTTGATGGGATCGCGGTTACCACCGCAGCCAAACACACACCAGAGCTTGCCGCCGCGCGCCTGTGCCACGCCGCGCAAAGCCGCGAGCGCTTTAGCCAGCGCATCGGGCGTGTGTGCGTAATCCACCACCATAAGCGGTGAATCTGTGGGTTGATCTTTTTCAGCAATCAACTCCATACGCCCCGGCACGGCCGTGCAGCGCGAAATGGCTTGGCAAGCCGCTTTGATGTCAACACCCAGAGCCAGCAAAGCACCGATCACGCCAAGCATGTTCGCGGCATTGAAATCACCCACGACAGGACAGCTCACACACTGCGATTGCCCGGCATGCTGCACATCAAATGCCATACCGCTGGCTTGATGCTCAGGCGTGCTGCCGCAGAGCGTGGCATCGCTGCGAATCTGCGAGGTGCTGATCACGACCAAGCCACGCGCTTTGCAGTAAGCCACGAGCTCATCGCCTTTTGGATCGTCTAAGTTGACCACAGCAGTTTGCAACCCGGGCATATCAAACAGCGCCCGCTTGGCCAACCAATAGGCTTCCATGTTGCCGTGATAGTCCAAATGGTCTTGCGTGAAATTGGTGAACACAGCCACTTTCACTTGCACGCCCGCCATACGATGCTCGGCCAAGCCAATGCTCGATGCTTCCATCGCGCAAGCGCTAGCACCAGCATCGCGCAGACGCGCGAGCTCAGCTTGCAGCATCACAGGATCAGGCGTGGTGAGGCCGGTAGACACCATGTTTCCCGGCGCGCCCATGCCCAAAGTGCCAATGAGCCCGCAAGAATACCGCGCAGAGTGCTCATTTTTTCGTAGTATGTTGAGAGCTTGCGCGATCCACCATGCGCTCGATGTTTTGCCATTCGTGCCCGTCACAGCAATCACATCCAGTGACTCGCTGGGCTTGCCGTAGTAAGCGGCAGCAATCAAACCACTCGCTGCTTTCAAACCATCCACTTGCGCAATACGCGCATCTTCAAAACCGTAAGCCTGCACGCCCTCAGACTCCACCAGGCAGCACGATGCACCAGCTTTGAGCGAAGTGGCCACATACTGGCGGCCATCGGTGGCAGCCCCCGGCCAAGCAATAAAAGCATCACCGGGCTTGACGCGGCGGCTATCCGTTTGCAGCGTGCCCACACCCACGTTACTCTTGAGCCACTGCGCTGCTTGATCCACCGAGTCGAGCCGCATCATCAGAACGACTCCTCTTCCGCAGCAATTACGATTTGCGGCTTGATCGCCATATCGGGCTGCACGCCGAGCATGCGCAGAGTTTGCGCCACCGTCTCGGAAAACACGGGCGCGGCCACGTCACCGCCATAAAACTTACCATTGCTCGGCTCATCCACCATCACGGCGACCACGATGCGCGGCTTGTCAATCGGCGCGAGGCCAACGAACCATGCGCGGTATTTCTTATCCGAATAGCCCTTGCCTTCTTGCTTGCGCGCCGTGCCCGTCTTGCCGCCCACGGAATAGCCAATCGTCTGCGCTTGCGGCGCTGTGCCGCCTTGGGCTGTGGCCATTTGCAGCATCTTGCGCACGGCTTGCGCGTTGCGTTCGCTCATGATGCGCACGCCGCCAATGGCTTCATCGGTCTTCGTGAGCGTCACGGGAATGAGCTCACCGTCCCGAGCAAACACGCTGTACGAGCGAGCAAGCTGAAAGAGCGAAGCAGACAGGCCATAACCATAGCTCATGGTGGCTTGCTCAATCGGCCGCCAGGTTTTGTAAGCACGCAGCTTGCCGCTCACCACGCCGGGGAAAGGCAACTGTGGCTTCTGGCCAAAGCCCGCTTGTGAATAAAACTCCCACATCTCGCGTGGCTCAGCGCGCATCGCCATCTTCACCGTGCCAACGTTGCTCGATTTTTGAATGATCTCGTTCACCGTGAGCACGCCGTGTGGATGCGCATCGGTGATCGTGGCGCCAGCAATCGTGATCTTGCCGGGCGCGGTTTGGATCTGCGTCTCAGGCGTCACCCATTTTTTCTCCAGCGCCATCGCGGCGATGAAAGGCTTCATGGTGGAGCCGGGCTCGAAGGTGTCGGTGAGCGCGCGGTTGCGCATTTGCGCGGGTGTGAGATTGCTGCGCTTGCCGGGCACATAGCTGGGGTAATTTGCGAGTGCCAGCACTTCGCCGGTTTGCACATCGAGCACCACCACACTGCCGGCTTTGGCTTTATGTTGAGTGACGGCATCGCGCAATTTTTGGTAGGCGAAGAATTGCACTTTGCTATCGACAGAGAGTTGGATATCTTTGCCATCGGTGGGCGAGACGGTTTCGCCAATGTCTTCCACCACGCGCCCGAGGCGATCTTTGATCACGCGGCGTGTGCCGTTTTTGCCGGCGAGTTGGTTGTTAAATGCCAGCTCAATGCCTTCTTGGCCTTTGTCATCGGTATTGGTGAAGCCCACCACATGCGCTGCGGCTTCGCCTTCTGGATATTGGCGGCGGTATTCTTTGCGGGTGTAAATGCCCTTGATGCCAAGAGTGGCCACTTGCTGCGCCACGCCTTCATCAATCTGGCGCTTGAGCCAAACGAAATTTGTTTCTTCCGCGAGCTTGGCCTTCAAATCTGCCAGCGGCATGTCGAGCAGCTTGGCAAGCTGTGCCAGCTTCACCTTGTCTTGCTCCACATCTTCAGGAATCGCCCAGATGCTGGGCGATGGCACGCTGGAAGCGAGGATCAAACCATTGCGATCCAAGATGCGGCCACGATTGGCTGGCAATTCCAGGGTGCGCGAGAAGCGCACTTCGCCTTCACGAATGAAGAAATCGTTGTTGATGACTTGAATGTATGCCGCACGGCCAGCCAAGCCCACGAAGGCCAAGGCAATGCAAGCCACAATGAATTTGCTGCGCCACACTGGCGTTTTGCTTGCTAGCAGCGGGCTGGCGCTGCCGGAGTAAGCCACGCTCTTGGTATTCAAAGGATTGGCGCGCCAGCTCATGGCTTGGCTCCTTCGGTCGCTTCCGCTTTCGGCAGCTTCACATATTGCGTAACTGCTGGCGTGGCCGTGCGCATTTGCAATTGCTCTTTGGCGAGCTTTTCCACGCGCAGCGGCGTGGCTTGCGAGCGCTTATCCACTTCCAGCCGCTCGCGCTCAATCTCCAGCTTGCGCGATAAGCTTTGTGCCTTTTCCACCTCGACAAACAAGCGGCGTGATTGATATTGCATCTGCACCAGATACATGGCGCTGGCGATCACGGCGGCGAGCAATACAAGGTTCAAACGCATCATGATGCTTGCATCCCTGCACCTGTACGCTGAGCCACGCGCATGATCGCACTACGCGAGCGCGGATTCGCAGCCACTTCCGCCTCACTCGGCTTGATCCGATCAAGCGCTTCTAATTTCATAGCACTGCGCGCAGCATTCTTACCGCCTAGCATCCAATTTGGATCATTTCTATCGACCACTTCCTTCGCATGCAGCGCGATGAACTGCTTGACGATGCGGTCTTCCAAACTGTGAAACGCGATCACCACGAGCCGCCCTCCTGGCGCGAGCACGCGCAGACTCTCTTGCAGGGCGATTTGCAAATCATCGAGCTCACGGTTGATGAAGATGCGCAGGGCTTGGAAGCTGCGCGTGGCTGGATGCTGGCCGCCTTCACGCGTGCGCACCACGCCGGCGATGAGCTCGGCCAGCTCCAGCGTGCGCTGCGGGGCTTGGCCTGCGGCCACTTTCCCCACAATGGCTTTAGCGATCTGGCGGGCAAAGCGTTCTTCACCATAGCCTTTGATCACTTCCTCGATCTCTTTTTCCGATGCAGTTTCCAGCCACTGCGCCACAGTTTGACCGCGCGTGCTGTCCATCCGCATGTCGAGCGGGCCGTTGCGCATGAAGGAGAAGCCCCGCGCTGGATCGTCGATCTGCGGGCTGCTGATGCCCAGATCCATCAAGATGCCTTGCACTGAAGCGTTGGGCAGATCGGAGAGGGCTGTGAAGCTGTCGTGAACAATCGACAGGCGCGTATCCTGCATCGCTTGCGCGGTGGCAATTGCTTGCGGATCTTTGTCGAAGGCCGTGACTTTGCCTTGCGCACTCAGGCGCGAAAGCAGCAAACGTGTGTGGCCACCGCGCCCGAATGTTGCGTCTAAATAATGTCCATCTTGTGAAGTGAGGAGTGAATCGACTGCTTCGCTTAACAAGACGGTGGTGTGTTGCCATGTGTCCACCTGATGCCTCGTCAAAACACAAAGTCTTTGAAGGCTTCGGCGCTGGCGGAAGACCCTGCGCGAGCCAGATCCAACGCCTCCTTGGCGGCATGCCGCGCCGGATCCCAAATCTCAAAATAATCCGTCATGCCGAGCATCACGGCTTCGTTGGTGAGCTCCGCCGCTGAGCGCAACTCAGGCGCGATCAACACGCGGCCCGTGGCATCCATCTCGCAAGGCTGAGCGTGGCCGATATACAGGCGCTTGACCCACTGCAAATGCATAGGCACATGCGCAATCTTTGCGCTAAACGTTTCCCACGCGCCCTGCGGAAACATCATCAAGCCGCCTTCGTGATTGCGCGTGACGATCAGCTTACCTTCGCAGGCAGCCAGCAGCGCTTCGCGATGCCGCGTGGGCACGGCAAGCCGCCCTTTGGCATCCAAACTGAGTGCTGAAGCGCCGGTGAACATGTCTCAAGCCAATATCTGATGAAAAACGAAAGGGCTCAGAGACAAAACACCTCTGAAAACCACTTTTATGCACTTTTCACCACTGTATCAGCATTCGACACAAATCCCAAGGGGAAACATCACTTTTAAACGTAAAAATCTTCAATGAAATCAAGCGCTTAAGCGCATTTAGATTGTACAGGCAACCAGTAGTTTTGAAAAATATTCATTCAAAACAAGCATTTAGAAAGCTTTGTGAATGTGAGCAGCTTCAGCTCGCCTGAAACCCGCGCTCCAAAGTCGCCACCACTTCTTTCGCAAAATCCGCGTAGCTGATCGGGCCATCTGGCCGCAGCCAGGTAAACGTCCAGTTGATCATGCCCATCAGCATCATCGTGAGGGCGGTTTGATTCGCATCGTTCAAGCGCTGCGGATAAGCCCGGCGCAAAAAACGCGTGAAAGCGCTCACGATATCGCGCTGGCGCTGCACGATGATTTTGCGCTGCGAGGAACTCTCATCGTCATTTAAAAACTTCGTGTCGTTCAGCAGCGCCACATGCTTGGCCGCAGAATTTTCATACTCGATCAAAAAGGCCTCAATCAGCGCATGCAAAGCCGCCCGATCATCGAGCTTGCGCCGCTGCGCCTGCGCCTCCGTCTCGCCAATGATCGCCAGCAAACGCTGCGTGTAGCGATCGAGCAAATCAAACAGCAGCGCCTCTTTGCTCTCGTAATAATGATAAATCCGCGCCTTGCTCGTGCCCAGCCGCGCAGCCACTTCTTGCATGCTGGCAGCGGGATAGCTCAACTGTGCGAAGCACTCTGCCGCCGCGTCTAGTATCTCGTCGCGCTTGAGGTGATGATCAGCAGATTTGGGGCGTGCCATGGTCAGCACTCAATACGGATTGGCAAAGCCCAGAGACTGCATCAGCAGCACCTCCAGCGCCTCCATCTCCAGCGCATCGCGTTGATTCGTCTCATGGTCATAGCCCTGCGCATGCAAGATGCCATGGACGATGAGATGCGCCCAGTGCTCTTCACGAGTCTTGCCCTGCTCAGCGGCTTCTCGCGCAATCACCGGCGCGCAGAGCACGATGTCTGCCGCCAAAAATGGCTCGCGCTGGTAGTCAAACGTCAGCACGTTCGTGGCGTAATCTCTGGCTTTGCCGCGATAGCTGCGGTTGAGCGCGCGGCCTTCCACAGTGCCCACAATGCGCAGCGTGATTTGATCGGCTTCATGCGGCGAACGCAGTGCATGGGCTGCCCAGCGATGCACGCGAGCGCGGCTGAGTAGGCGCTTGAGTGTTGCTAGCTCAGTGGCCGTGCCCAGATCGTCTGAAAACTGTAAATCAATCATTTTTAGAAGGAAAAAGCCGATTCGCCGGCATAAATACTGCGCGAGCAGCTATCATATTAATAGTAATTAACAAACCAACTCAGGTAGCACGTCGCGAGGATTTCGCATCATACGCATCCACAATCCGCGCGACCAGCGCATGGCGCACCACGTCTGCACTGGTCAGCCGCGTCATCGCGATGCCTTTCACGCCTTTGAGCACGCGCTCTGCATCCACCAAGCCGCTCGGCTGGCCGTGGGGCAAGTCAATCTGGCTCACATCGCCGGTGACGACGGCTTTGCTGCCAAAGCCTAAGCGCGTGAGAAACATCTTCATTTGCTCGGGCGTGGTGTTTTGTGCCTCGTCCAAAATCACAAAGCTGTGGTTCAGCGTGCGCCCTCGCATGAAGGCCAGTGGCGCGATTTCTAGCTGCTGGCGCTCAAAGGCTTTTTGCACGCGTTCAAAGCCCATCAGGTCATACAGCGCGTCGTACAAAGGCCGCAAATACGGATCAATTTTCTGCGCCAGATCACCCGGCAAATAGCCCAGCTTCTCGCCCGCTTCCACCGCAGGCCGCGTGAGCACGATGCGCTGCACGGCGCTGCGCTCCAGCGCATCCACCGCGCAGGCCACGGCCAGATACGTCTTGCCTGTGCCCGCAGGGCCGATGCCGAAACTGACGTCGTTCGAAGCAATATTCGCCAAATACTGCGCTTGATTCGGCGAGCGAGCCCGCAAATCCGCCCGACGCGTGTTCAGCAACATGCTCTCGCCATCAAGCGAAGGCTCCTTGCCAGACACCATCATCTGCCAGACCTCCGGCGAGATCGGTTTGCTCGCAATCTCATAGGCCGCTTGCAGCAACTCAATCACGCGCTCAGCATCTTTCTTCGCGCCGTTCACACGAAAATCTTCATGCCGATGCGCGATATTCACATTGAGCGACTCTTCCAAGCGGCGCAGGTGCTCATCGTTGGGGCCACACAAATGGCCGAGGCGTTTGTTATTAACGGGGGTGAAGGAATGGCGTAGGATCACGGTTCAATCCTAACACCGACGGTTGGCCGCGCCCCAGTGTGCCGCTGGCGGGCGCTGTGGGTAGGCGCGAGGACGCAGCGCACACATGTGCGCAAGGAAGAGCAACACCCCCACAGTGCTTGCCAGGGGTGCCATAGGGTGAAATGGGGTGCGTCCAGCCATCGGTGTTAGGATTCAGTACTGTTTAGAAATACACCACCCTTAAATCGGAGAGCCGCAGCATGATCGGTCGCATCGCAGGCAATTTGCTCGAAAAAAATCCCCCTGAGATTCTGGTGGATTGTGGCGGCGTGGGCTACCAGCTGAATGTGCCCATGAGCACGTTTTACAACCTGCCCGCCCTCGGCGAAAAAGTCGCACTGCTCACGCATTTCGTGGTGCGCGAAGATGCGCAAATCCTATTCGGCTTTGCCACCGCGCAAGAACGCGAAACCTTCCGCCAGCTCGTCAAAATCTCCGGCGTCGGCCCGCGCACGGCGCTCTCCATCCTCAGCGGCATGAGTGTCGCCGATCTCTCGCAAGCCATCACCTTGCAAGATGCCACCCGGCTCACCAAAGTCCCCGGCATCGGCAAAAAAACGGCTGAGCGATTACTCCTCGAACTCAAAGGCAAACTCGGCGCAGATATCGGCGCAGGTGCTGCCATTCAAAACGATGCGCAGAGCGATATCTTGCAAGCCTTGATCGCGCTGGGCTACAGCGACAAAGAAGCCACGCTTGCTTTGAAAGCTCTGCCAAAGGATGCAGGCGTGAGCGAGGGCATCAAGCTTGCTTTGAAAGCGCTGGCAAAGTAGGATATTGCTCACCATGCGAATCGCACTTCCCATCGCCCTCACGCTTCTGACCGCATGCGCCAGCATGCCAGAGTCGTTTTCTCAACTCAAATGGCAAGACCAACGTGGCGACCGTGGCTGGCAAGTCATGCAACGCGATTTCATTTGGTGCGCAGAAGCCATTGAGACCCGTCGCTCCTTGGCTGAGCAATGCATGAGCGAGCGTGGCTGGGCTTTGGCGAAATAGGCATCAACAGATCATTTTCAATGTATATCCAAGCGGATATACTTACGCCATGAACACAATCGCCATCACTCCTTGGGGCAACAGCCACGGCATCCGCCTCAGCCGCCAACTGATGCAAGCCATGGGCGTGTCACCCGACACACCGCTTCAGGTAAACGTCCTGGGCAAAGGCCGGCTCGAACTGATCGCCAAGCCTTCTCGCCCCACGCTTGCACAAAAACTCAAAGCTTACGACCCAGCCTTACATGGTGGTGAGTTAATGGCTGAAGCACCCGTTGGCGCGGAATTCGGCGCACGCGCATGAGCACTACATCAAAAGCCGCGCCGTTGAAAGATTGGGTACCAGATCGCAAAGACATCATCTGGATCAACTTCAATCCGCAAGTCGGCAAAGAAATGAAGGATCTGCACCCAATGTTGGTGCTATCACCCAAAATCTACAACGCCAAAACAAATATGGTGATTGGATTGCCGATGTCTAGCGCAGAGTTCAACGCCACCAACCCTTTCGCCATCGACAACAGCAAAGCAACGGGTGAGCCCAGCTACATCATTTGCAATCAGCCCAAAAGCTTTGACTGGCTGCATCGCGGTGCTCGGCCGCATCCTTGGGGCAAGGTGAAAGAACCGACTTTTAAGCTGGTGTGCGGCGAACTCAACGACATCATTGGATTGGTGAGCGCATGACCATCCAAACCGATAACTTTGCTCCGCCGCCGAGAGTCATCTCCGCCTCGCCCGCTTCCCCGCAAGAAGAAGCGATTGAGCGCGCCCTGCGCCCTAAGCTGCTGGATGAATACGTCGGCCAAGCCAAGGTGCGCGAGCAATTGGAGATTTTTATTGGCGCGGCGAAGAAGCGCGGTGAGGCGCTGGATCATGTCTTGCTCTTTGGCCCGCCAGGACTCGGCAAGACGACGCTTTCGCACATCGTGGCGCATGAGCTGGGCGTCAATCTCCGGCAGACCTCTGGCCCCGTGCTGGAGAAGCCGAAAGACTTGGCCGCCCTGCTCACGAATCTTGAGAAAAACGATGTGCTGTTCATCGACGAGATTCATCGGCTCAGCCCCGTGGTGGAAGAGATTCTCTACCCTGCGCTGGAAGATTACAAGATTGACATCATGATCGGCGAAGGCCCGGCGGCGCGCTCGATCAAGCTGGATTTGCAGCCTTTCACATTGGTGGGTGCCACCACGCGCGCAGGCATGCTCACCAATCCGCTGCGTGATCGCTTTGGCATCGTGGCGCGGCTGGAGTTTTACACGACCGAAGAGCTCACCAAAATCGTCACGCGCAGCGCGAGCTTGCTCAACGCACCGCTGCAAGGCGACGGCGGCTTAGAGATTGCCCGCCGCTCACGCGGTACACCAAGGATTGCCAACCGCCTGCTGCGCCGCGTGCGCGACTACGCCGATGTGAAAGGCGACGGCACGATCACACAAGACATTGCATCTAGAGCGCTCGCCATGCTCGACGTGGATCCGCAAGGCTTTGACGTGATGGACCGCAAACTCCTAGAAGCCCTGATCCACCGCTTCGACGGCGGCCCAGTGGGCCTAGACAACATCGCCGCCAGCATCGGCGAAGAGCGCGACACGATTGAAGATGTGATCGAGCCCTATCTGATCCAACAAGGCTACTTGCAGCGCAGCCCACGCGGGCGTGTGGCGACATTGGCAGCGTATCGGCATTTGGGTGTCATGCCGCCAAAGTCAGCGCAGGATTTATTCAATTTGCCTTGAGCAATCGGCATTAAGAACACAGCTTAGCTGCGGATTCTGGCTTTTGGCTCAAGGCCAATGACTTACTTCAGCCCGCGAATCTTCATCAATTGATTTTGCGTTTCGATCCAAGTATCCATCCCCACCTCAGCGGCAATCAGCGCGTAAACGCGTGTTAGTTTGTTGCGCATGCGATCAGCTTCGCCGGGCGATAGTTCGTTCACCTGCATGCCCTTTGCCTTGAGATTGGCAATTGCTTGCGCCGCTTCTGCGCGGGTATCTTTGCGCTCAAAGTCTCGGCTGAGCTTGGCAGCGTCGCTCAGAATCTTTTGCTCATCTTTCGATAAACCATCCCACCATTTTTTGCTGACCAACACGATCCATGGGCTGTACACATGGTTTGTGACGCTCAAGTACTTTTGCACTTCATAAAACTTGCTCGACAAAATCGTGTTGAACGGATTTTCTTGGCCGTCCACAGTTTTCGTTTCTAAGGCACCAAAAAGCTCAGAAAACGACATCGGCACGGCGTTCGCGCCCAGTGTGTTGAAGCTGGTTAAGAAGACGTTGTTTTGCATCACACGCAGCTTGATGCCGTTCAAATCTTCCATTTTGTTCACCGGGCGTTTGCTATTGGTGAGGTTGCGAAAGCCATTCTCCCAGTAGACCAAGCCTACCAAGCCTTTATCTTCCAGCTTGGCTTTGACTCTTTCGCCAATCGGGCCATCAAGCAAGGCGTCAGCTTCTTTGGAGTTGCTGAATAAAAATGGTGTATCCCACAGTGCCATTTCTTTGGAAATGCCTACCAAGGTAGCTGTTGAGCCCACCATCATTTCCTGCGCGCCGCCAATCAATGCTTGTTGCATCTGTGTGTCTGGCCCCAATGCGGCCGCGCCAATGGCTCGAACCTTCATTTTTCCGCCTGAAGCTTTTTCTACAGCCTCTGCAAATACTTTCGCTGCGCGGCCTTGGTTGCTGGCTTCATTGAGGCCATAGCCGAAGCGAATCAGCCTAGGCTTGATGTCTTGCGACATCGCTGCAAATGGCGCTGCGAGGGTGGCTACTGTTGCAGCGGCTACCAATGTTCTACGAAGTAAAGTCATAAAAATCTCCTTGAATGAAGCTTGGGTTGAGAAAACGAAAAAGTGTTACCGCATCCAGGCCACAGGGGCGGTAACGATTTGAGGGAACATCACAAACATGGCCAAAATGATCAGGTAAGTGATCAAGAAAGGGTTCACCCCCTTGATCACTTGATGCATCGACAAACGCCCCACACCGGCCACCACGTTCAGCACGGTGCCTACAGGCGGCGTGATCAATCCAATGGCACCATTCAAAATAAACATCAAGCCGAAGTACACCGGATCAATACCCGCCTTCACGGCAATCGGCAGCATCACAGGTGCAAAAATCAAAATCGTAGGTGTTAGATCCAAGGCTGTGCCAATAATGATCAAGGCCAGCATCATCACAGCCATGAGCAGGCGCGGGTTGTCCACCAGCGGGCCGAGCCACGCTACCAACACACTGGGCAAATCGGCCAAAGTAATCATGTAGCTGGCCACTTGCGCGCCAGCACATAAGAACATCACAACCGATGTCGTTTTTGCAGCACGGATCAGCACACCGTTGATTTCCATCAACTTCATCTCGCCATGGATAAACAGCGCTACGACCAATGCATAAAACGCAGCAACCACCGCTGCCTCAGTGGGCGTAAAAATACCTGTCTTCATGCCACCAATAATGATGAGCGGCATCAACAGAGCCCAGAACGCTTTGACCGTTGCCCGCATCCGCTCCTTGATGGGTAGCGCTCTTCCTTTGGGCAAATCCAGCTTTCGAAGCACCAGATTCCAAGCAACAATCAAACCTGCGCCCATGATGAGCCCCGGCACAATGCCTGAAATGAACAAGGCTGAAATTGATGTGTTAGTGGTTACGCCATAAATTACAAAGGGCATGGATGGCGGAATGATGGGCGCGATGATGCCGCCTGATGCAATCAGCCCCGCTGAGGTATGCATCGGATAGCCTTGCTGGCGCATCATCGGCAGCAAAATGGTGGCCAGTGCAGCCGTATCGGCCAGTGCTGAGCCACTCATCGAGGCCATCAACACTGCAGCGCCAATCGCCACATAGCCCAAGCCGCCGCGAATATGCCCAACCCAGGCCTGCGCCATCGCAATGATGCGTTGACTGATGCCCCCAGAATTCATCAGCTCGCCAGCCAGAATAAAAAATGGCACGGCCAGCAAGGGAAAGCTATCAACACCTGCCACAAGATTTTGAGCGAGGAGTTGTGTGTCCCAAAAGCCCAGCACCCAGGCCATGCCTGCGCCTGTGAGCACCAGCGCCAAAGCCATATTCATGCCGATGCCCATCAAAAGCAGCATCCCTGCAGAAAAAACGACAAAAGCAGCCGCTTCGTTGGTTAGTCCAAACATGCTTGTTACTCCACTTCGACGCCATGGCCCAAGTCAAGAGGCTTGCGCTGAATCAATTCCCACAGCGCCATCAATGCGATGGATGCTGTGCAAAGAAAGGCTGGCAATGGCAATAAAGCCGATGAATAGCCCATGACGACGGATCGCCCGCCCATTCCCACTTGCACTTGCTGCCAAGCACCCCAGGCCACTAAGCTGCAGCCCAAAATCACCAGCAACCTGATCAGGGTCGTCATGCATTGCATGGCCACGGGTTTGCTTCGCAGCAGCGCCACCAGCGAGGTGAATGCCATGTGCTCGCCCGCAGGGTAGGCGGCGGTCGCGCCGATAAACACCATCCACACAAACAGCAATCGGCTGAGCTCTTCGCTAGCTGCTATGCCATTGCCGAATCCGTAGCGCAGCACCACATTGATGAAAACCGCCACTGCCATCACACCTAAGCAACTGGCCATGAATGCATTACAGATTTTTTGAAAAGTCTGTTTTGCTTCTGATTTTTGAATATCTTTGTTCATACTGATTCCTGTAGAGCTTTGTTTGAAGGAATGATTGGGCTGCTTTGAATGACCCAGTCACAAACCCGCGCTTGTAGATCGACCAGCGGCAATGTGGCATCAACGCTTAATACGCCTTCCTCACCGCTTGGCTCTTCCAATGTGGCAAATTGGCTCTCTACTAATTTGCTGGAGAAAAAATGCGATGCAGCACGCTCTGCAACGCGGCGGGTCGCGTTTTCAGAGCTGATGTCTAAAAATACAAATCGCAAGCTTGGCATGGCTGCTCGCAACTGATCGCGATAGGTGCGCTTGAGCGCCGAGCAAGTCAACACCATCCCGCTGGGCCGATCTTGGAGCCGTGTGCACAGCACCTTCAACCAACCTGCTCGATCCGCATCATTAAGTGCAACGCCGCGCTTCATCTTGGCTAAGCTGCTTGCGCTGTGGAAATCATCGCCCTCAACGATGGGCAAGCCCAGCTGCTGCGCAACCGCAACGCCTAGGCTTGATTTGCCGCAACCGGCTACACCCATGATCACGATAGAAGACATTTTCGAGCTCACTGAATACCAATCAGTCAATCATACGGACAGCGCTATCCTTGCGAATCAAAAAAAACGCAATACTGATTTCAAAATTTTGAACAAACAAAAAGCGCTTTTCTCGTTAGGAAATTAATAAAATCTTTTCAAACTGGACAGCGCTATCCTATGACAACATAATGAAATGCAAATTAGTATTTACCCTGCATTTTTTACTCAATGAATTCGAATATCTCTCGCCCTCGATCAACCGGTCGCGTTACCTTGGCTGACGTTGCAACAGCTGCAGGCGTGAGTCCGATCACTGTATCGCGGGCACTACGCGGTGAGCGTGCGGTAGATATTGCTTTGGTCACACGCGTGCAGGCCGCGGTGAACAAGTTAGGCTACGTGCCGGATCCCGCAGCGCGTGCGCTTGCATCGCGCCACAGTTCGCATGTGGCCGTGCTCATTCCTCTGCTGTCGAACGCACTTTTTGTTGATCTGCTTGAGGCAGCGCAGCGCACATTGAGGAAGGCTGGCTATCAAACGCTGATGGCTGTCACGCATTACGATATGAGCGAGGAAGAGCATCTGCTGCGTGAGCAATTGCTGCATCGCCCAGCAGGTTTGCTCGTCACCGGCTTGGAGCGCAGTGAAGCCACGCGCCAATTGATTGCGCAAAGCGGTGTGCCTTGCGTGCATTTGATGGAAGCGGGCGGCAAGCCCGGGATTTATAGCGTTGGCTTTTCGCAATTTGATGCGAGCACCGAAATGACGCGGCATTTGCTGCAAAAAAATCGCAAGCGCATTGCTTTCGCCGCTGCTCAGCTTGATCCGCGCACTATGCAGCGGCTCGATGGCTATCGCAGCGAAATGCGCAAAGCAGGTCTGTACGATCAACGTTTGGAATGGCTTAATCCCGCACCCTCATCCATTGCGCTTGGTGGCCAAATGTTTGAGCAAATTATCAGCCAGCAGCCACCTGTGGATGGCATTTTCTTTTGCAATGATGACTTGGCGCAAGGCGCTTTACTGGCTGCCTTGCGTCTGAAAATCAAGGTGCCTCAGAAAGTGGCGATTGCCGGTTTCAATGATCTAACGGGCAGCGACCATATGCTGCCGCCACTGACCACCGTGCGCACACCTCGAGGCGAGATCGGTACGGCGGCAGCGGGCATGCTCATCAAACTGATGAAGAAAGAGAGCGTGATGCCGCCTGATGTGGATGTGGGCTACGAGCTGGTGGTGCGCGGCAGCACGTGATCTAGACATCGCTCGCTCAACAATCTAGCGCTGCTCTGTCAAAGCCAAATTCAACCCCAGCCCAGCAAAAGCACCCGCAAAACTGCGGCGCATCCAATTCTGCACACGCTCTGAATTCATCACCAAACTGCGAAACGCGTGCGCGAGCAAGCCATAAGCGGCGAAGACGATGAAGGTCATGAGCATAAAGATACCGCTCAAGATCAACATATCTGCCAAAGGCGATGCCGCTTTCGGCGAGACGAACTGCGGCAAAAAAGCAAGAAAGAAAATCGTGAGTTTCGGGTTCAGCAAATTCAACAACACAGCTTTGATCACCAACTGCAATGCACTCGCCTCTTGCGGTGCTTGATCAAACGAAAAGCCTGAGCGGTCTTGCCAAGTGGCATAAGCCAGATACAGCAGATAAGCCACACCTGCATACTTGAGAACGCTGAAGGCCAAAGCACTGGTGTGCATGATGGCTGCCAAACCAAGAATCGTAGCCAGCAAATGCGGCAGGATGCCTAAAGTGCAGCCGAGCGCCGCCCACAAGCTCGCTCGCTTGCCTCGCATGAGGCCTGTGGAGACGGTAAACACTGCGCCTGTGCCGGGAATCAGCACGACGATGAAGGAGGTGATGAGGAAGTCGAGGGTGATCATGATTTGCATGATACCCCCGAGCACATCAACGCAACATTTCTATGCAATTACCAGTTCACTTCACGATCTGGCGATGCGCCGATCTTGTGGATAGACAAGTCCGCACCTTCGTATTCTTCTTCCTGCGTCATGCGCAATCCCATCGTAAGCTTGAGCACGTAGTACACGACGATGCCGCCGATGACTGCCCATGCCACGCCCATCGCCGTGCCTATGAGTTGCGCAGATAGCGATACGCCGCCCATGCCGCCAAAGGCCTTGCTGCCGAAGATGCCAGCAGCTATGCCGCCCCAGGTGCCACACAGGCCGTGCAGCGGCCAGACACCGAGCACATCGTCGATCTTCCATTTGTTTTGTGTGAGGGTGAACATCACCACGAAGATCGCGCCAGCAATGCCGCCGACCACGAGCGCGCCTAGAGGGTGCATGATGTCTGAGCCAGCGCACACGGCCACGAGGCCTGCGAGTGGGCCGTTGTGGACGAAGCCGGGATCGTTTTTACCTAGCATCAAAGCCACCAATGTGCCGCCCACCATAGCCATGAGCGAATTCACCGCGACGAGGCCAGAGATGTTTTCAATCTTCTGCGCGCTCATCACGTTAAAGCCAAACCAGCCCACGCAGAGAATCCATGCGCCAAGCGCAAGGAAGGGGATGCTTGATGGCGGATGCGCAGAGATCGCGCCGTCTTTGCGATAGCGATTAGAGCGCGCGCCGAGCAAGATCACAGCGGGCAAAGCAATCCAGCCACCCACGGCGTGCACCACGATGCTGCCGGCGAAGTCGCGGAAGTTTTCGCCAGTGCTGGCTTTGATCCAATCTTGAATGCCGAAGGCGTTGTTCCAAGCGATGCCTTCAAAGAAGGGATACACGAAGCCCACGATCACGGCTGTGGCGATCAGCTGTGGCCAAAATTTCGCACGCTCGGCGATGCCGCCCGAAATGATGGCGGGGATGGCGGCGGCAAACGTCAGCAAGAAAAAGAATTTCACGAGCTCATAGCCGTTTTTCGCGGCCAGCGTCTCAGCACTCACGAAAAAGCTCGTGCCATAGGCCACGCCGTAGCCGACTGCGAAATACACCACAGTGGAAACGGAGAAATCCACGAGGATTTTGACGAGGGCGTTGACTTGGTTTTTCTTGCGAACCGTGCCCAATTCCAAAAACGCAAAGCCCGCGTGCATGGCCAATACCATGATGGCGCCGAGCAAAATGAAAAGGGCGTCTGCGCCCTGTTTGAGTGCTTCCATGAGAGTCTCTTTGAATGTGAACTGTTTTGAGTCCTTAAATGCACTTTTAATGTGCTTTTAAGAGTGATTTTTAATAAATGCACCTTAATAAAGCAAAAAACGCGCCAAAACAGTTAATAAATACTCTTTTTTCTCCTGATCAGTCGATTATTCCAATAAATTGCTTTTTACGGAATAAATGGCGCAAATTGCCACTTTCGGCTACACTGTATTTCTCTTTGCTCAGGAGTTCACCATGCAAGCAGCCGCTTTCAATTCCGTCAAGCTCCCCAGCGCCCTCGTGATGGAGGCGCGCCAAACCGCGATTGCCATGCGCCGCTCCACAGCGGGGCAAATTGAGTATTGGGCAATGCTGGGCAAGGCCGTGGAAGATGGTGGGCTCACGGCGCGCGAGGCCGCGAAGGCACTGTCGCAGCCCAGCGAGCCATCGCAAGCCCAAGCCTTGCTGGCTGATTTCGTGGCCTTTGATGCCAGTGGCCAGTTGGCGCAGCATGTGCGCAACGCCATTGCCAGCAACGCATTTCAAGCTCAGCGTTTGGCGGCTTGATCCATCTTGACTCGCCCGATTTTCTATTTGCTCGCCGGCCCCAACGGCGCGGGCAAATCCACGCTGTACAAAGCGCTTAAAGCTGCCGGCAAGATTGCCGCGAATGCAGAATTCGTCAACGCTGATTTGTATGAAGCTGCTCATCTACAGCACATTCAAGATCCCTTAAAACGCTCAGAAGCAGCTCGCGATTGGGCAGACGCGCGGCGTGCTCAGCTCCTTGCAGAAGGTAAGAGCTTTGTGAGCGAAACCGTCTTCTCCCATGAATCCAAACTTGCATTGATTGAAGAAGCCCAAGCGCAGGGATTTTTCGTTTTGTTGTTCGTGGTGGCGCTCGATAACCCAGAACGCTTGCTCGCCCGCGTGAGCCAGCGCGTCCGTGAAGGCGGTCATGGCGTACCTGTAGACCGCATCCTTGCACGCTATCCACGCACTCTGGCCTTACTCGCAAAAGCCGTGCGCATGGCAGATGCTGCTTTGCTGCACGATTCGCACGATGCCCAGCCTGGAACACACAAGCTAGTAGCCACCTGCGAGAAGCAAAACACCCGCATCCTGCATCAGTCTCTGCCACAATGGGCGCATCAAGTGCTTGGCATGTGATGGTACATTTGCTATGATTTAAATAGCATTCCACTCAGATTTTATGCCGGCGAGATGCTGAAAACACATTGGAATTCGTTAGGAGACAGCCATGATCCTCGTTGCCGGCTCTGCCAATTTAGATTTCGTCGTGCGCGCCGGGCATATTCCTGCGCCGGGCGAGACAGTGCTGGGGCGCGATTTTCAAACCTTTCCGGGTGGCAAAGGTGCGAACCAAGCCGTAGCTTGCGCACGTGCGGGCGGCGCAGCCACGGCCATGCTCTGCGCTTTGGGGGATGATGATTTTGCCAAGCCACTGCTGGCATCTCTAGCCGACGCACGCGTCCAATTGCACCCAGTACGCAGCTCGCAACCTACCGGCACGGCTTTCATTTGTGTGAGCGATGAAGGCGAGAACGCCATCACCGTTGCGCCCGGTGCAAATGAGGATTTAAAGCCTTCGCATTGGCCAGAGCATCTGCATATCTCGCATCTGCTCATGCAGCTGGAAACGCCTGTTCCTACGGTACTCGCGTTCGCGCAAGCGGCGAGAAAGCAAGGCGCAAAAGTAGTGCTCAATGCTGCACCTGCTCGCGAGCTGCCTGCTGAGCTGCTGGGCTGCATCGACATACTGGTTGTGAATGAAGGCGAGCTGGCTACTTTGGCAGGCAAAGAAGGCGATGTGCTTGCGCAACTTCAGCGCTTGGCCAAGCAATACCATCTGCACGATGTGATCGTTACGCTCGGCGCACAAGGTTGCCTGGCTCTGCATCAAGGGCATGTCGTACAACAAAAGGCCTACAAAATTGATGTGGTGGACACCACAGCCGCTGGCGACACATTTTGCGGCGCGTTGGTAGCTGCGCTCACGCGTGGCGCGGCCATGCAACAGTGCTTAGCAGAAGCCAGTGCAGCATCAGCCCTAGCTTGCACAAAGCTGGGCGCGCAGAGTAGTATTCCATTCCGTGAGGAAGTGATGGCGTTCATGAAGAATGCGTCTTGAAGCCGCGCGGTTTAACATTTCCCTCATGACTGATTCTTCAAAACACCGCGTCATTTTCGACACCGATCCTGGCGTAGACGATGCCATGGCGCTCTGCTTCGCGATGGCGCATCCGCACATCGAGCTGGTGGGAATCACCACCGTCTATGGCAACGTGACCGTGCCGCAAGCCACCACCAATGCGCTGTATCTCACGCAGCTGGCAGCCCGCAGCATTTCCGTTGCTCAAGGCGCATCGCAGCCCTTGGTCAAACACGGCGAAGCCCCACCCGATTTCATTCACGGCGCAGACGGCTTGGGCAATTTGCCTTCGCGCATTGCATCATCTGGCGCAAAGGCTGATCGTCGCAGCGCAGCGCAATTCATCGTCGATATGGCGCGAGCCAGCCCTGGTCAGATCACACTCGTGCCTGTCGGCCCGCTCACCAACATCGCGGCCGCTCTGGCGCTAGAGCCCAAGCTGCCCCAGCTCATCAAAAGCATCTCTCTGATGGGCGGCACGATCAAAGAAGGTGGCAATGTCTCGCCTGTGGCCGAAGCCAATATTTGGAACGATCCGCATGCCGCCGATGCCGTGTTTACCGCAGGATTTGATCTCACGATGATCGGCCTGGATGTGACCTACAAAGTCGTCATCCCCGTGTCACTCTTTGAAAAACTTGCTGCAAAGCATGAACACCCTTTGCTCCATACACTGCTGCATGCAGTGCGTTTCTACGCGAAGTTTTATGCCACGCGTTATCCCGATTTGAAGGCCAATCCCGGCTGCTTCGGCCATGATGTACTCGCCTTCATCGCGCTTTTGCATCCTGAGCTTTTTAGCTTCTCGCAAGGGCGCTTGCGCTGCGTGACTGAGGGCATTGCGCAGGGTCAAACAATTTTGCATGATCGCTTGAGTATGGATTTCCCCCAAGCAGGTTTTGGCGCAGAAATTCCTCTGTCCCAAGCAGCCATCACGGTGAATGTCCCTAGCGTTTTAAAAATCTTTGAAGATACACTGACTGCAAATTGGTTGCCCGCATGAATCCCGTTCTCCCCATTGTTGATTTCGCTTCCCCTGATGCTCCGCGCGCCTTCTGCGAGAGCCTGCACCGCACTGGCTTCGGCGTGCTGAAAAATCATCCACTCTCCAGCGATGTCGTGCATGGCATTTACGACGAATGGCTGGCCTTCTTCCAATCCGGCAATGCAAGAAAATACGCGTGGGATCCAGTGAAGCTCGATGGCCATTTCTCCACCGCCGTGAGCGAAACAGCAAAAGGAAGTGAAATCAAAGATTTCAAAGAATTCTTCCACCTCTTCCCCTGGGGGCGCTATCCCAGCGAAGTGAGCGATGCCGCCCGCCGCTATTACGGCCTCGGTAAAAATCTCGCCGCCACTTTGCTCAAGTGGGTGGAAGACAATTCCCCCGCAGACATCCGCGCTAAATACAGCGTGCCTTTGGCCAGCATGATCGACGATTGCGAAGAGACCTTGCTGCGCGTGTTGCACTATCCGCCTCTGACCGGCACGCAAGAGCCCAACTCCATCCGCGCTGCGGCCCACACAGATATCAACCTCCTCACCATCCTCCCCGCCGCCACCGAGCCCGGCTTGCAAGTGATGGGCACAGATGGTGTGTGGATCGATGTGCCTTGTGATTTCGGCCTCCTCATCGTCAACATCGGCGATATGCTCGAAGAAGCCAGCGGCCACTACTACCCCAGCACGCAGCATCGGGTGCTCAATCCAGTCGGCGAGGCAGCGAAAAAAAGCCGTGTGTCATTGCCGCTCTTCCTGCATCCGCGCAGAGAAATCAAACTGTCAGAGCGCTACACCGTGGGCAGCTATTTTGAAGAGCGTATGCAGGAATTGCGGCGTAAAGGCTAGCCTCAGAACGCCAGCAACGCAAAAAAGCGGCTGGGGTTGGGGTATCCCCCGCAGCGGCATAAAGGGGGAATTCGGGCGAAGCCCGAAGGAGGACAGCCGCGAAGGGGGATACCCCAAGCGCAGCCGCCGCTCAGGCCAATGCAAGAAACATCAAGGCCGCACATAACTCCCTGATTTACCACCATGCTTCTCGACGAGAGCAACCGAGCGCAACACCATCCCACGATCAACAGCTTTACACATATCGTAAATCGTCAGCAGCGCAACAGTGCAAGCCGTGAGTGCTTCCATCTCCACGCCGGTTGGCCCCACAGTCTCCACAGTCGCCGAACAAGCCACATGCGGATCAGCCTCCGTGCCCAATTCGAAATCAACAGCCACGCGCGTGATCGCTAGCGGATGGCACAGCGGAATCAAATCACTCGTCTTCTTCGCCGCTTGAATGCCAGCAATCCGCGCAATCCCGAGCACATCGCCTTTTTTAGCATGGCCAGAAGCGATCAAAGCCAAGGTTGAAGGCAGCATATCGATGCGCCCTTGCACAGTCGCCACACGATGCGTCGAGGCCTTACTACCCACATCGACCATATGCGCTTGGCCATTTTTGTCAAAATGCGTTAGAGAGTCACTCATCTTTACGAAACCTTCGTTCATTTGCTGCATCATACGACTTGATAACTCACTTCTAGCGGTACAACACTTGGATCACCTATTTTGAAGCATTTTTGGCCCTTAAATCTGAGGTTTGCCGGCAAGAAATCTGCGCGAGCAGCTATCTATTTGGTAGCGCTTAGCCTCTTCAGCGCCCAGCCCATCAGCCATGCTGCAGATGGTTTGCCCCAGCTAGGCGATGGCGAAGAGATGAGCGTGAGCGCGGAGAAAAAGCTGGGTATGCGGATTGCGCGCGAGATTTATCGCGATCCGGATTACATCGACGATCCGCTGATCAGCGCCTATGTGCAGCGCATCTGGCAGCCTCTGCTGGCTGCCGCCAAAAAGCGGGGCGATATTACGCCGGAGCAAGAGCAGCTCGCTTGGGAAATCATGACGGGCAAGGATCGCAGTATCAATGCTTTCGCCCTGCCCGGCGGCTATTTCGGCCTGCATCTGGGCCTAGTAGGCGCTGTGAGCACACGCGATGAGCTGGCCAGCGTGCTCGCGCATGAGCTCACCCATGTGAGCCAGCGCCACATCGCCCGCCAAATCGGCAAGCAAAACCAGCAATCGCCTTGGCTGATGGGCGCGATGATTTTGGGCGCGATTGCCGCGAGCAAGAATCCGCAAGCCGGCACCGCCGTGCTCGCTGGCTCTCAGGCCGTTAGCGCACAAGCTCAGCTTAATTTCTCACGTGATATGGAGCGCGAAGCCGATCGCATTGGCTTTGCGATTTTGCAAGAAGCTGGCATGGATGTGCGCGGCTTCACCGGCATGTTTGACAAGCTGCAAGCGGCTAACCGCATCAACGACAACGGCAGCTTCCCCTATCTGCGCAGCCACCCGCTCACCACAGAGCGATTGGGCGATATGCAATCGCGCTTGCAAATGATCCAGCCCGCAACCAATGCAGCCAACCAACTCGGCTGGCAAGCCGAGCACGCACTGATCGCCACCCGCGCCCGCCTGATCTCCGACAGCAGCGTCGATAGCCTGCGCGCTGAGCTGACCCAAGCCTCGGCCGCGCTGCGCAATGCCTTGCCCACCAGCGCCACGTCGGCGCAAAAAATCCGCCAGCTTGCCCAGCTCTACGGCGGTGCATTCGCCAGCAGCCGCCAACGCGAAGCCGCCGCTGCACTGCGCTATTCCAGTGCAGCGCGTGATTTGCTCCTTTCTATGTCTTCTGAGCAGTTAGCCGGCATAGAATATGCGCGAGCAGCTATTGAATTAATAGCAATTGAAGCATCGTTGGGGAGCAGTCTCGTCTCGCCCGATGTGCAGCAGGCCGCATTTTCAGGGCTTGCCTTTCTGCGCAACACGGCATCGCTCAGAGCAGAGAGGATCACCCTGCTCGCTTGGGCGCAACTCGCCCGCACCAACGCCAGCTTGGATCGCTCAGCCGCTATAGACGCGCTGCAAACCCGCGTTGCCACGCATCCCAATGATGCGCCAGCATGGGAAGCCTTGGCCAGCTTGCATGAAGCCCAAGGCCAAACGCTACGCAGCATGCGCGCCAGCGCCGAAAGCCGCGTTGCCCTGCTCGATTACGGCGCGGCCCTAGATCGACTCAAAGCCGCCCAGCAATGGGCTCGCGCCAACGGCGCGAACCACATCGAAGCCAGCATCCTCGACACCCGCACCCGCGCCGTCCAAACCATGGTGCGCGAGCTACAAAGCGAGCGCGATAAGCCCTAAGCCCCATGCCCTCACAATCTGGCCATGACCGCGCACAAAAGCTTCCTCAAACAAAAACACCAAGCCCCCGCTCTCGCCAAAAGTGCTGCCTGCCCCTGCCGCAGTGAAGAAAAAGTGAGCAAGGCCTACGGCGAATGCTGCGGCCTCTGGCACGAAGGCATGCAAGCCACACCGAAGCGATTCGCCCCCACGCCCGAAGCCCTGATGCGCTCCCGCTATAGCGCCTATGCGCTCAAACTCCGCGACTACCTGCTCGCCACTTGGTATGGCGAATCCTCCCCCGGCGAGATTGATTTCCCGCCCACCAAATGGCTCGGCTTAGAGATCAAACAAGCCGCCGCCACAGGTGACGCCGGCATCGTCGAATTCGTCGCCCGCTACCGAGACAGCATGGGCAAAGCTGGCCGCCTGCACGAGACCAGCCGCTTCATCCGCGAAGGCATAGGCGATGCAGCACAGTGGTTTTACATCGACGGCCAATTTGCCGGTGAGCCTGACGACGCGCCTCAAGCATCGCAGAAGTGGGCCACATCGGCAGCAGAGCCTGCCCAAGAATTCCCTCCAGACGTATCGCAAGAAAGAAGCTGATGCTCGCGCGCATGCTTGCTGATGCCGTCTTGGCTTTCCATGGCATCTTCATCCTCTTCGCAGTATTCGGTGGCCTATGGGTCAATTGGCGGCAACCCATCCGCAAACCCCGCCTCATTGCCCATCTAGCCTGCGCCGCATGGGCCGCCACCGTCGTCATCATGGGCTACACCTGCCCCCTCACCCCGCTAGAGCAACAACTACGCATCGCCGCCGGCCAGCAGGGCTACCAAACCAGCTTCATCGAGCATTACCTGCTCTCTGCCATCTACCCTGATGGCCTCACTCGCCCGATTCAAATCGCTCTTGGATTGTGCGTCGTTGTGATCAATGCGCTAGCTTATGGCGTGCCTTGGTTTTTGAGAAGAAAAAGGGCGCTTGCACTCAAACAGTCTGAATAGTTTGCTATCGAATTAATAGTGTTTTCTTACTTATCGTTTCACTCAAGCTTTTGTACCAGCGGCCTACCGTCGGGCAGTCGTCTCGTAAACTTTTTTGAAAACACACGCGATTGAGGTTTCCACAATCAAACCCGCTCCCCGCGCGCCTTCCAAAAAAGTTTCCAATCCAACCACCCAACGGTCTCCGCTTCACAAGGAATTCAACCCTACCGTGTAGCTTTGCAGAATGTATTGGTCACTTCAACAAAAAGTCCACCTCAAAATTCAAATCTTCACGCTTTAAGGAATCACGCGGCAGACCAAGATTCCAAACCCAACCCAGCTTTTCGAGCCATCTAAGGACGATCCAGCCAACATCAAGTTGGCCTTCGTCCAAGCCCATTTTTGCTGATTCTGGAAAAGCGTGATGGTTGTTGTGCCAGCATTCTCCGTGCGTCAAAAGTGCTATGCGGGAAAGATTGGATGCTTGCACTGCGGCACCATGAACTTTCCAGTTACCCAGGCCAGGGTTATGAGCATAGTAAGTAACTATCCAGTGGCTAGAGACACTAACTGCAACTCGAACAAACACACCCCACACCAACAAAGGCATGCCGCCAATCCAAAAAAGAAAGATGCCGAAAAGAGCTTGCTGAAGCTCCCAAGTTTTTTCTAAGAATATGTAGAACTTGTCGTTGGCAAAATCGTCTTCTATCTTGAATGCTGGTGGCGCAGAGAATTTGAATACGCAGTTGAGTTGCCAAAAAGCATCCATCAACAATCCACGGCGATGAGCGAAAAAATCATGGCATTTCTCTTGGCGCTGAGCCCAGTCTCGCAAATCGTGAATTTTCAAAATGCCGAATGGCCCTGCCATACCGACCAACGCTCCGAGCCACACAAGAAAGTACTCAAGCGGCTTTGAGCATTCATACGATCTGTGAATCAATCGGCGATGCATGCCAAGCGAGTGCCCTAGCAACATGCTGATGTAAGTGAAAATGAGAAAGAAGAGAAACGCTGCCCAGCTAAAGTAAATGGGAGCCAAGACTATCGCGCACACAAACATAGCCAAATTCCAAATTGATTTAGCTGGTGACCAAACTACTTGCCCGTCCGTAGCGTTTGCTCCGCTCCCATCAATGCGCCAAACCTTCTTCCGCATCTTTTAACCTCGAGTCATTTTCAACAACAGACTCAGCTTACATGAAAATGGGAAATCCAAGCTGGTTGAAAAACTAAACGCCAAGAATTCACGCAGGCGGAGACCGTTGGGTGGTTGGATTGGAAACTTTTTTGAAAGGCGCGCGGGGAGAGGGTTGGATTGTGATTTGCTCAATCGCGTGTGTTTTCAAAAAAGTTTACGAGACGACTGCCCGACGGTAGGCCGCAGGTGCGAAAGGTCGAGCGAAACGTACAGCTCGCCAGATCCCTTCGACAAGCTCAGGACGAACGGCATGATTCACTATCAAATCAGTAGCTGCTCGCGCAATAAACATGCCGGCGAGATGGCTAAAACGCCTTAAAAATCAGCTCAAGTGCTTACCAATCAAACCAGCAATCTCAAACATCGTCACGGAGTCTTTGCCAAACACAGGTTTGAGTTTGGCATCGGCGTTGATCGTGCGTTTGTCTTTTGCGTCTTGTAGGTTCTGAAGCTTGATGTAGTCCCAGAGTTTTTTGGTGACTTCGCCTCTTCCGTACAAGCCGTCGCCAATCACTGCTGCCAATGCTGCGCTGGGCTTGAGCGTACCTGCGCGTGGGGCAGCTTTTGCTTTTGGAGCGGCAGCTTTCTTGGCGGCTACTTTTTTCGCTGCGGGTGCTTTCTTGGCTGCGGCTTTTTTGGCGGCTGCTGTTTTCGCAGGGGCGGCACGGCCAGCGGCTGTCTTGCGCGGAGGGTATTTGCTCTCGCGTTGCTCGAATTCGAAATTCACTTTGCCGGCTTCTTTGTCCCACGCTAGGAAGGCTTTGAAGCTGCGGCGGGTGCGCATGCTGACGAATTTATCGAGCAGATCGGTTTTGCCGGTTTCTAGGAGCTTGGTCATTTGCTCGCGCTCAATCGGCTGTTGCAAAATCATCTGGCCGCTCTTGAAATCGCAGCTGGGTGTGGGCTGCGCATTCGTGGGTACGGATTTTTCGCAGACGTAGCTTTTGCCGAAGGCTTTGACGGGGCCGCCGCATTTGGGGCAAGCGCCTAGTGATTGCTCTGCCGACAAGTCAACAATCTCGCCAGTTTCTGCGGCTTTCGCATCGTCGCCAAAATCGAATTCGAGCTTCCAGTTTTTGTCTTCTTCGTTGTACTTGATCACCATCTCGGCCACGAAGGGCCAGCCGGCTTTGGAGCGGAAGCCCTCCAGCGGGCCGATGTGTTTGTCGCGCAGGAATTGCTCCACTTCGGCCACTTCAAAGGTGCGGCCTGCGGGGGATTTGCCGAAGCTGAAGCCGCAGCCTTCTTTCTGCGCTTCGCCGTCAATCGGCGGCTTCACAGGCGCGCCCGGCACACCCGTGCAGGTGTAGCGGCGATAGTTTTCTTTCACGATGCCGCCGCAATTGGGGCATGGCGCTTTCAGCGTGGCGTAGTCGCCGGGCACGGTGTCGCGGTCGTATTCTTTGGCTTTGCGCACGATTTTTTCGGTCATCGCGGCAATGTCGGCCATGAAATCGGCTCTAGAGAGCTTGCCTTTTTCCATCAGTGCGAGCTTGCTTTCCCATTCACCGGTGAGCTCGGGCTTGGAGAGCTCTTCCACGCCTAAGCCGCGCAGCAACGTCATGAGCTGGAAGGCTTTGGCCGTGGGGATCATCTCGCGGCCTTCGCGCAGCATGTATTTCTCGTTGAGCAGGCCCTCAATCGTTGCGGCGCGCGTGGCGGGCGTGCCGAGGCCTTTTTCGCTTAGCGCTTCGCGCAGCTCATCGTCTTCTACGAATTTGCCAGCGCCTTCCATCGCGCCGAGAAGAGTGGCTTCAGAGTAGCGCGCGGGTGGGCGGGTTTTGAGGCCTTTGGCTTCTACCGTTTCGTTGCGCACCATCTCGCCGGGCTTGACGGGCATCAGCGTCTTGCTGTTTTCGCCTTCTTTTTTCTCCATCTCATCATCGGCTTCTTTGCCGTAGATGGCGAGCCAGCCGGGTTTGACGAGGACTTTGCCTTCTGATTTGAAGTTATGGTTCAAAGCCGTGGTGATGCGCGTGGTGATTTGGTATTCAGCGCTTGGGAAAAACACGGCCATAAAGCGACGCACCACCAGCGTGTAAAGCTTGAATTCAGCTTCGCTCAGGTTTGAAGGCGATTGCAGCGTGGGGATGATCGCAAAGTGATCGGAGACTTTGGCATTGTCAAAAATCCGCTTGCTCGGCTTGATGTAGCCATTGTTGAGCGCCACGGTGGCATGCGGCTCCAGATGCTTGTGGCCGCAATCGGCGAGCATCTCAAAGGTCTTCTTCACCACGGGCACGTAGTCTTCAGGCAAGTAGCGCGAATCGGTACGCGGATACGTGAGGGCTTTGTGGCGCTCATATAAAGACTGGGCTAGTTGTAGCGTGGTCTTGGCGGAGAAGCCGAATTTGCCGTTGGCTTCGCGTTGCAGGCTGGTGAGGTCAAAGAGGCCGGGGCTGGCTTGTGTGCTGGGCTTGGCTTCTTCTGTGACGCTGGCGGCTTTGCTACGCACTGCATCAGCAATCTCACGAGCGGTCTTCTCATCCCAAATTCTGTCAGCGCGCGCATCCGCATCTTCGCCTTTCTTGAATTTCGGATCAAACCACTTGGCAGGGTATTCGCCGGCTTCTGCCAAAAACGAAGCGTGAATCTCCCAATAATCGCGGGCGATGTGTTTGCGAATTTGCTCTTCGCGCTCCACCACCACGGCCAGCGTGGGGGTTTGCACGCGGCCCACCGTTGTGAGGAAGAAACCACCGTCGCGCGAGTTAAACGCCGTCATCGCTCGCGTGCCATTGATACCCACCAGCCAATCGGCTTCAGAGCGGCTGCGTGCCGCATCGGCCAGCGGGCGCATCTCTTTATCAGTGCGCAGCACGTCAAAGCCATCGCGAATGGCTTGCGGCGTCATGCTTTGCAGCCAAAGGCGCGTCACGGGTTTGCCCAGCGGCTTGGCACCACCGGCGTATTGTTCAATCAAGCGGAAGATCAGCTCACCCTCGCGCCCCGCGTCACAGGCGTTCACCAAAGCGCTCACGTCTTTGCGCTTGGCGAGCTTGACCACGGCATTCAAGCGCGTCTTGGTTTTGTCCACCGGCTTCAAATCAAAGTGCGGCGGGATCACGGGCAGATTGGCAAAGCTCCATTTGCCCCGCTTCACGTCAAACTCCTCCGGCGCTTGGATCTCCACCAAATGGCCCACCGCCGAGCTGACCACATAGGCGTCGCTCTCAAAGTATTCGTCGTGCTTTTCAAACTTGCCCGCAGAGGGCGTGAGCGCGCGAACAATGTCCTGCGCGACAGATGGTTTTTCAGCAATGATCAAAGTCTTCATATAATCCACTCCTCGCGTGCGCGCAGGTGCGCACGCACGCACACACGCATGCAGGCGCGCACGCACACGCGCACACGCACAAATTCAAGATAACAAATTTTTCGGCAGTTTGCCAAATATACTTTTTTCATGCCCAACAAAAAATCTTCTGCCTACGTGCAACCACCCCAGCTCACCGAGCGCTTGATCGAGGTGCGCGCCTCGGGCATCCATGGCAATGGCATGTATGCCCTGCGTGATATTCCCCAAGGCCAAATGCTGATTGAATACCAAGGCCGCATCATCTCGTGGAAAGAAGCCCTGCGCCGTCATCCGCATGATCCGAGCCAACCCAATCACACCTTTTACTTCTCGCTAGAAGATGGCCGCTGCATTGATGGCAACGACATGGGCAACGATGCCCGCTGGATCAACCATGCTTGCGCGCCGAATTGCGAGGCCGATGAAGATGAACAAAATCAACGCGTGTGGATCAAAGCATTGCGCGACATCAAAAAAGGTGAAGAGCTGTTTTACGACTATGGCCTCGTGATCGACGAGCCTTATACGAAGAAGCTTAAGGCGGAATACAAATGCCTGTGCGGCGCGAAGAAGTGTCGGGGCACGATGCTGGCCAAAAAGTAAATGAACTGGCCAGCCGAAAACATCTGGCAGCAAGTCATGGCACTGGGCTTGCCGAGTCTGGCCAGCTTCAGCGTAGAAATCCTGCCCGAGATCGACTCCACCAATACCGAGCTAATGCGCCGCGCGCGCGCTGGCCGCACTGAGCCCACGCTTTTGGTGGCTGAGCAACAAACCGCCGGGCGTGGACGCATGGGGCGCTCTTGGCAATCGAGTACAGGCGATTCACTCACTTTTTCTTTTGGCATCAACCTCGCACCCACCAGCTGGGAAGGCCTAAGCTTGGCTGTGGGCACCAGCGTGGCGCAAAGCCTGAGCCCGGTGAATGGCGAGAGCATTCAGCTCAAGTGGCCCAACGATCTGTGGTGGCAAGGCCGCAAGCTGGCTGGGATATTGATCGAAACCTCCGCTGCGCCCACCAGCCAGGCCAAAGAAAGGTTTGCCGTGGTCGGCATTGGCATCAACATCCGCCAACGCGAATTTGATGCAAATTTAAGCACCCAGCCCGCTTGGCTGCAAGAAATCAGCCCCACGAGCAGCCCGCAAATGGCCCTGGAGCGACTTTTTGCACCTCTTTTGAGGGATTTACTGGAATTCGAGCGCGCAGGCTTTGCGGCCTTTTCTAGCCGGTTTGCGGCGCGGGATGGCTTGGCAGGCCGGCAAGTGGCTTTGAGCGATGGCAGCCAAGGGGAGGCGCGCGGCGTGGATGGCAGTGGGGCTTTGTTGGTGCATACTTCACAAGGTTTACAGCGTGTTGCAAGCCAAGAGGTGAGCGTGCGGCCGCAGACCCTTTCCTGATGCCATGTTGAGATTCTTTGTTTTACTACTGCTTTTAGCCAACGGCGCTTACTACGCTTGGGTAACCGGCTACTTGGCCAGTATCGGCTTTGCGCCTGCCAATCAGTCCGAGCCCCAACGTTTACAAGCCCAAATCAAGCCTGAGGCCATTCGCCTCCTCAACACCACTGAGGCCAAGCGCGTGGAAGCGCTGGCTTCTGCCCCGCCACCTAAGCCCCCAGAATGCTTGCAAAGTGCCTTGCTCTCCGATGCCCAAGCTTCGGCAGTGCGCGCCTTAGCTGCTGGCCTGCCAACAGGCTCATGGAGCTTAGAAAACACCGCCGAGCCGCCCCGCTGGATCGTTTACATGGGCAAATATGCTGATGCAGCGGCCTTGGCGAAAAAGAAAACCGAGCTGCGCGATTTAGGCCTGGCTTTTGAAACCCTGAAGAATCCCAGCTTAGAACCCGGCCTGTCTCTGGGCGCCTACACCACCCAAGCGCTGGCCAACGAATCCATGGCCAAGCTGGCAGCACGTGGCGTGCGCACAGCCAAAGTGGTGCAAGAGCTGCCAGAGCGCAAAGGCCAGCTGCTCAAACTACCCGTGGTCGACGATGCACTGCGCTCCCAACTCGATGGGGTCAAATCCTTGCTTGGCGCTACTGGTTTGGCAGTTTGCAAGGCAGTTTAGCCTTGTTTTGGCCTGACGGCCGGCATGTTCATTGCGCGAGCAGCTATCAAATCAATAGCGATTAGATTCTCGTCACAGCACCCATTTCACCATCGGATGCGTCGAGAGCGTGCGATACAGCTCATCAAGCTGCTCGCGGCTGGTGGCGGTGATCGTGATAGTGAGCCCCAGGTATTTGCCACCCGAGCTGTCTTTGCGGGTGATCGTGCTCGCATCAAACGCAGGATCAAACTGGTGCGCCACATGCACGATGGCCGCTTCAAAGCCATCCACATTGGGCCCAAGCACCTTGATCGGAAACAGGCTTGGGTATTGGATGAGCGATTGCTCAGGCGGAATATCTGAGGGCGAGGAGGAAGGAATAGGCGTGTTCACACCGCTATTTTCGCAGCTTGGTAGCCCGCATACAGGCGCTGGTAAATCGGGCCCGGCTTTCCGCTGCCCACGCTCGCGCCATCCAGCTTCGTGATCGGCAGCACCTCCTTGGTGGCTGAGGACAGCAGCAGCTCATCCGCAGCCAACACTTCCTCTCGCGAGATGCGCCGCAGGGAAAACGGGATGCCTTGCGCCTTGCAAATGTCCTCAATCAAACCAAAGCGAATGCCCTCCAGCACCAAATTGTCTTTGGGCACACCCAGCACCGCTCCGTCCTTGACCACCCAGACATTGCTGGCTGCCGCCTCTGACAAATGGCCTTGGCGGTACATCACCGTCTCCAGCGCGCCCGCATCAAAGCTGATCTGCCGCGAGAACACCGCCCCGAGCAGGCTCGTGGATTTGATATGCGCTTTTTCCCAGCGGAAATCATCCGCACTCACGCAGGCCACGCCCTGCTCGCGCTGAGCATTGGAGGGCAGCTTCAACGGGCTGCGCATCATGAAAACGGTGGGCGCAATGTCCTTGGGCATCACATGATCACGCAATGCCACGCCGCGCGTGATTTGGAGGTAAATCAGCGCATTTTGAGATGAGAAATC
Organism: Comamonadaceae bacterium; assembly: GCA_013297925.1. Lineage (GTDB taxonomy): Bacteria > Pseudomonadota > Gammaproteobacteria > Burkholderiales > Burkholderiaceae_C > JANMDU01. The sequence goes on from JAAFJC010000020.1 coordinate 44,221, forward strand.
GCCAATCGCCGGCATGGAATCTGCGGGAACAGCTATCATTTCAGGAGTCATTAAACCTTCCACAATGCCCAGCCACTGCTCTTGGGTATGCGGATTCGGGATGCGCAATTCAGCGAGTGAGCGCTCCAGCCGAGCCATATGCTGGGATAAGCGAAACGGTTTGCCGTTGTACACCACAAACACTTCGTACACGCCATCACCAAAGATAAACCCCCGATCCATCACACTGATCTTGGCCTGATCAATCGTGGTGAACTCGCCGCTCGCGCCGCGGCCTAAATAGCAAGGATAGGGAGGAAGCTGATCAAACATCCGCTTATTAAATCATGCTTGACGCGCCCGCCTAGCGCGCTGCTTACGCCAAAAATTTAAGCGCCAGCCCAGTTTCACGAGCAAATAGCCCGCGATGGCACCGCCCACAGCAAACATTCCCATGCCCAGCACGGCTGGCCAGCCGATGCTGCTGAGCCACTGAAGGAGGCCCCCGCCATCAGCTAGCTTAGCTGGAGGTGGCGCATCGATGAAGAGGCTACCCACCTTGTAAGCCAAGTAAAGCCAGAAGCCGACGGTGAACGGATTGGTGATGAAGGTAATCGCCGCTGCAACAGGAATATTTGCGCGCCACCACACACAATGCGCTGCCGCAAAGATGATTTGCGCAAACGGAATGACGAAAGCCCAAAACGTGCCGATGGCCACGCCGCGCGCTACGGATTCGTGCTGAGCCGTCCACAGCTTGCGATCCAAAATGCGATCCGCAATCGGCGCGAGCCACGGCTGCTGCGCCAGCTCCTCGCGCTTGGGCAGGGATTGGCGAAAGCGCTCAAACCAGCTGGGTTTTGATGATGGGGAATTCACTCAATACGTACCAAAGAAGATTCACAGAAGTCTATAGCAGCTTCTTGACAGTGGACATTGTGTTGAAAACTCAGTCACCCTGCCGAGCCGAGGACATGCAAGAATTCAAACAAAAATCATTGGTAGCAGGCATAGAATCTGCGCAAAGTGCTATTGAATAAATAGCAATCATTTTTCCACTTCAGCTCGCTCCAAGCGCCTCTTGGCAGCCTCTTGAAGTGCTTGCGCGAGGGCAGTGGGCTTAATCGGCTTACTGAGGTAGTCATCCATACCAGCGTCGATGCAAATTTCGCGGTCACCTTCCATGGCGTTCGCTGTCATGGCCACAATTTGGGGTTGTTGCGATGCGGCAATATCCGAGCGAATTCGGCGCGTAGCTTCTAGGCCATCCATCTCAGGCATTTGAACATCCATCAACACCAGATCAAAGGGCTTCACGGGTGCAGCCTCTTGGAGCATCGCCAAGGCCAGCGCGCCATTGACGGCCAACTCAATCTGATAACCCAAACCTTGCAAAATCAGTGTCGCTACACGCTGATTCACCAAATTATCTTCGGCGAGCAAGATGCGAAGCGGATATTCATCAGCCAGCTTTTTCTTATTGCTTGCAGCGGCCACTTGAGGCAAAGGTGCTGCTTGGCTGTTGACGAAGCCTGCTGCGGCCACTGCTCGCTGCGCAGATGCGGGGCGATCCAAAACGCGCGAGAGAGCGGCCATAAGTTGGGCGGATTTGATGGGCTTGGAGAGCGTTTGCGCCACACCGAGCTCGCGGCTGCGCATGCCATCCATGCCTTGCGAAGTGAGCACAAGCAAGGGCAGCGTGGCGGCATTGTGCTTTTCTCGAATGAGACGCGCAAGCTCATAACCATCCATACCAGGCATCTGCACATCCAGTAGTGCTACATCAAAATACTCACCGCTGGCGAGAAGATCAAGCGCCTGCTGACCACTGGCCACGCTCACAGGATGCATGCCCCAGCGCGTGGTTTGCAAATCGATGATGCGGCGGTTGGTGGCGTTATCGTCCACCACCAGCACACGCTTGCCATTGAGCTTTTGATCACCCGCGCTGTTCCACGCAATCGGCCCGGTTTGCACCGCATGCAATGGAATTTCAAACTGGAAATTGCTGCCGGCATCGATCTCTGACTCGACCCAAATGCGCCCGCCCATCAAGCCGATCAGGCGCTTGCAAATGGCTAGGCCCAAGCCCGTGCCGCCGTAATGCCGCGTGGTGGAGGCATCGACCTGGCTGAACACTTGGAAAAGGCGATTCAAGCGATCCGCCGGGATGCCAATGCCGGTATCGCGCACGCTGGCATGCAGCAAAGGCTCGCCATGCTCGCCCAAGCGACGGGTGAGTGTGACAACCACTTCGCCCTGCTGCGTGAATTTCACCGCATTGCTGATCAGATTCACAAAGACTTGGCGCAGGCGCGTGGCATCGCCGAGCACAGTACGTGGCACCTCATCGTCGATCCAATACAGCAGATCCAGGCCCTTGCTAGTGGCAGGCTTGGCCGTGAGATCGAGCGCAGTTTCAATGCAATCGCTCAGCGCCACTGGCACTTGCTCCAGCGAGAGATGGCCAGATTCGATTTTGGAGAAATCCAAAATATCGTTGATCAGGGAGAGCAGCTGGTCGCTGCTGTTGCGAATCGTGTCGGCAAACTCGCGCTGCTCGGCAGTCAACGCGGTTTCCAGCAGCAAATCGCTCATGCCGATCACGGCATTCATCGGCGTGCGGATCTCGTGGCTCATATTGGCCAAAAATTCAGCCTTGGCGCGCTCTGCAGCTTCAGCGCTGTCTTTGGCCTGCATCAACGCCACTTCCACTTGCTTGCGCGGCGTGATGTCTCGCGCGATACCGACCAAGCCGGTGCACTCGCCATGCTCGTTGAGCATCGGCGTTTTGATCAGCTCCAAATACATCGGATCGCCAGTTTGCGGATGCGGTGCCACATCCTCGCGCACTTCAGTTTTCCCACCCTGCATGACCGCCGCATTCGACGCCATATAGCGCGAGCCCCGCTCTTGGCCAAAGATATCGGCTGGCGTTTTGCCTGTCATCTCTGCCTGAGTCAGATTATGGGCTTCTAAGAAAGCTTTGTTGCCGATTTGATAGTGCCCATCGCGGTTGATCACCCAAATATGGTCTTGGATGCTATGGATCAACGCGGAGAGTTGCGATTCCTTTTGCCTCACCGCTTCTTCAGCAGCTTTACGCGCAGTGATATCGCGAGAAATGCCCGCCAAACCAATGCAATCGCCTTGTGCGTCGAGCAAAGGAATTTTTGAAAGCTCGGTGATCACAGGCAGACCTGTGGCAGGGTCTGTGAAGGTGTCTTCTCGGAGAGCTGGTTTTTTGTCTTGCATCATCTGCATATCTGCTGCCATGAATTGGGCAGACATTGCAGAATCGAAAATTTCAGGCGTCGTGTGGCCAAGCACTTG
>JAAFJC010000021.1 GCA_013297925.1 Comamonadaceae bacterium
ACATGGTTGTCGTCGTGCGCTGGCAAGGCCCACGTGCGAATGGCATGCCGGAGCTGCACAAGCTCACGCCGCCCTTGGCTGTGTTGCAAGGCAAGGGCTTCAAGGTAGCGCTCGTCACCGATGGGCGCATGAGTGGTGCATCGGGCAAAGTGCCTGCGGCAATTCATGTGAGCCCAGAAGCTTTGGCGGGCGGTGCGCTGGCCAAGCTGCGCGATGGCGATATCGTGCGCCTAGATGGCGTGGCGGGCACACTGCAAGCCCTCGTGCCTGATGCCGAATGGCAGGCGCGGCCGCTTGCGCAAATGCCTGCTGAACTCACGCAATCCAACGGCATCGGCATGGGGCGCGAATTGTTTGTGGCCTCACGCCGCAACGCCCTCACTGCTGAAGAAGGAGCCTGCTCATGGCTTTGAAACAACTCCCCGCCACGCTCACATCGCTCGATGTGATGCAAGATGCCCCCGTGATTCCAGTCATCGTGCTCAACGATGTGAATCATGCTGTGCCCATGGCGCGCGCCTTGGTGGCAGGCGGCATCCGCATGCTGGAAGTCACGCTGCGCACACCTGTGGCTTTGCAGTGCATTGAGCGAATTGCCAAGGAAGTGCCCGAAGCCGTTGCCGGTGCAGGCACCGTGCGCACGCCTGCCGAGGCGCAAGCTGCTGCGCGTGCAGGTGCGAAGTTTGCAGTGAGCCCCGGCTTCACCAACGCGGTTGGCCAAGCCTGCCGCGATAACGGCTTGCCATTGCTGCCCGGTGTGGCCACGGGCAGCGAGATCATGATGGCTTCAGAAGCGGGTTACAAAGAGCTGAAATTCTTCCCCGCCATGCAAGCGGGTGGCCCCGCAATGCTCAAGGCCTGGGGAGGTCCGTTTTTTGATGTGAAATTCTGCCCCACCGGTGGCGTGAGCGTGAGCAATGCCAAGGAATTTTTGAGCTTGCCTAATGTGATCTGCGTGGGTGGCTCATGGTTGGTGCCGGGCGATGCTTTGGCCGCAGGTGACTTGGCGCGCATCACCGAGCTGGCTCAGCAAACTGCTCTTCTACGCTCGGCTGTGCAGTAGGTGACAGCCATGAGCGTGGTTTCGCTTTAAGCTCCAAATATCACTTTGGAGCTCATCGTGACTATCACGCTGTGCGGTTTCCCTGTCTCGAACTATTACAACAAAGTCAAGCTCGCCCTGCTTGAAAAAGGCTTGCCCTTCACCGAAGAAGTTGTGATGACCAAGAGCACGGATTCTGCTGTGCTGGCCGCTTCTCCTTTGGCTAAAATTCCGTTCATTCGCACACCGCAGGGCGGTTTGTGTGAGAGCCAGGTGATCATGGAATACATCGAGGCAGTGCAGCCGCTGCCTGCGCTGTTACCTGCTGATCCGTTTGCTGCGGCCAAGGTGCGCGAGCTGTGCACGTTTATTGATTTGCATTTGGAGCTGGTGGCTCGCGATTTGTATGGCCAAGCCTTCTTTGGCGGCACGGTGAGCGAAGGTTCTCAAGTCCGCGTGAAGAAGCAACTTGAGAAGAACATTCCAGCCTTCATGAAGCTCGCTAAATTTTCACCGATGGTGGCTGGCGGCGAGCAATTCACGATGGCTGATTGCGCGGCTTGGGTGAATTTGCCACTGGTGGGTATGGCGACCAAGGCCGTGTTTGGCGAAGACATGCTGATCGCGATGGGCTGCGATTACAAGCCCTATGTCAAGTTGATTGGCGAGCGGCCCGCAGCGCAAAAAGTAGCGGCTGATCGCAAGGCTGCAACTGCAAAGGCAGCGGGCTAAGAATTACTTGCCGCGCCTGACTCGCAATATCTCATCCAAGATCAAGCAAGCCGCGCCAATGGTGATGGCGCTGTCTGCCACGTTGAAGGCGGGGAAATGCCAGGTGCCATAGTAAAAGTCGAGAAAATCGACGACGTAGCCGTGCAGCAAGCGATCAACGACGTTACCGATTGCGCCGCCCAAGATGCAAGCCAGCGCGAAGGCGAAGAGCTTTTGCGCATGATGGCTGCGTAGCATCCAGAGGATGAAGATCGTGGCCACAGCGCCAATGCCTGTGAAGAACCATCTCTGCCAGCCGCCTGCACCTGCGAGGAAGGAGAAGGCCGCGCCGGTGTTGTGGGCGCGCACGATGTTGAAAAAGCTCGTCACGGGTGTGCTGTCGCCGAGCTTGTAGTAGCCGATGATGAGCGTCTTGGTGAATTGATCGGCCAAGATGATGATGATGGCAAGGATGAGCCAAGGCAGCATGCCTTGGAAAGTGGTTTTGGACTTAGGCATGGGTACGCTTCTCACCTTCGCCATGTAGATTGCTCACGCAGCGCCCGCAGATTGTGGGGTGTGCTGCATCTGAGCCCACATCTTCCACATAGTGCCAGCAGCGCTCGCATTTGGTGTGGTTTGACGGGGTAACCGACATAGATACTGCGCTACCAGCTACTAAATTGATAGCGGATGTGATGAAGATGAACTTCACATCTTTTCCTAGGCTAGAGAGCAATGCATAGTCATCCGCAGGCACGGTGAGCTGCACTTCGGCTTGCAAGGAGCTGCCTACCTTGCCTTCCGCACGCAACGTTTCAATCGCTTTATTCACCTCATCACGGATCGCGCGAATGCGGCTGTATTTGGCGATCAGAGCAACATCTGCGCCTTCAAACTTCCAATAGGTTTCTGTGAAGATCGTGCCCGACTCAGACTTACCAAACACCGCCCACGCCTCTTCCGCAGTGAACGACAAGAACGGTGCCATCCAGCGCAGCATGCCTTGCGTGATGTGCCAGAGCGCAGTTTGCGCGCTGCGGCGGGCGTGGCTTTTTGCGGCTGTGGTGTAGAGCCGATCTTTGAGCACATCGAGATAGAAGCCGCCTAAATCTTCGCTGCAATAGAGCTGGAGTTTGGCGACCACGGGGTGGAATTCATACACTTTGTAGTGCGCCAAGATTTCATCTTGCAATTGCGCAGCGCGTGCCAGAGCGTAGCGATCTACTTCGAGCAATTCCCTGAGCGGTACAGCATCTTTCGCAGCATCAAAATCACTCGCGTTGGCCAACAAGAATTTCAGCGTGTTGCGGATGCGGCGATAGGTGTCCACCACGCGGGCCAGGATTTTGTCGTCGCCGGCGATATCGCCTGAATAGTCGCTCGCAGCCACCCAGAGGCGGATGATTTCTGCGCCGAGTTTGTCGCTCACCTGCTGGGGCTCGATCCCGTTTTTCAGGCTCTTGCTCATCTTGATGCCTTTGCTGTCCACGGTAAAGCCGTGGGTGAGCAGGCCGCGATACGGCGCGCGGCCATACATGGCGCAGGCGGTGAGCAAGGAGGAGTGGAACCAGCCACGATGTTGGTCATGGCCTTCGAGGTACAAGTCAGCTTCAGGGCCCGAACTATGTGCATTGGGTGCAGAGCCATCGGCGGCGAGGTGTGAGCCTTTGAGCACGGTGGTGTGCGTTGTGCCCGAGTCGAACCATACTTCGAGGATGTCGGTGCTCTTGGTGTATTGCTCAGCGTTTTGCGCGCCGACTTTAGCGAAGATCTCGGCAGCGCTGAGCTTGCTCCAAGCCTCGATGCCGCCTTTTTCTACGATGCTTGCTGCCAGATCAACCAGCTCCAGCGTCATCGGATGCAGCTCGCCAGAATCGACGTGGGTAAACAGCGGCAGGGGCACGCCCCATGAGCGTTGGCGGGAGATGCACCAATCGGGGCGGCCTGCGATCATGTCGCGCAAGCGCACTTTGCCGTTCTCAGGGTAGAAGCTGGTCTGCTCAATCGCATCGAGCGCGAGCTCGCGCAGGCTTTTGGGTGCTTTGTCTTTGGTGAACACGCCCTCGCCCTGATCCATGCGCACAAACCATTGCGAGGCCGCGCGGTAGATCACCGGCGTTTTGTGCCGCCAGCAATGCGGGTAGCTGTGGGTGATGTCATACGTGGCGAACAAGCGGTTGTTGTCGCGCAGGGTGTTGATGATTTCGGCGCAGGCTTTCCAGATGTTGAGCCCGCCAAACAGTGGCAAGGCTTCTTCATAGCGGCCATTGCCTTGCACCGGGTTCAAGATGTCGTCATACGCCATGCCGTTGGCGATGCAGGAGTTAAAGTCTTCCACGCCGTAAGCGGGCGAGGAGTGAACGATACCTGTGCCGTCATCGGCCGTGGCGTAATCAGCCACGAAGATGGGCGAGAAGCGGTCGTAGCCTTCGTGCACATGTGCCAGAGGGTGCTTGAATTTGATTCTGTCGAGCGTTTTGCCGACCGTGGTGGCGATGATTTTGCCGGTGAGCTTGTAGCGCTCTAGGCATTTCTCTACCAACGTCTCAGCCAGCATGATCAGGCCGCGCTCGGTGTCTACCAAAGCGTAAGTCAACTCAGGATTCAAGTTCATCGCTTGGTTGGCGGGGATCGTCCACGCAGTCGTCGTCCAGATCACGGCGAAAATATCCGTTCGCTCTGATTTCGAAGCCCCAGCCAGCCCTTCGACAAGCCCAGGGCGACCGGTGGGATTGCCAAAGGCTGCAAGTAGTTTCTCGGGCTCGGCGCAGAGAAAGCCCACGTCAAGCGTGGAAGATTTTTTGTCGGCGTATTCGATCTCGAATTCAGCCAGCGATGAGCCGCAGTCAAAGCACCAATACACCGGCTTCAAACCGCGATAGACAAAGCCACGCTCCATCACGCGCTTAAACGCGCGGATTTCGTTGGCCTCGGTTTGGAAATCCATGGTTCGGTACGGCCGATCCCATTCTCCCAAGACACCTAAGCGTTTGAAATCAGCCATTTGCCCGGCGATCTGCTCGGTGGCATAAGCGCGGGCTTTGGATTGCATGTCGTCTCGGCTCAGATTACGGCCAAACTGTTTTTCAATCGCGTTTTCAATCGGTAGCCCATGGCAATCCCAGCCGGGGATGTATTGCGCGTCAAAGCCATCGAGCTGACGGGCTTTGGTGATCATGTCCTTCAAGATCTTGTTGACGGCATGGCCCATGTGGATTTGGCCATTGGCATAGGGCGGGCCATCATGCAAGATGAATTTGGGCGCGCCGTGGCGGGCATCGCGCAGCTTTTTGTAAATGCCTTTTTCATCCCACTCTTTCGCCCAAGCCGGCTCGCGCTTGGGTAAATCGCCACGCATCGGGAAAGGCGTGTCGGGGAGATTCAGGGTTTGGCGGTAATCGGTGGCGGTGGATTCGGTCATGATGAATTTGAAGCGTATCAAAGAACGCAGAATACAAATAAAAGAATTTTTCGCGTCTTTCGCGCAACTTTTGCGACTTTCGCGTACCGGATGTTTGAATTTTTGATATCAAACATGGCTCAACGGAGCGGGGCGGCTGCCCCATCAAATTCGTGTGCTGGTCGTGGAGAAGTATTCACGCGCAGCCACCACGTCGCGTGCAATGCCTTCAGTTAGGGCATGCAGGCCGTCGTATTTGAGCTCGTCGTGTAGTTTGTGCAGGAGTTCCACATAGACGATTTTACCGTAGCCGTGCTCTTGGCTGAGGGTGGATGGCCAGTCCAAGATGTGGGTCTCTAGCAGCACGCGGCCACCGTTGACATCATTCGCATCGAGCGAGGGGCGGATGCCGAGATTGGCCACGCCGTCTAGGGGCTTATCCCCCAAGCCATGCACGCGCACGCAGAAGATGCCGCTGGCGGCACATTTCCACGCGTTATTTTTGGAGGAAAAGCGCAGATTCAGCGTGCGAAAGCCACCGGGAAGATGCGCGTCTTTGCCCAGCTCCCGCCCGAGTTTGCGGCCATGCACCACATGGCCGCTGATGCTGTAGGGGCGGCCTAGCAGCTTGGCGGCATCTGCCATGCGCCCTTGCGCCAGCGCTTCGCGCACGGCAGAGCTGGAGACTCTCAGGCCATGCACCTCGTAGCTCTGCATGCGAGCTACGTCAAAGCCTTTGAGCTGACCCTGTGCGTCTAAGGTGGCGTAATCGCCCGCGCGCTTTGCACCAAAGCGGAAATCATCGCCCACGAGCACGTATTTCGCGCCGAGGCCTTTGACCAAGACTTCATCGATAAAGGCTTGAGGCGATAGGCTGGCCAGCTTGGCGTTGAACGGCAAGATCACCGCTTGATCCACGCCGCATCTTGCCAATTCCGTGAGCTTGTCTCGCAGCGTGGCAATGCGCGCCGGTGCGAGCTCCGGCTTGCCCGCCACAGCAGCGAAATAGTCGCGTGGATGCGGCTCAAAGCTCATCACACAGCTGGGCACGCCCCGGTGCGCCGCTTCTGAGCGCAGCAGCGCGATCATGGCCTGATGGCCGCGATGCACCCCATCGAAATTACCAATCGTCACCGCGCATGCTGGAGCAATACCGGGGTGATTCAGGCCGCGAAAGACGTTCATAAGAGCTAGGGCGTGTTAATACTATTTCTGGAGAGCGCGTTGCGAGTCAAAAAAGTCTCAGGCAAGGCGCGAAATGCAGCCGGGGTAGCCCCCCGGCAAGGCTTCGCAACGCCGCCTGAGGCTTTTTTGGCCGCAACCCTTCGGGAATGTGTGGCAAAAACCGCCACTCGTCGTTGCTCGTCTAGGTAAGGCTCCAGCCTTACCGTCGTCGTGCGCCTAGATTGGCGGCTTTTGACACTCATTCGCGCCTCCATAAATAGTATTAACACGCCCTAGATGCTCTATTAATTTGATAGCACTTCGCGCATATTCCATGCCGGCCAGTAGGGGTTTTTGGTCATAAAAGATACACGAATATGCTGTATATTGTGACTTAAGACGGTTAGGTGCTTTTTCTAGTTCGGTTTTTACTGCTGGAGGTGCGTTTTGAAGGTCTTGAAGCTATCTGCCCAGGGGCTGCCACAAAGTTGGATCAGCCTGGAGCAAGCGGTCATCCACTATGCCGCCGAAGAGGTGCGCTGGGAAGTGGGCGAGCGCGTGGCCACGTTTCGCGGTGGGCACAACGCCATCACGGGCGAGCAGAGCATCATTCATATCAGCTCCATCGTCGGCACCAAGGGCGTGCCCGATATCAACCCCTTCGATCTGCGCCCAGGCCTCACCAACTCTAAACTCTTCGTACGCGACCGCAACGTCTGCGCCTACTGCGGCAACCACTTCCACGAAGAACACCTCACGCGCGAGCACATCATCCCGTATGCCCAAGGCGGCGTAGATGGCTGGATGAACGTCGTCACCGCCTGCAAAAGCTGCAACCACCGCAAAGCCGCCCGCACGCCCGAACAGGCGCATATGCCTTTGCTTTACACGCCCTATGTGCCCAGCCTGTGGGAAGATTTCATTCTGCGCAACCGCCGCATTTTGGCCGATCAGATGGAATTTCTGATGGCGCATTTGCCGAAGACATCACGCCTGTACGCTTGATTAAGTCAAGATCGAGGTGTTGCCTATGTTTTCCGTCAAGCGGGCCATGACAGCATCCAGCAACACTTCCGGGTCATCAGCAACATACTCAGGTTTGAGGCTCAAGACGGCGCTTGAAATACTGAGCTGATGGCTGAAGGCAATGCCCGCAATCGGGCGATGCCCTTCGCTTTGCAAGAACGTGGCGACCTGTTCGCGCAGCAGGCTATTGTCTCGGGCACCAAACATCACACAGGCGCGCCCACCAGCCATGCGGCAGAGCACGGCGTTGCTCGGCAGTCTTTGGCGAATGAATTGCGATATCAAAGCGGCTCGCAGCTCATGTGCACCGACTTGCCCTTCGCCCACATTGAAATCTTCGACGTTATGGATGTTGATCGCACACAGCGCAGCGAAAGCTTTTCCTTCGTGCACGTCGCGAAGCGTACGGCGCATGAGCTCGCAAAAGCCGCGTTCACTCCAAGCACCCGTATTCGGATCAAGCAGTTGTTGCCGGCGCTGGATGCTGGATTCTTGCAGTAGTCGTTTTTGTTGATCACTCAGGCTGTCGGCTCTGATTTCGGATTCGGCCATCCGCGCCAGATCGGCCATGATTTCTTGATCTTCGGAAGAATAAGTGCGCGGCATCGTGTCGAGCACGCAAAGCGTACCGACGCGCAGACCCGGCGCAAGCTGCAAAGGCCAGCCGCAATACGAGCGCACATGGGGTGGGCCAATCACCAGAGGATTTCGTGCAAAGCGTGGATCTGCGTGTGTATCCGGCACAAAAAATGAGTCATCAAACATGATGGCATGCCCACAAAAGGATTCACTGCGTGCGGTCTGCGGTGTGCTTAAACCTTGCGCTGACCGAAACCACTGCACATCCTCTTCAACGATGGATATCAAGGCAATCGGCACATGCATCATCCGCTGCGCCATTCGAGTGATGCGGTCAAACCGATCTTCCCGAGGGACATAGGCGCACATGGCAGCTCGCAGCGCGGCCAAACGCTCGGGCTCGTTGTCGGGAATTGGTGCAATCTTGTAGTCCATCGGTCAACCTCTCCGTTGCCCAAACGCGTTGCGTTTTAGATGCAATATGTTACATAGATGCTAACATCGAAACGGAACGTCGCAAGACAGAATGCAGGCTTGGCGCTAATCGTGCAGTTCCAGAAGGGTGACGCGGCCTTGCGCGGCTGGCCAGGCGCGGCCGACGAGCTTTTGGCCGTTGAATTCAGCACTGATGCTGCGTGCTTGGAAGCTTGAGGCTTTGATTTTGGAGGCGGCCAGACCTGCGCCTACGCCTTTGCTGATGCCGGGTGGGGGCGTGATGCCGTCGAAATTCAAAGTATCGCGATCTGCGTCGAAGTAGCCACGTGGGCGGGTGAAATTGGCGATGCTGCCGGCATCTTTGTCTGCGTCAGCGATGCGCTCGGCGCGCAAATGCAAGACGTTGCTGGAGCGCGGGAAAGCGCTGCGGTACATGTGGAGCGTGGCGTAGCCTGGGGCGGAGATGACGAATTCGTAGCTGGCGCCAGGCTTGGCGCTGAAAGGCCCCCATTGACCGTCAGCGGCTGTCATTCTGCGGTGCACGGCTTGGCCGGCGCGCTCGCCTGTGGCTGTGGTTTCAAAGATTTCTACCGTAGCGGCATTCACCGGCAGGTTGTTCACAAAGCCGCCGCTGGCTGGGTTGTTACTGTCCAGCCCCAAGCCTGTCACTCGACCATTGAGCATGATGCTTTGCTCAGGGATAAAGCCACTCGTTGCGGGCATCTGGCCGGTGATGAAGCGATAAGCAGCAACGAATGCAGCAGGGCCATAAGAGGTCTCGCGATGATCAATGCGTGGGATCACCACATTGCTTGCACCTTTGAGTTCGGGGCCGGCAGCGGTCACAAATGTTGGCGTGCCGCGCATGCCGATCCACAGGCCATCGGGGTTGGCGAATTTGTCGTTGTTGTCCGAGCGGATTGTCATCCATTTCACGGGGCCGGTCACTTCATCGCCCGCAGCGTTTTTCGGTGCGTTAAGTGATTTGAGGAACGGGCCTGTGCCGGAGAATTCATTGCCTTCACGGAAGCCTGGGATCGCCCACACGCCGTGATTGGGCGTGCCGCCCAAAATCGCATGGCTCACTTTTGCTGCGCCGCCGCCGTTTTGAATGTAATTGCGCACAACATTGCCGCCGCGTGAATTGGCCATCAATACGACTTGCTTCGCGCCTGTAGCGGCGAGCACTTTATCCACCTCGGCGCTCAAGTAAGCCATGTGTTCAGCGGTGGAGGTGCGCCCCGGCTGCGGCTTGCTGTCGTCATCTCTGGCTAATGGGTAAGGCACTTCAATCGCATGCAAACGATCACGCGGCCATCCGTTGGATTCAAAGCGCCACAGCGTCGTGAGCCACAGCGCGGCAGTGTCACCATTGCCGTGAACGAAGACGATGGGTGGTGTGTCGGCGCGATTTCCGCCTAGATTTGCACAGGCGGCAAGCGTCAGAGCCGCAACTACGGCCGCTCCTTGAAATAGATAGCGGCGCAGCAGTTTCATGATCGTCTTCTTTCTTAATTTAAGCAAACACACCCGCCGTGTCTTGCATCCGCTTGGATACCTCGCCCAAGTGATGCATCGTGTCACCGAAGTTCATCTCCAGCTGCGTGAGCGATTTGAAGTAATGGCTCACGATGTATTCATCCGTCACGCCGATGCCGCCATGCAGCTGCACGGCCTGCTGGCCAACGAAGCGCATGCTCTGACCAAGCTGTACCTTGGCTTGTGCAGCGGCGCGGCTGCGCTCGGGCGCCGGGCTACCCAGCTTCATGTTACAAAAATAGCTCATCGAACGCGCCAATTCGAGCTGCATCTTCACATCGGCAATGCGGTGGCGAAGGGCTTGGAAGCTAGAAAGCGTTTGGCCGAATTGCTTGCGGGTATTCATGTAATCCGCAGTGACGGCGATGGTTTTGTCCATCACACCCACGGCATAGGCGCAGGTGTTGGCAATGCCGCAATCGGTGGCGAGTTGTAATGCTGCTGCACCATCGAGCGTGATGAGATGAGCAGGAGCGTTAACGAGCGTCACGTCTGCTGCACGCGAGCCATCTTGGCAGCCATAGCCATGCGTGCTCACGCCAGGCGCTGTGCGCTCAACCAGGAAGAGCGCCAAAGAGCCATCGAGCATGGCAGGCACGATGAAGGCATTGGCATGATCGCCTACAGATACTACGTTTTTAGTAGCACTCAGCGCATACTCTTTGCCGGCAACTGAGGCTTTTGCCTCACATTTATCGATGGAATACCGTGCTTTGCGCTCCTGCGCGGCGAGCATCACGATTTTCTCGCCAGAGGCAATGCCGGGCAACCACGCTTGCTTGAGCGCTTCCGGCGCATAGGCCTGAATCAACACGCTGCACAGCAAACTTTGAGATAGTGGCTCCAGCGCGATCCCGCGCCCCAGCTCCTCCATCACGATCATGCTCTCCACTGAGCCCATGCCAATGCCGCCGTAGCTGTCGTCAATACACAGTCCCGTCAAGCCAAGCTCGGCCAGCGAGGCATAAGCCACACGATCAAAGCCGCCTTGGGCAACGATGCTGCGGCGATGGTCGAAGGTGTACACCTTGTCAATAAACCGGCGAACCGCATCGCGCAGTGATTCGTGATCTTCAGTAAATTCAAAATCCATGATGTGCTCTTTTGATAAGCCTAAAAAAGAAAGACAAATACCGGACGCAGAGGACGCAAAGGTTACGCAAAAGACGCAAAAAAGACAAAAGAGAATTCAAAAAGAAAAGATGAGAGTATTGGCATTTTTCTTTTTGGTATTTCTTCTGCGTAACTTTTGCGTCCTCTGCGTCCGGCTGTTGGTATTAAAAATCTATCCAAGTACTACTTGAGAAACGATGTTTCTTTGCACCTCGTTCGATCCACCATAGATCGTCGTCTTGCGCATGTTGAAATACGTGCCTGCCAGCGGAGCACAATGAACAGCCGAGCCGGGGTAGTCGCCCTGCCAGCCGGCTTCCATGGCTTCGTCAATCAGCGGCACGGCATAGGGGCCAGCGGCGAGCATCATCAGCTCAGCGTAGCGCTGCTGAATTTCGCTGCCGCGAATTTTGAGGAGGCCGGCGATGTCGAGGGATTGCTTGCCAGACTTCTCAGCCGAGAGCACGCGCAGCACCATCATCTCCAGCGCCACCACGTCTACTTCTAACTTAGCGATTTCATCGCGGAAACGGATGTCGTCGTACACGCCTTCTTGCTTGGCGATACGCTTCAAGCGCTCCAATTCACGCTTGGCGCGGTTCACATCGGCGATATTGGTGCGCTCGTGGGCGAGCAGGTATTTTGCGTACGTCCAGCCCTTGTTTTCTTCGCCCACCAAATTCTCAGCAGGCACTTTCACGTTATCAAACCACACTTCATTGACTTCGCATTCGCCATCGAGCAGCTTGATCGGGCGCACGCTCACGCCGGGAGATTTCATATCAATCAGCAAGAAGGAAATGCCAGTTTGCGGCTTGCCATCCGAGCTGGTGCGCACGAGGCAGAAAATCCAATCGCCGTATTGGCCGAGCGTCGTCCAGGTTTTTTGACCGTTAATGATGTAATGGTCTCCGTTGCGTTCGGCCTTGCATTTGAGCGAGGCGAGATCTGAGCCCGAGCCCGGCTCACTGTAGCCTTGGCTCCACCAAACCTCGCCGCTGGCGATGCCGGGCAGATGGCGCTTTTGCTGCTCGGGCGAGCCAAAGGCCATGATCACGGGTGCCACCATCACCGGGCCAAACGGTACGATGCGCGGCGCGCCGGCCAAGGCACATTCTTCTTCAAACAAATGCTTTTGCACCGCATTCCAGCCGGGGCCGCCAAATTCAGCCACCCAGCCATAGCCGAGCCAGCCTTTTTTGCCGAGGATTTTTGCCCAGGCCTGCTGATCGTCGCGCGTCAAGCGCAGAGCGTTATGAACTTTGTGGGAAATCTTCTCGGGCAAATTCGCGCGCACCCAAGTGCGGATGTCGGTACGAAATTGCTCTTCTTCGGGGGTGAATGCCAAATCCATGAGGTGCTCCAAATACAACCCGCTTTTTAGCACGTTCGTGCGGATTAGGCTGTCACCAACTACTCAGATCGGCATAGAGGGCTCTGAAGGCATTTCAATGCCTAGCTGCTCGCACACATGGCGCAGCGTGGTCTGCAACTGCGCATTCGATGCTTTGAGCAGCGCCACATCATTTTCTAGCTTCGTGAGTCGCCCCAAGCTGTCATCCGTGGGCACGAAGGAGTTGGCCGACGCCGACAAAGCGGTGATATCCACCTCGCCGCAGAGCAAATGCGCCCAGCGATGCTCGCGTGAGCCGGGCATTTTGGGAAGTTTGACCACGCTTTGCAGGCCGCCGTCTTCGCCGCGTTTGTGCAGTGCTTCAAGCAAGGCCTCCACTGCCGCACTATCTGCGAACTTCGTCCACCGATCGCCATTGGTGCGCAGCTCAGCGGGGGTTTGCGGGCCGCGCAGCATGAGCAGGCCCAAAATCGCGCCTTCATCGTCGCTCACACTGAGTGCGCGATAGACGTTGTGTTCATAGCGCGGCACGCGGCTGGAGCTGGCTTCAAACACCAAGCTGCGGGCTTTGAGCGCGTCTAATGCAGCTCGCGCATCGTCGTCTGAGACTTCCATGATCGGATCACGGCTGGTTTTTTGATTGCAGCCGAGCACGAGAGCATTGAGCGACAGCGGGTAGCTATCGGGCACGGTGCGGGCTTTTTCCATGAGCGTGGCGAGCACGCGTGCTTCCATGGGTGTAAGGGTCTTCATGCGAACAAGGATAATTCAAGAATGCGAAACATCGTGATCTTAATTTCAGGCGGCGGCTCCAACATGGCCGCTATCGTGAAAACTGCGCAGCGCGAGCGCTGGGAAACGGAGCTCGGTGCGCGCATTGCAGCGGTCATCAGCAACAAAGCAGACGCCAAAGGTTTGCAATTTGCAGCCGCTCAGGGCATCCCCACCCGCGTGCTGGATCACAAAGCCTTTGCCAGCCGTGGAGCTTTTGATGATGCTTTAGCGAAGTGCGTTGATGAGTTCTCGCCCAACCTCGTGGTGCTTGCTGGATTCATGCGGATTCTTACCCCGGGCTTTGTCAATCACTTCGCCGAGCGCTTGATCAATATTCATCCCTCGCTGCTGCCTGCTTTTCCCGGCTTGCATACGCATGAGCGAGCGCTAGCTGCAGGTTGCAGATTTGCTGGGGCAACAGTGCATGAAGTGACCGCCGAGCTAGACCACGGGCCGATTTTGGCGCAGGCCGTTGTGCCCGTGATGCCCAGCGATTCAGCCGATGCGCTGGCTGCGCGCGTGCTCACACAAGAGCACCTCATCTACCCTGCAGCGATCAAGGCTTTTTTACAAAAGCAGACTTAAGCACGCCGCGCCAGCTCAGCAGCCATGCCGACATAGCTACCAGGTGTCATAGCAAGCAAGCGCTCTTTATCTGCAGTAGGAATGTCCAGGGATGAAATCAGCGCATGCAAATCTTCTTTGTGCACCACTTTGCCACGCGTGACTTCTTTGAGCTTCTCGTAAGCGCCCGCGACGTTGTAGCGCCGCATCACGGTTTGAATCGGCTCGGCCAGCACTTCCCAGCTGGCGTCTAAATCCGCAGCCAGTGCTTCTTCATTGAGCTCCAGCTTATTCAAACCCACAAGCAAAGACTGATGCGCCAACACTGCATAGCCGAGCGCCACGCCCATGTTGCGCAGCACGGTGCTGTCGGTCAAATCGCGCTGCCAGCGCGAGATGGGCAGCTTTTCAGATAGGTGGCGCAGCAGAGCGTTGGCCAGGCCCAAATTGCCTTCGGCATTCTCAAAATCAATCGGGTTGACTTTGTGCGGCATGGTGGAGGAGCCGATTTCGCCTGCCTTCAAGCGCTGCTTGAAGTAGCCGAGAGAGATATAGCCCCAAACATCGCGCGCTAAATCGATCAGGATCGTGTCAGCCCGAGCTACAGCATCGAAAAGTTCAGCCATGTAATCGTGCGGCTCGATCTGGATGCTGTAAGGCTGAAAAGTCAGCTGCAAATCCTCCTCGATCACACGCTTAGAAAAAGCCTCCCAATTCACTTCAGGATAAGCTGCTAAATGTGCATTGAAGTTGCCCACAGCGCCATTCATTTTGGCCATCAGCTTCACGCTGGCGATACGCTCGCGGGCGGCAACGAGGCGCACCAGCACGTTGGCGATTTCTTTGCCCACTGTGGTGGGTGTTGCCGTTTGGCCATGGGTGCGGCTGAGCATGGGCACACTGGCAAACTGATGCGCCATCTCGCGTAGTTTGGCGATGATGGCATCAAGCGCAGGCAGCAGAACAGATGAGCGCGCGCTCTGCAATTGCAGAGCATGAGAGGTGTTGTTGATGTCTTCACTGGTACAGGCGAAGTGCACATACTCGGCTGCTTTCTCCAGTTCTGTGTGGCCTTTGAACTGCGCCTTGATCCAATACTCGACGGCTTTCACATCATGGTTGGTCGTTTTCTCGATTTCTTTGATGGCCTGAGCATCGCTTTCAGAGAAATTCGCCACCAGATGATTCAGATGCGACCGCGAAGCTTCCGAGAGTGGTGCAAATTCTGGCAGACCGGCATCGGATAAAGCAATGAACCACGCTACCTCAACCTGCACACGACGATGCATGTAGCCGAGTTCGCTCATTAAAGGGCGCAGAGCGGCAAGTTTGCCGCCATACCGGCCATCCAAAGGAGATAGCGCATTGATGGGGCTGAGTGCGGAGGGTTGCATGCCTGCTGCAATGGGCTGGGAAGTGATGGTCATATGCCTTTGATTTTAAAAGCCCTGCGCGTTGTGGGTGTACACAACGGGATTCGTATCGTTTTGCAACTTGCATTTGCTATCACTTAAATAGCAATGAATCAAGGATTGGAAGGGGCTTTAGCATTTTTACGAAATTTAATGCGCATTTCGACAGCCCCTAAAAAGCAACTCGATGTAACCATGTGGTATCCATAAAAACCATGCGGTATTTATTTGAATTAATTAGTATAGAATTCAGACATGCAGGCATACACACTTTGACTGCATGTCTAGCTGACAGTCATTTCTCATCCAACCCCGCTTCAACATTTGAAAGGAAGCACCATGAAAAAATCCCTAATTACCCTCGCTTTGGGTCTAGGTCTCTCCATCAGCGCTATGGCGCAAGACATAGTGGACGTCGCCGTCAAGGCCGGCAACTTCAAGACGCTCGTGGCTGCAGTGCAAGCCGCTGGATTGGTCGACACACTGAAAGGCCCTGGCCCATTCACCGTGTTTGCGCCAACCGATGAAGCCTTTGCCAAAATCCCCAAAGCGACATTGGACGGTTTGCTGAAAGACAAAGCAGCACTGACCAAGATCCTCACCTATCACGTTGTCTCTGGCAAAGTGATGGCCAAAGATGTGAAAGCTGGCGCAGTCAAGACCGTTCAAGGCCAAGACATCACGCTTGCCACCACAGGCGGCGTGACCGTGAATGGCGCGAAAGTTGTGGCTGCTGACGTGGGTGCTAGCAATGGCGTGATCCACGCGATTGACACCGTGATCATGCCTAAGTAATTGGCGGTATCGCTGTACTAGCTGTCCGCTTGAAAGAGCGGGCAGCTTTTTTATTTCAAAAGCTTTTTGGCGCTGCTTTGAATAGCATGCGTCAGGTTATCCAGCACCTCAGATTCCAAATTCCAGCAGTGCCAATACAGCTGCACAGGGAGGGAAAAATCAGGGAGTAGATGCACGAGCTCTCCCGAGTCAATAGCTTGCTGCACCAGCATTTGCGGCAGCACACTCACGCCCCAACCATCGCGCACAGCGCGCAACTGAGCCAACGAACTCGGCACAAAGAGCTGATGCAAACCCACACGCTTCAAGCCAAAGGCCTTGGCGATGAATTCGGTTTGCATATCGTCTTTGCGATTGAAGGCAATGAACGGAACGTTCCTAAAATGATGTGCTGTGAGGCCTTTTTTAAGATCAATACCTTGACTGGCCGGCAAAGAATCTGCGCAAACTGCTATGTAATTCATAGCGCCTAGCGGCACGACTTTGCAGCCTCTGAGCGCAGCTTTCAGTGTTGTGACGCAACCCAGCACCTGCCCGCCGCGCAGCCATTCTTGTGTGAAATCCTGATCATCCGTGATGATCTCCAGCGGCAAGCCCTCGCGCACCAGATCGCCTAGAGCGTCCAGCGCCCAAGTGGCGATGCTGTCAGCATTGATGGCAATGGCCACACGCTCCTCCTCCCGTGTGCCGCTGCCTGAAGGCGCAAGCTCTTTCATATCGCGCTCCAGATCAGCGCGAAGCAGGCGCATTTGCTTGGTGTGTTTGAGCAGGAGTTGGCCGGCTGCAGTGGCCTTGAGCGGCCGGCTGCGCACGATCAACACAGTGCCCACCTGCGCCTCCAGTGAGCGCAAGCGCTGCGAAACCGCCGATTGCGTGATCGACAAACGCACAGCCGCCCTCTCAAAACCGCCTTCTTCAACAATGGCGGCCAAGCATTCCAAGGCATCAGGATCGAAGGTGCTCATTATTAGCGCATCTAATGTTAATTCGAAGAGTTTAATTTTACTGTTAATCGAAGATGAATTCAGGCATCATTTAAGTATGAAAGTTATTGTTCTAGGCGCAGGAATCATCGGGGTCAGCACGGCCTGGCATTTGTTGCAAAACGGCCATGAGGTCACGCTCGTGGATCGGCAGGCTGAGGCAGCCAGCGAGACGAGCTTTGCCAATGCCGCGCAAATCTCTGTGAGCTACTGCGAGCCATGGGCCAACAAAGATGCGCCGCTCAAAGCACTCAAATGGATGTTTTCCGACGAAGCTCCCCTCTTGTTTCGCCCGCAGTTTCCGCTGGGCAAGGGCTGGCATCAGTACCGCTGGGGCTTGGAGTTTCTGGCCAATTGCAACGATAGTGCTTTTGAGCGCAACGTGGCACAAATTGTGGCGCTGGGGCGCTACAGCCATGCCGCTTTGAAGGATGTGGTGGCGCAAACTGGCATCGAATACAAGCGTTTGCAGAAAGGCATTGCGCATATCTTCACCGATGAGCGAGCTTTTGATGCCGCTGGTGAGGCTGCGGAGCTGATGCGTCGTCATGGCGTGGATCGCGAGCTTGTCAGCACCAATGAGCTGCTGCGCATTGAGCCTGCGTTTCAAAGCTTCGCATCGCGCATCGTAGGCGGCACATACACCCCGAGCGATGAATCGGGCGATGCGCGTGAATTCACGCGTCAGCTGGCTGCACGCTGCGAGCAATTGGGTGCAGAATTGTTGTTCAACCACGATATCACTGAGCTTTGCAAGATGGGCAATGCTATCGAATCAGTAGCTGTTCGCGCACGATCTACGGGCTTAGAACGCCGAATTCATGCAGACGCTGTCGTGGTGGCTTGCGGCAGTTACTCGGCTCCCTTGCTGCGAAGCGTGGGCGTTAATCTCCCGGTGTATCCCGGCAAAGGCTATAGCGTCACGCTGCCGCTTCTGAGGCCTGATCTTGCACCACAAGTCTCCACCATTGATGACGAAAAGAAAATCGCCATGACGCGCTTGGGCAATCATCTGCGTGTAGCTGGCACGATTGAAGTGGGCGGCTACGATTTGAGCTTGGATTCTCCACTGGCGCAAAAGCGCTGCGAAATGCTTTTGAAGCGCATCGAAGCGATTCTCCCCGGCGTGGCCGATACGCGCACCCCCGCGCAAGGCGGCAACCCGCAGTATTGGTGTGGCCTGCGCCCTGCCACGCCCACCAATATTCCCTTCATCGGAAAAACCAAAGTCAATAAACTTTGGGTCAACACCGGCCACGGCACACTGGGCTGGACGCACGGCGCTGGCTCGGGCAAAGCCATGGCGGAGCTGATCTCTGGCCGCAAACCAGAGATGGCATTCAAGTGCTTGGGTGATTGATCAAATCAATCGCGGAAACAGCGGATCATCCATCTCTGCGCCATCGGCCAAGCGATCAGTCAAACCTTCAAATGGCGGTGAGGTGCGCCAAGGCCTTACAACATGCCTGGCATCATCCCCCAAATACCGCGCTGAGAACACCCTGCGGCGCGCGCCCTGCGGTGTACCTCTTGTCGCATGCAATGTGAGCATATGAAAGGCCACGCAATCACCGGGCTCCAGCTCCCAGGCCAGTTGCTTGAAATGCTCTGGTTGACCGTCTATATCTGGCAGCTCCGCCAAGCTGCCTTCAGGAAACCATTTGGCTTGGCGCTCGCGGAAAGTTCTCGGCATGTACCACGTGCCCCCGTGTGAACCTGCAATCAAGCGCAGCGTACTCTCCTCAGGCACAGGGTCAATAGGAATCCAAAAGCTCACAGTCTGGCGGCCGCTCACGTTGTAATACGGTTGATCTTGGTGCCAAGGTGTGATCGCGCGCGTACCACTTTCTTTCACCAGCAGATGATCGTGATACAGGCGCACGGTTTCGCTTTGCATCAGATCGCGGGCTATCCAAGGCAGCGCCGTTTCTTTCAAGATGTGCTCGTAATTTGCATTGCTCTGCCACGTGCAGAAATCTTCCACGAAGCGGCCAGGATCGTCTGACTCGCTGGCGGTGATGGCCAAGGGACTCAGGTTGGCTAGGTTCTCTTCAATGCCCATTTCCAGCTGCACGAGCTGCATATTGGTCAGCACACCGCGCAGCACGACAGCACCATCGCGCTTGAAAGCTGAGATCGTTTCTGGATCGAGTAAATTCATGAGGCAAGCATAAAGCATCAATCACTTTGCCCATTTGCATGAATGGCCTGGAGCGAGGCTCAGCGCATGTCGCACAATCAAGCCATGCCCTCCCAACCCAGCTTTTCCGCGCGCGATAGCGCGTTTGCCATGTTCATCGTGGTGAGCTGGGGCATGAATTTTGTGGTGATGAAGCATGGGCTGCAGAGTTTCACGCCCTTTCAGATGGGCGCAGCGCGCTACTTGTTGGCCGCATTGCCTCTAATGCTTTTCATTCGCCCCTCAGGTTTGCCGGGGCGTTGGGTGCTGGTGTATGGCATCACGCAGGGGATTGGGCAGTTTGGGTTTTTGTTCACCGCTTTGAAATTCGGCATGACGGCTTCATTGGCCTCCATCCTCATGCAGACCCAAGTGTTCATCACGGCGCTGCTGGGACTGATCTTTTTGCAAGAAAGACTGGGGCGTTCGCAGTGGATCGGGCTGATGCTGGCAGCACTTGGCTTGGGCTGCTTCGGTGCGCACTTTGCGTCGAGTCAAGCCGGCCATTCGAGCGTGACGGTATTGGCTTTTGCGCTCACGCTCTGCGCAGCATCCTCTTGGTCCATCTCCAACATCGTGGCACGCAAAGCACAGCAGGCCAAGCCTGGCTACGATGCGCTCGCCTTTGTGGTGTGGAGTTCTTGCGTCCCGGTGATTCCGTTTGTGCTGCTCTCAGGCTGGCTCGATGTGGGCAGTGTCACAGGCGTGATTCAAAACATGGCACGCGCGCCCTTCTCTGCATGGCTTGCAGCAGCCTATCTTGGCTGGATCGCCACCATCGTGGCCTATGCGATGTGGACAGCTTTGCTCAAACGCCATGCGGCCAACCGCGTCTCTCCGATCGGTCTGGGTGTCCCTGTGGTCGGTATCACGGCTGGCATGCTGATCCTTGGCGAGCGGGTGAGCACATGGCAATGGGCGGGCATTGCCTGCGTGGGCGTGGCACTGGTATTTGTGCTGTTTGGTGAGAAGATTTTAAGAAGAAATGAACGATAGCCGGCATAGATATTGCGCGAGTAGCTATGAAAACAGTAGCGACTAGGGTTTCACTGCAGTGACTTCAATTTCCACTTTGGCACGCTTCTCCACCAAGCGCGACACGCCCACGCAACTCATGGCCGGAAAATTTTTACCCATCACCTCTCGATAAACACCACCGAGTTCGCGCAATCGCGCGTTGTATTCATCGCAATCGGTGATGTACCAAGTCATCCGCGTCATGTGCTCGGGCGCGACTCCCGCAGCTTCAAGAATCGCGCGCACATTTAGCAGGGCTTGCTTGGTTTGCACAATGAAATCATCGGATTCAAATTGCTGTTGCGCATTCCAACCGATTTGGCCGCCGACAGTGATGATCTGGCTGCCGGCTTGCAAGGTGGTGACGAGGCCGTTGGCGTAGCCCTTGGCGGGTGCCCAATCGGTAGGTTGGAGGAGTTGATGCATTTTTTGGCTTTCTAAGGGCATAGAAGAGTTGAATACCGGACGCAGAGGACGCAAAGGTTGCGCAGAAGACGCAGAAGAAAATCCAAAGAAGAAATCCGTTGTGCTGTCACTCATCGCTGACTCACAGCATTTATTGAATCGGTATTGATATTGGTATTTTTTGCGTCTTCTGCGTAACCTTTGCGTCTTCTGCGTCCGGCTGTTTCTGTGTTTAAGAATTACGCAATTTAAACCGCTGCAACTTGCCCGTCTCTGTGCGCGGAAGTTGCGTGCGAAATTCGATTTGGCGGGGATACTTATACGGCGCGAGGTTGGCTTTGACGTGCTCTTGCAGAGTCTTGACCATCGCCTCGTTGCCTTCATGACCAGGTTTCAAAACGATGATGGCTTTCACCACCATGCCGCGCTCTTCATCGGACGCGCCGATCACGCCGCATTCGGCCACTGCAGGATGCTTGAGCAAGCAGTCTTCTACCTCAGGGCCGCCGATGTTGTAGCCGGCTGAGATGATCATGTCGTCGGCTCGGGCTTGGAAGAAGAAATAGCCATCGTCGTCTTGCATGAAGGCATCGCCGGGATAGTTCCAGCCGTTTTTCACGTAATTTTTTTGGCGCTCGTCAGCGAAATATTTGCAGCCTGTGGGGCCGATGACGGCGAGTTTGCCGACTTGGCCGCGTGGGAGCTCATTGCCTTCGTCATCCACCACCTTCGCCGTGTAGCCGGGCACGACTTTGCCGATTGCACCTCTTTTGATCTCGCTGCCTGCGCTGGAGATGAAGATATGAAACATCTCAGTGGCGCCAATGCCATCGAGCATATCGATGCCGCTGGCTTCTTTCCACAGCTGGCGCGTGGCATCGGGCAAGCCTTCGCCTGCGCTCACGCTGATGCGCAAACTCGCCACGCCTTTGGCTTTGGCGAACGCGGCCATCTGTCGATAGAAAGTCGGCGCGGTGTAGCTGATGGTTGCGCCAGCATTGTTGATCACATCGACCATGATCTCTGGCGTGTAGGCCCTGTCGTGAAAGTACACGCTCGCACCTGCCCACATCGGAAAGAGCAACAAGCCGCCCAAGCCGAAGGTGAAGGCGAGAGGGGGCGAGCCGATGATGATGTCGGTCGGCTTGGCCTGCAACACATGGCGCGGCCAGCATTCGCAGGCGGCGAGTAGATCGCGGTGCAAATGCACAGCGGCTTTGGGCAAACCGGTTGTGCCGCTGGTGAAGGCCATCATGGCTACATCGGAGGCGAGCGTGGGGCAGGCTTGAAACAAGCCGCTCTTGCCGGCGCAGAGTTGCCCTAAATCCTGATCACTCTCGGAGTTGAAGCAGATCACGCGCCGCATGGCGGAAGCAGTTTGCTGATGAGCCGCTTCGAGTTCAGCAAGCCATTGGCCATCACACAAAGCCAGCGAGGGCTGCGCTTTGCTGATGATCTCAGACAGCTCTTTCGCACGCAGTAGTGGCATCGTGGCTACGGCCACCAAACCGGCTTTGACGACAGCTAGCCAACATAGCGCCATACCCATGGAATTGGGACCACGCAACAGCACGCGGTTGCCGGGCGTGAGCTTGCAATCTTCGATCAGATAGGCGGCGATGCGATTCACCACGCCTTGCGCTTCTTGGTAAGTGAAGTTGCGTTGCGGCGAACGCAGCATCATCTTGCTGGCAAACCCTTTGCTGCTGACCGCGTGATCAAGCAAGTGTTCTACTGCATTGAGCTGCTCGGGGTATTGCAACTCAGGGCGATCAAAACGGTACTCTGGCCATTGATCAAGCGGCGGTAATTGGTCTCGAACGAATGTGTCAAGCTGCGCAGAGTTCATCAGATCACCCCCGTGAGAACAGACTTTCCTAAAATGAGTTGCTGCACCTCGGTCGCACCTTCGTAGATGCGCAGCGCGCGAATGTCGCGGTACAGCGCTTCGATATGTGTGCCCACCTTGACGCCCATGCCGCCATGCATTTGCAGCGCCATATCGATCACTTTGTTGGCATTTTCTGTGGCGACCATCTTCGCCATGGCAGCAGCAGCGGTGTAGTCCTCACGCGATGCATCGCCTGTCGGTAAAGCCACATCGCGCATCCAAGCAGCGCGGTAGGTGAGCAGAGCGCCTGCATCAATCAGCGCGGCCATCTCGCCAAGCTTGGCTTGCGTGATCTGCTGGTCGGCCAGTGTCTTGCCAAACATCTTGCGGCCTTGCGCATAGCTGCGCGCTTCATGTAGAGCGCGGCGTGCGAAGCCGATTGCGGCAGCTGCGACTGAGGGGCGAAAGATATCCAGCGTGGCCATGGCGAGCTTAAAACCTGCGTTTTCTTCGCCCAGCATTTGGTTGCTGGGCACTTTGCAGGCGTTGAACTTGAGCACAGCGAGCGGATGCGGTGCGATCACTTCGATGTGTTCGCTGTCATCCAAACCTGGCGTGCCTGCATCCACCACGAAGGCGCTGATGCCGCGCGAGCCAGCCCCCATATCCGTCTTAGCAAACACGCAATAAAAGTCTGCAATGCCACCATTGCTGATCCACGTCTTTTGCCCGTTGATTTCATAGCCAAATTGACTACTAGCTGGGATATTTATTGCGCGTGTAGCTATGGTTTGCATAGCAGCCACATCGCTGCCAGCATCTGGCTCGGAAAGCGCAAAGGCGGCGATCTTCTCGCCACGAGCGACTTGGGGTAAATAGTTTTTTTGTAACTCTGGCGAGCCCGCCAGTGAAATTGCGCCACTGCCCAAGCCCTGCATCGCAAAAGCAAAGTCAGCCAACGCGGAATGAAAAGCAAGGTTCTCCCGCAGGATCACAAGAGCGCGTGAATCAATCTTCTCAAACGCACCGCCGTGCGCTGATGGCACACAGTAGCGCAGCCACTGATTCGCGCCCAACAGCTTCACCCAAGCCTTGCATGCCGCGCGATCATCGCTTTCGTCGATGCTTTGCTTGGGCAACCAATCGGCCAGGCAATTACCGATTTCTTTGTGCTGCGCCTCAAAGAATGGCAGGCTCAAGTGTTTGGTGGGGGCGCGTGGATTCATCAAAAGCTCCTTGCCTTCAACGAAAAATAAATACCGGACGCAGAAGACGCAGAGGTTACGCAGAAAACGCAGAAGAAGAATCCAAAACTTGGCTGTTTCCTTTTTGCGTCCTCTGCGAAACCTTCGCGTCCTCTGCGTCCGTATTGGTATTTTTGCATTTCAGTCTCCAGCAAACACAGGTTTCTGCTTCGCCACAAACGCCTCATAAGCCCGTTTGAAATCACCCGTCTGCATGCAAATCGCCTGCGCCTGAGCTTCAGCTTCTATCGCCTGATCAATCGTCATAGCCCATTCCTGATGCAGCATCGTTTTCGTCATGCCGTGGGCAAAGGTCGGGCCCCCTGCTAAAGACTGTGCCAGTTTCAATGCAGCAGCGTGTAAATCAGTGCTCTCGTGCAGCGCATTGAAGAAGCCCCAGTTCAAGCCTTCTTGCGCCGTCATCGCGCGGCCTGTGAAGAGCAGCTCAGAAGCGCGGCCTTGGCCGATCATGCGGGGCAGCAGGGCGCAAGCACCCATGTCTGCGCCGGCGAGGCCGACGCGGGTGAAGAGAAAGGCGGTTTTCGCATTCGGTGTGCCCAGGCGCATATCGGCTGCGAGGGCGATCATCGCACCGGCTCCTGCGCAGATGCCATCAATCGCGGCAATCACGGGCTGCGGGCAGGCCTTGATGGCTTTGACGAGATCGCCTGTCATGCGGGTGAATTCCAGCATCTCGGGCATGCTCATCTGGGTAAGCGGGCCGATGATTTCATGCACATCGCCGCCGCTGCAAAAATTGCCACCGCTGCCGGTGAAGACGACGGCTTTCACGTCGGTGGCGTAAACGAAGTTGCGGAACAAATCGCGTAGCTCGCCATAAGAATCAAACGTGAGCGGATTCTTCTTGTCTGGCCTGTTTAACGTGATCGTGGCGATGCCTGCATCAAATGCGTAAGAGAAATGCTTCGCGGCATAAGCGCTTTGCGCCGAGAATTGCGGGCGCATGGGGTTGCTGGATGTGATGTAGTGCTTCATAGTTTTTAAGCGGGTTGATCAGCCATCAAATTCATCGCCACGGCGCTGTCTTTCACACGGCCGAGCAGCTTGTGCAATTGCGCCATGTCTTTTTCGCCCAGGCCATCAAAAGCTTGAGTGATCCAGGTTTCATGTTCGCGCGCCATTGCACAGAAGCTGTCGCGGCCTGCAGGCGTGAGGCGCACCAAGTAAGCGCGGCGATCACCTTCCACGCTCATGCGCTCGACCAAGCCTTCAGTGACCAATTGATCCGTGATGCCGGTGATGTTGCCGCCCGTGACCATCAAACGACGCGAGAGCTCGTTCATCTTGAGGCCTTGCGGCGCACGCTCAAGCTGCGCCATCAAATCGAAGCGTGGAAGCGTGGTGTCGAATTTCTCACGCAAGGCCGCGCGGATGTTGCGCTCGATGAGTTGCGTGCAAGTGAGCATGCGCAGCCACAAGCGTAGCTCGTCGGCATGATCGGTATGGAGGCGGGCTTCTAGATCCATGACATTACTTTCTCAGTGCGTTGCATCCAGCGCTTCTTGCACGGCGCGGGCTTTCGCAATCTCGCGATACATCTGATCTCGCCCGCTGAGGTAGGGCAATGGCCAATCGATGTCTCGACTTTGTTGCTGTGCTGCGGCGTGTAGCGTCCAGGCTGGGTCGGCCAAATGAGGGCGGGCGATGGCGCAGAGATCGGCTCGGCCAGCGGCGATGATGCTGTTGGCGTGGTCGGCCTCGGTGATCGCACCCACCGCTATCGTCGCGATGCCGGTTTCGTTGCGGATGCGGTCAGCGAAGGGGGCTTGGTACATGCGGCCATAGATGGGCTTGGCGGCGCGGGTGGTTTGGCCGCTCGATACGTCGATCATGTCGGCTCCTGCTGCTTGGAAGAGGCGTGCGATTTCTACGGCATCGCCATCGGTGTTGCCGCCCGGTGCCCAATCGTGCGCGGAGATGCGCACGCTGATTGGCTTGCCTTGCGGCCAAGCAGCGCGAATCGCTTTGAACACTTCGAGCGGGTAGCGACAACGATTCTCTAAGCTGCCGCCGTATTCATCTGCGCGGATATTGGTGAGTGGGCAGATGAAACTGGAGAGCAAATAGCCGTGGGCGCAATGCAGCTCCAGCCAATCGATACCGGCAGCATCAGCGCGGCGCGTGCTCTCCACGAAAGCAGCTGTGATGCGATCCATGTCGGCACGCGTCATGGCTTTGGGGGTTTGGTTTTGCTCGCCGTAAGGCACGGCACTGGCGGCAAGCAGTGGCCAGTTGCCGCTCGCCAGCGGTTCATCAGTGGCTTCCCATCCGATTTGCGTCGAGCCTTTGGGGCCGCTGTGGCCGAGTTGCAAGCCGAGCTTGGCACTGGCGGTTTTGAAGAACTGCGCAACGCGTTTGAGCGCCGCTTGCTGTGCATCGTTTTCCAATACTGGGCAAGCGGGCGTGATGCGGCCATCCATGGTGGGTGATGTCATCTCCACCATCACGAGCGCTGCGCCGCCGAGGGCGCGCGAGCCCAGATGCACGAGATGGAAATCTTGCAACACGCCATCGACCGCGCTGTAAGTGGCCATCGGGCTCACGACGATGCGGTTCTTCAATTGAACATCGCGCATTTTGAACGGTGTGAGCATCGGCAGCACAGGATGCTTGGCATTCGGCTTCTTGCCAAACCAGCTTTCATAGCCAAGCAGCCATTTACCATCACGCAATCGCAAATTGTCGTGGCTGATACGTTGGCTGCGGGTGAGCAGGCTGTAATAAAACTGCTCGACTTCCATGCCGGCATAGCGCTCCACATTCTCAAACCATTCGGTGGAATTGCGCGCAGCGTTTTGGATTTTCAGCACTTCGACGCTCCGGCGCGCTTGATAGGCTTTTAGTATCTCTGCAATCTCATCACTATCAAAAGAATAGCTGCTCGCGCTGATTTCTTGCCGGCGATCAGCCTTTTTTGGATGTAAAACGAACTCATCTGCCAAGTCAATCGCATCTTCCAGCGCGAGCTTGGTGCCCGAGCCAATCGAGAAGTGCGCCGTGTGCGCTGCATCGCCCATGAGCACGATGGGCACGCGTTTGCCGGCAATCGTTTCCTCATGCACCCAGTTGCCGCAGACCACGCGCGGGAACTGAATCCAGATCGCGCTGCCACGCAGATGCAAGGCGTTGCTCATGAGTGCATTGCCATCTAAATATTTGGCGAAGAGCTTCTCGCAAAACGCAATCGCCTCGGGCTGCTCCATGGTGTCTAGACCATGCGCTTTCCACACCTCATGCGGCGTTTCGACGATGAAGGTCGAAGTGTCGTCATTGAACTTGTAGGCATGCGCCGCAAACCAGCCATGCTCGGTTTTCTCAAACGCAAAGGTAAATGCATCAAAAGTCTTCTTCGTACCGAGCCACACAAAGCGGCAGCGGCGCGTGTCGATATCTGGCTGATAGGTAGCGGCATATCGCGTTCTGATGCGGCTGTTGAGTCCATCGCTTGCAATGACCAAATCCGCGCCGTATTGCGCAGCAAGCGCTTGATCGTCCTGCACATCCACTTCAAACACCAGCTCCACGCCCAGAGCCTGGCAGCGCTCTTGCAAAATGTTGAGCAAATGTTTGCGTCCGATGCCACAAAAGCCATGGCCGCTGGAGCGCATGCTGCGCCCTTTGAAAAACACCTCGATATCGTCCCAATGGTTGAAGGCATCGCCAATGAGCTGCGCGCTCTCGGGATCGGCGATCTTTAAATTGCCCAGCGTTTGATCGGAAAGCACCACACCCCAACCAAACGTGTCAAACGGCCGGTTGCGCTCGGCCACGATCACGCGCATGGCCGGGAAACGCTTTTTCATCAGCAGCGCGAAATACAGGCCGCTGGGGCCGCCGCCAATGCAGAGGATGGTGAGAGAGGGAGAGCTTGGAATTGCAGACATTGCAAATAATTTAAACCTAAACTATCTATTTGTCAATTGATGCAATTCCACGACATGCTCAGCCAAAGGGCTTACAGCCTGCCGACTGCTGACTACAATGAAGCATCGCAACAGGACTGGACTCAACGTGAGCTGGCTAAACCGAATCCTCTACAACACACCGCGCGAACATGACGCGCCCTCGCCTTCGACCGGTTTTTTTGATATTGAGGGCCAGCCTGTGCCGCTGAGCATCGCGCGCCAAGATGTGCGGGCTGCACGGGAGCTGATCCGCGCAGCCGCTGTGCGCACCGCCGGGGTTTTTGGTATTCCTGCCAATTGGCTCAGTTATGAAGTGGTCACCATCTCTGACGATGAAAAAGCCTACTTTCAGCTCCAGGTGAGCCTGCGGATTTGGGATGAACAGCTGTGGACGCAATCCAGCGCTTTTGAGCAGCAGGCCTTAAAGCGAATCCGTGAAGACGATGTGAACGTGGCTCGCGCCGTGCGCGCTGTGCTCTGGCGCGTGTTGCCTGATGCAGGCTGCCCGCATGATGAATTAGCAGGCGCGGCAGCTTGGAAGCCAGATGCCGTGAAGTCGCGAAGCGTAGCCTATGATCGCCTTCGCACTGAGCTGGCCATGCCGGCCTTGGCCACGCTGCCTTCCGTCGTCACAGGGCTGGAAGCTTCAGCCACCTTGCCGATGCCCGATCAAGCGCGAGCCGGCTTCTCGGATACGCATCCCGTGCAAGCTTCAGGCTTTCATGAAACACGCCCTGTGCCGCCTTTGCATGAAGAAACCGAGCCCGCCAGCTTGCAAACGCGGCCCGGCAGACTCTGATGCTCTACAAATTCAAATCCGATGCTGGCGGCGATGTGATCATGCTCGAAGCCACGGGCGGGCAGGTGCTGGAGATCATCGGCAAAGGCTTTGACGCCAAAGGCATTTTGCTGCCTGAGCAGATGGCTTCGGCCAAAGCGGCGATTGAAGCGGCGATTGCTTTGGAAGAACAGGCCGGCAAGACATCGGATGAGCCAGAAGACAAGGGCAACAAACGCATCAGCTTGCGCACACGCGCTTGGCCCTTGGTGATGCTGATGGAGCGAAGCGCCAAGGATAAAGTCCCCATCACTTGGGGCGTGTGAACCCCGCGAAGCGTCAATCCACCTTCGCGCCTGAAGCCTTCACCACTTTCGCCCATTTGGCGATTTCCGCATCGATGTGTCTGGCAAAATCCGCCGGGCTGTTGCCGCCGGGCAAAGCGCCCTGGGCTAAGAGTTTTTCTTTCACCTCGGGCCGCTCCAAGGCTTTGCTGGTTTCTTGCGCCAAACGCTGCACCTGAGCTGCAGGCATGGAGCTTGGTGCGAGCAGGCCAAACCAGCTGCTGGCTTCAAAGCCTTTGAAAGCTGGGCCAGCGGCTTCCTCCACCGTAGGTAAATCTGGCACAGCGGCTGAGCGCTTGCTGCTCGTGACTGCCAGCGCCTTGAGTTTGCCGCCTTTGATCTGCGGCAATGCGCTGGGCAAATTGTCAAACATCACATCCATGTTACCGCCCACCATATCCAGCAGCGCAGGGCCTGAGCCGCGATAGGGGAAATGCACCATGAACACGCCGCCCATGCTTTTGAAAAGCTCGCCAGCGAGGTGAATTGATGTGCCATTGCCGCTGGAGGCCATGTTGAGCTTGCCCGGATTGGCTTTGGCGTATTTGATGAAATCTGGCACAGAGTTGATGTTCAGAGCGCGTGCTTTATCGGCATTCATCACCATCACGTTCGGTACATAGGCGACGACGGTGATCGGTGAGAAATCCTTCACCGGGTCATAGGGCAGCGATGGATACAGGGCTTTGTTGATGCCGTGCGTGCCCACCGTACCCATAAGAATCGTGTGGCCATCATTGCTCTTGGCCACCAGCTCAGCGCCCACATTGCCGCCAGCGCCAGCGCGGTTTTCCACAATGAAGGATTGGCCGAAGGCTTTTTGCAATTCAGGTGCGATGGCGCGCGCCAAGATGTCAGTCGTACCACCCGCCGCAAAGGGCACAACGATGCGCACCGGCTTGCTGGGCCACGCTTGCGCATGTGCAGCACCTTGCAAGCCGAGTTGCAGCGCAGCAAAAGCTACTATTAAAATCATAGCGCCTCTCGCAGTATCTACGCCGGAAATCAGTCGCTTTTGCTTTAAGAATGTTGAAAAAAATGATTTCACGGCTTGTCTCCAGTACTTTTGATTGACGTGTCCTCAGTGTGCTGCAAATGCATCACGATCTCATTACAGGTTTGCCCTATGCGCACGCCTAAAGCGTGAGCTAGAGCATTGGCATGGCTGGCGATGCCGGTGTCGAAAGTGCTTTGCGCCACACCAATGCAAGCGCTGGTATGCGCCACTGCGCAAGCAGCTAAGCCCTGCTCTTGCAGCCAAGCCAGGCCTGCGATGCCCGCTTCGTCCTTGCCGATCCCCGCGTCATTAAAGACGCTCAGCAGGGGCCGAGCAGCAGCAGCAAATCGCGCTGAACTCAGACCCCCGTGTGATCCGCTCACGGCGATGCAGCCTGCATCTTGGGTACTCAGCTCGGTGATGGAATCGATCAAACGAAGACTTGGCATGTTTTAGATTCTCAAGAAAAAGCCACCCGCAGGTGGCTTGATGCTTTGCTGAGTAGAGGTCAGTCAGCGTACACGCCAGCTGCCTTGATGATGGGTGTCCATTTAGCGGTTTCTTGCGCCACATAAGCTTTATGGCCAGCAGGTTCGTTACGCTGATCGATGATGGCCACTGCGCCGCCTAGCTCTTGTTTCTTGATGAACTCAGGATCTTTCACCGCCACCTTCAAAGCATCGTTGAGCTTCTTGAGCACAGGCGCTGGCGTGCCCTTAGGAGCGTAGAGGCCTTGCCAGATGGTGATCTGAAAATCCTTGAAGCCGGCTTCTTGCATGGTCGGCGTGTCTTTGAAGGTGGCCGCTGGCAAACGCTTCGCTGTGGTCACAGCGTACGATTTAACCTTCTTACCTTCGACTTGCTGAGACGTGGTGGTGGTTTGGTCGCACATCAAATCGATCTGGCCACCGATCAAATCGGTCATCGCCGGCGCCGTACCGCGATATGGCACTGGCGTCATATCCACTTTAAGCGCAGATTGGAAGAGCATGCCGCACATATGCGAGGCTGAGCCCACGCCAGCATTGCCGATATTGACCTTGCCTTTGTTGTCATTCACCCATTTCACGAGCTCTGGCAGGCTGTTAGCAGGCAGGCTGGGGCGGCCAATGATGTTCATGGGGTTTTCGCTCACCAGACCCAAGAATTCAAAATCGGTATCGACTTTGTAGGGGATATTGCGCAGGAAGGTGGGCAATGTGGCTTGCGCGATATGAGTGAACAAAAGCGAATGGCCATCGTTGGCCGCCTTGGCGATTTTGTTGGCGCCGATGGAGCCGGAAGCGCCCGTGGCGTTCTCAATCACGATGCTCACGCCGCCCATGGCCTTGCTCATGGATTGCGCTAAATCCCGCGCTGCTTTATCAGTTGGGCCACCAGATGTGTAAGGCACTACAAAAGTGATCGGCTTATTGGCAGCCGGGTAATCTTGTGCCATCGCTGGCAAAGCGGCAGCCACAGTGGCGGCGGCGATCAGGGTTAAGCGAGCAAACATCATGTCATTCTCCAAAAATCAAAAACAATACTCAATCCTAACGTGCGCTCTACGTTTTGAGACTACGTACTAACCGCGTTTGCACCCTAGGATATACCCGAAATTCCTTATAAATCATGGGGTTACGGCTATATAGCTGTAACCCATGAGCATCTGACAACTCTGTATTGGACGCTTGAGTGCGCTGTGCATACAGTAGCGGCTATGAAATCGATTGCTCACCTGTTTGTCGCTCTGTCTTTGTGTGTTTCTGCCAACGTGTTTGCTGGGCAGGCCAGCGCTGTGTCTGCTGATGATGCACACAGCGCGATCGTGCAAGGCGCTTTTGTGGTGGATGTGCGCGCTGCCTCGGAATATGCCCAAGGCCACTTACCGCAGGCCGTATCACTGCCAACAAATGCCGCACAACTTTCCTTGTTTGAATTAGCCGCTGCACTTTCAAAAGCCGGCGTGGACAGTTCGCGCACGATGCTCGTCGTGGGTGATGCTGGCGCCACAGATGCTCAAGCGCTTTGGCAACGCCTCGCCCAAATCACCTCTGGGCGCGTGCTCTGGTTGGTTGGCGGTGTGCAAGAGTGGCAAATGCGTGGCCATGTGCTTTCTCGAGATGTTTCCACGCGACTGCCCGTGCCGCAATTTCTCGTGCCTTTTGATGCACCTGCCAACGCAGCCCGCATGGCTGGCAGCAAGGTGCGCACGAGCGCTCTGTTGGAGCGCAATCTGGCCATTCAGCTGGCCTTGAATTGAGTTTTGAAGTTATTTTGAGCCGATTGCCGGCATCAATACTGCGAGAAGCGCTATACAAATAATAGCGATTTATTGATAACTGCGCGCATCCTCAATCACCTTGCCGTCATTGGGCAGGCTGCCCACTTGCAGTAACTGCACTTCGC
Organism: Comamonadaceae bacterium; assembly: GCA_013297925.1. Lineage (GTDB taxonomy): Bacteria > Pseudomonadota > Gammaproteobacteria > Burkholderiales > Burkholderiaceae_C > JANMDU01. Next base: position 32,004 of record JAAFJC010000021.1, read on the forward strand.
TGCGCAGCTTGGTCACATCGCGCACGGCATGGGCAATTTTTTCTTGGAAGTCTGTGTTGGCGTGCGCAGTTTCTACTTTGAGGACCATCTGATCATTGGCCATTTCGCCGCTAACGACGAGCCGCGCTCTGGCAATTTCAGGGAAGCGCTTCACCACTTCAGCCACTTGACCAGGATGGACGAACATGCCGCGAATCTTCGTGGTTTGATCGGCTCGGCCCATCCAGCCTTTGATGCGCGAATTGGTGCGGCCTGTGGGGCATTGGCCGGGCAACACAGCCGATAAATCGCCAGTACCAAAGCGGATCAGCGGATAGACGGGATTGAGCGATGTGACGACCAGCTCGCCCACTTCGCCCTCTGGCACAGGATCGCCCGTGCCAGGGCGCACGATCTCCACGATCACGCCTTCATCGAGGACCATACCTTCGCGCGCTGAAGTCTCGTACGCAATCAAGCCCAGATCTGCTGTGGCATAGCATTGATAAATCGCCATACCGCGCTCGGTAAACCAATCGCGCAAGCTCGGCGGGAAAGCTTCGCCGCCGACCAAGCCTTTTTTGATGCTGAGCTTCTGGCCAGATTCTTGTGCCTTTTCCACCAAGATTTTGAGGAAGCTGGGGGTGCCTAAGTAGCCATCAGGTTGCAGCTCAGCCATGGCTTGAAGCTGCTGCTCGGTCTGCCCTGTGCCAGCGGGGAAGATCGTGCAGCCCACGGCATGCGCGCCGCTTTCCATCAGATAAGCGCCCGGTGTCATGTGATAGCTGAAGGCGTTGTGTGCCAGATCGCCTGCGCGAAAACCTGCGGCAAACACCGCACGGCCTGCTCGCCAGTAGTCTGGCGTTTTGCCTTCTGGCTCATAAATCGGACCGGGGCTGGCGAAGATGCGGCCCATGCCGCGTTCACCCGCTTTGCGCAACAAGCTGGAGAAGCCGCCGAACACATCGCCACCTGCTTCACGCGAAGCTTTTTGACGCTCATGCAATTCGGTTTTGCGGGTGACGGGCAGCGTGGCAAGTGCCGCACGGCTCGTCACTAACGCTGCGTCTACGCGTTTGAGAATTTCTGCAAACGCTGCTGTGCTTTTCTGGGCGTGCGCAATTTGCTGGGGAAGAGCTGCCATGTGTACAGCTTCACGCTCTGCTGGGCTGCGGGTCTCAAGTGCATCAAAGAATTCAGCCATGTCGCTCGCTCCTGCCTCGATATAGTTACTATGAAATCAATAGCTGCTCGCGCAGTTTTTAGGCCGGCAAACGACTGATTTCCCTTAAAAATTTAAGCTAGCCAACGCTTACGGCGCTTGTAGCTCTTCACATCCTTGAAACTCTTGCGGCTTTCGCCATCCCCTCCCTTGGAGACGCCGAGATAAAACTCCTTCACGTCTTCATTGGTGGCCAGATCAGAGGCTTTGCCATCCATCACGATGCGGCCAGATTCCAAAATGTAGCCATAGTCGGAATAGCGCAGCGCCATATTGGTGTTTTGCTCAGCCAGCAAGAAGGTGGTCTTCTCTTTCTGGTTCAAATCTTTGACGATGTTGAACACCTCTTCCACGATTTGTGGTGCGAGCCCCATGGAAGGCTCGTCGAGCAACACCATCGTGGGGTTGGCCATCAGCGCGCGGCCAATCGCACACATTTGCTGCTCGCCGCCAGAGGTGTAAGCCGCCTGCGAGGTACGGCGCGTTTTGAGGCGTGGGAAGTAGTTGTACACCTTCTCCAAATTAGCCGCGATCTGCGCCTTGCTCTTCACGGTGTATGCACCCGTGAGCAAATTCTCTTCAATCGTGAGGTGAGCAAAGCAATGCCGCCCTTCCATCACCTGCACTACACCGCGCTTGACGAGATCAGCCGGCGTGAGGTTTTCAATCCGCTCACCGCGCAGCTCAATACTGCCCTTGGTGACTTCGCCGCGCTCACCAGAGAGCAAGTTAGACACAGCTCGCAGCGTCGTCGTCTTGCCCGCGCCGTTGCCGCCGAGCAAAGCCACGATGGAGCTCTGCGGCACTTGCAGGCTCACGCCCTTGAGCACCAAGATCACATGGTTGTAAATGACTTCGATGCCATTGACATTCAAGACAATGTTGTTGGCTTCTTCGGTGGTGGGTGTCGTCATAACTTGAACTTTCTCAGATCACAAAGCCGCACGCGACTCTGTGATCTAAGAGCAGGAGAACCCCTGCCCTTAATCTCTTCCCAGCAACCGCCGCAGATCCGGCTTTGCCGGTCTGCTAGCGGTGTCCCCCTCGCAGCGCAGAGGGGGAAGGCGCGTCAGCGCCTCAGGGGGAGGGTTCTCAACTGCCGCAATCGGCAGCTGCCCGGCGTGCGAGTTTTTTCTCTGCGCCGTATTTCTCAGCGGAGGCTTTAACCAGCGGGCGAATGATTGCGTCATCAGCTTGCAGCCAATCCGATGCCCATGTGAACTTCGCGCCGTCCCAAGTGTGTACGCGAGCCCAAGCGGAGCCCATGTGATCGGCGCAGCTGGTGGATACGGGGCGCATCACGCCTTTGAAGCCGAGAGCGTCGAGCTTGGCTTGCGTGAGGTTCAGGTTCTCATAGCCCCAGCGCGCTTGCTCAGGGGTCACAGGCTTGCCTTTGCCAAAGCGCTCTTGCGCTGTGCGCGCGCCTTCAACCGCAAGCATCGCACCCACCACGCCTCGCATGTAAAGCACCTGACCGACCTCTTCTTTGGGTCCTGTGCCCTGACCTTTACCATGCACTTTTTGCAGGATCTCTTTCACTACGGCTGAGCCTGGCTCAGCGCCGTGCTGCATCATCACCGCGCTGTAACCCTTGGCTGCAGCACCCACATCTTTCAAATCAGGCTCAGCGCCAGACCACCAGGTGCCAAACATCTGCTCGCGTGGATAGCCAGTCGCCACGGCTTCCTTGATGGCAGTTGACGTCATTACGCCCCATGTTTGCATGATCACGTAATCCGGGCGATTCTGGCGCACTTGCAACCAAGTGGCTTTTTGTTCCACGCCGGGCGCAGCGACGGGCAACGGTTGAATAGTGAAGCCATGCATCGCAGCGCGCTCGTTCACGATGGGCAGCAGCTCGCGGCCAAACGGACTGTCGTGATAGACCACGGCAATCTTTTTACCTTTGAGTTTGTCCCAGCCGCCAGCTTTGTTGGCAATATGCTTGAGCAAAGTGTCACCCGCCACCCAATAGTGGCCAATCAGCGGAAAGTTCCACTTGAACATATTGCCATCCGCCGAATCACTGCGGCCGTAGCCAGAAGTGATCATAGGAATTTTGTCGGCAGCTAGTTTTTCAGTGAGTGCGAAAGTGATGCCGGTGGACAGCGGCTGGAAGACTGTTGCACCGCCATGCTTGCCCTTCAAGCGCTCATAGCACTCGACACCGCGATCTGTCGCATAGGCGGTTTCGCATTCTTCCACGAGCGTCTTCACGCCATTGATACCGCCGCGCTCGTTCACGAGTTTCATGTAATCGGCATAGCCGTTGGCAAACGGCGTGGCGTTGGGCGCTACCGGGCCGGTGCGGCCGGTCAAGCTGGGGAAGAACTGCACTTTTTCCTGCGCGATGGCAGATGTAGCCACTGCGCCGAGCGCCGAAGCTGCAACCAAGACGGCTGCTGTGAGTTGACGAAGTTTCATACAAGTCTCCTAAAAAAGTTGAAACACCAAAGATGAAAACGATAGATTCAACGCTCACCAATTTGTTCGAGGCCTAGGTGTTTGCGAGCACGCGACACCCAAACCTAAGAATCCCTAATGCGGAAACGGCCAAATGCGCAGCTTCTGTTTGCCCAAGCTCCACAGCTTGGCCAAGCCATGCGGCTCAACAATCAAGAACCACACGATCAGCGCGCCAAACACCATGATTTCTGTGTGTGCAATGCCAGCGGTAGAAATTTCCACACCCACCAAACTGCCCAGCACCGGCAAAAACTGATTCAAGAAAATTGGCAAGATCACGATAAAGGCCGCGCCAAAAAAGCTGCCCATGATCGAGCCCATACCGCCGATGATCACCATGAAGAGGAGCTGGAAAGAGCGGTTGATATCAAACGCAGCCGGCTCCCAAGCGCCCAAATACACAAAGCCCCACATCGCGCCAGCCACGCCCACGATGAAGCTGCTCACCGCAAACGCCGAGAGCTTGGCATACATCGGGCGAATGCCGATCACCGCTGCCGCCACATCCATATCGCGAATTGCCATCCATTCGCGGCCAATCGCTGAGCGCACGAGGTTTTTCGCAAGCAGCGCAAACACGCACACCATGCCCAGGCAAAACAGGTATTTATCGACCGGGCTGTTGATGCTCCAGCCCATCACATTCATATCGGCGACCGATACAGAGCCCGACGTTGAATTGTTGGTAAACCACTTGATGCGCAGAAAAGCCCAGTCGCACACAAACTGCGCCGCCAGAGTGGCCACCGCCAAATAAAGCCCACGCACGCGCAAACTCGGTATCCCGAAAAACACGCCCACCGCCGCGGCGCACACACCGCCAAGCAAAAGCGCCGCAATCAGCGGAATACCATCAACGCGTACAAAAAAGTTATACGCCGCATAAGCACCCACGGCCATGAACGCGCCTGAGCCGAGCGAAATCTGCCCGCAATAGCCCACCAGAATGTTCACACCAATCGCAGCGAGCGAGAGGATCAAGAAAGGCACAAGAATGGCCTTGAACATATAGTCGCTGGCAAGCATCGGCACAGCGATGAAAGCAAAGAGCAAGAGCAAGGCAATGCCATAGCGATCTTGCGTGATGCCAAAGATCTGGTTGTCTTTGTTGTAGCTTGTTTTGAATTGGCCGTTTTCTCTGTAGAACATGATTCTTTTCCTTATATGCTCAGATCAAACGCGGTCAATGATCTTCTCGCCGAAGAGGCCTTGAGGCCTGAACAGCAAGAAAACAAGAGCCAGCACATACGCAAACCAAATTTCAATCCCGCCGCCCACCATCGGGCCGAGATACACCTCGGAGAGCTTCTCGCCCACGCCGATGATCAAGCCGCCGATGATCGCGCCCGGCACGGAGGTGAGGCCGCCCAAAATCACCACAGGCAAGGCGCGCAGCGCAACGGTAGTGAGAGAAAACTGCACACCGAGCTTACTGCCCCAAATCATGCCGGCCACCAAAGCCACAATACCAGCCACGCACCAGACGATCACCCAAATACGATTGAGTGGAATACCAATCGATTGCGCCGCTTGGTGATCATCAGCCACCGCGCGCAGAGCGCGACCCGTCGTCGTCTTTTGAAAAAACAGCGAAAGCAGAGCCACCAAGGTCGCCGCAATAGCAGCTGCATAGAGGTCTTCTTTATTGATCAGAATACCGCCGGGAAAGGTGTCTTGAAAGGCCATCAATGGCTCTTTGGGCATACCAATGTTGATCTGATAAATCGCGCTACCGAAGATGGATTGGCCTAGACCATCAAGGAAATAGGCGATACCCAGCGTGGCCATGAGCAACGTTGCACCTTCTTGGTTCACCAAATGGCGAAGCACTAAGCGCTCGATCAGCCAAGCCACAATAAACATGATGACGGCAGCTACTGCAAACGCAAACAGATTCGCAATGATCTTATTCTCAATGCCCGTCCACTGCGGAAACCATTCTGCAAAGCGTGCCATGGCCAGTGCCGCAAACAACACCATGGCGCCTTGCGCAAAGTTGAACACGCCAGAAGCTTTGAAGATCAGCACGAAGCCGAGCGCCACCAGCGAATAGAGCATGCCCGCCATCAGGCCGCCCAAGAGAGTCTCTAAGAAAAATCCCATGATCAGTGTCCAGTTCCAAGGTAAGCCTTGATCACCTCAGGGCTTGCGCGCACTTCGCTCGGTGTGCCGTCGCCAATCTTTTTGCCGTAATCGAGCACCACCACGCGATCGGAGATATCCATCACCACGCCCATGTCATGCTCGATCAACACCACTGTGGTGCCAAATTCGTCATTCACATCGAGCACGAAGCGGCACATGTCTTGTTTCTCTTCGATGTTCATGCCGGCCATCGGCTCATCGAGCAGCAGCACTTGCGGCTCCATGGCGAGGGCGCGACCGAGGTCAACCCGCTTTTGCAAACCGTAAGGCAGCTGGCCGACGGGTGTTTTGCGGTAAGCCTGAATTTCCAAAAAGTCGATGATCTCTTCCACCTTCTGGCGATGCTCGTTTTCCTCGCGCTCCGCAGGCCCCCAGCGCAGGGCTTGCATGAAGATGTTGGATTTGATGCGCAGATTGCGGCCAGACATGATGTTGTCCAGCACACTCATGCCTTTGAAAAGCGCCAAATTTTGAAACGTGCGCGCCACACCCATCTTCGCCACTTCATGCGAATCCATGTGCTTAAACGTCTTGCCACGAAACGTGATCGAGCCTTGCTGGGGTGTGTACACGCCATTGATGCAGTTGAGCATCGAGCTCTTGCCCGCACCGTTGGGGCCGATGATGGCTCGCACTTCATGCTCACGCACGTTGAAGCTGATATCGGTGAGCGCTTTTACGCCGCCGAAGGCTAGGGAGATGTTTTGCACGTCTAAGATGACGTCGCCTATCTTTTTACTCATGCTGTTGCTCCTTGTTGGAGCTGTGGGTGAGGAGAGAGAAACTTCCGGACGCAGAAGACGCAAAGGTTACGCAGAAGACGCAAAAGGAATACCAAATTCATGAAGGTTAAATGCTGAAAATCTAAGACAGAGCGATTTAAAACAAATAGTTTTTTGTCTTTCTTTTGCGCTCTCTGCGTAACCTTTGCGTCTTCTGCGTCCGGCTGTTCGGTATTAAAAATCTTCATCATGCCGCAGCCTTCAACTGAGCGAAAGTCTTCGCATCTTCAATCTTCAAAGTCGCGCTCACCTTGCCGCTGCGGCCGTCTTCGAATTTGACGACGGTTTCGATGTACTGCGTTTTCATGCCGCCATACAAGGCGTCAATCAGCGGCTGATATTTATCGCCAATGAAGCCACGGCGGACTTTGTTGGTGCGGGTCAATTCGCCGTCATCCGCATCGAGCTCTTTGTGCAACACGAGGAAGCGGCTAATTTGGCTGCCAGCGAGAAGAGCATCGCGCGATAGATCGGCGTTGACGGATTCCACGCATTCGCGAATCAGTTGATACACCTCGGGTTTTTGTGCGAGATCGGTGTAGCCCGCATAGGGCAAGTTGCGCCGCTCGGCCCAGTTGCCGACGGCGTTCATATCGATGTTGAGCATCACGCAGACTTGATCGCGGCCATCCCCATAAGCCACGGCTTCTTTGATGTGTTGGAAAAATTTCAGTTTGTTTTCCACATACTTAGGCGCAAACATTGCGCCATCATTCGCGCCGCCTTTGATGCGGCCCACGTCTTTCACGCGGTCGATGATTTTGAGCTGGCCGCTGGCATCGATGAAACCGGCGTCACTCGTGCGATACCAGCCATCCGCGGTTTTGACTTCTGCCGTGGCGGCAGGATTCTTGAAATACTCTTTGAGCAAGCCGGGCGATTTCACAAGGATTTCGCCGTTGTCATCGAGCTTGATTTCCACGCCTTCAATTGGCACGCCCACGGTATCGGCGCGCACAGCGTTGTCGGGCTGCAAGCAGACGAACACAGCCGTCTCAGTCGAGCCGTATAGCTGCTTAAGGTTGATACCAATCGAGCGATAGAAGGTAAACAGATCAGGGCCAATAGCCTCGCCTGCGGTATAGGCCACGCGCACGCGGCTCATGCCGAGGTTGTTGCGCAGCGGGGCATAGACGAAGAAGTTGCCCAGCGCATACATGAGCTTGTCGCCTAGGCCAACGGATTTGCCATCCATCAAATCGGGGCCGACTTTCTTGGCCACATCCATGAATGTTTTGAAGATCGCGCGCTTGATCGCGCCTGCATCTTCCATGCGAATCATGACGCTGGTGAGCAAGCCTTCAAACACGCGCGGCGGGGCGAAGTAATAGGTGGGCCCGATTTCTTTGAGATCAATCGTCACCGTGGCCGCGCTCTCAGGGCAGTTCACCGTGTAGCCGCAGATCAGCCACTGCGCGTAGCTGAAAATGTTTTGCCCGATCCATGCGGGCGGCAGGTAGGCGAGCACATCTTCGCTCGATGTGAGCTTGTCAAACTTTGCGCCGGCTTCGCTGCGATCAAGCAGGGAAAGATGGGTGTGCACCACGCCCTTGGGATTGCCCGTAGTGCCCGATGTGAAAAACATCGCCGCCACGTCATGGGGCTGCGCTTTGGTGGCTTCTGCTTTGAAGAAGACGGGGTTGCTCGCTGCGAACTTCGCGCCCGCTTCCATCAAATTTTCGAGCGAATCGAGGCCATCTTCTTTGTAATTGCGCAGGCCGCGTGGATCGTCAAACCAGAAATGTGTGAGCAAGGGGCAGGTCTCGCGCACTTCGAGCAATTTATCCACCTGCTCTTGATCCTCCACAATGCCAAAGCGAATTTCGGCATTGGTGATAGGGAATACGCATTCTGCGGCCACGGCATCTTGATACAGCGGCACAGGAATCGCGCCCAGCGATTGCGCCGCCAGCATGCTCGCATACAAGCGGGGGCGATTGCTGCCGATCACCACCATATGCTCACCGCGTTTCAGCCCCGCTTGGTGCAAGCCGCAAGCAATGTGTTCGACCATCTTGACCAGGTCAGTCCAAGAGATCGTCTGCCAAATACCGTACTCTTTCTCGCGCATGGCGGGAGCCTGGGGGCGCTCGGCGGCATGCTTGAGGAGCAATTGAGGGAAAGTCTGCATAGTGAGCTGGACTTTAGACATTCATTTGACGTTATGATGTCTGTATGACGACAATTTAGGGGAAACACTCCTTCGGAATTACCCTTGTACTGTCGTCCAACTTACAGCCGCTGACTTTTTATGACCAAATCCGCCCCTGAAGAACTCAGTTTGTCGCAACGCCGCCGTTCGCCGACAGATGAGGAAATGCAAAGCATCCCTTGGCTGGCCGTGCTGGAGCCCCAGCATCAGCTGCGCGCGCGCGCGGCCTTGCAGGTGGGCGATGCCAAGAGCGGCGATTACGTCGTGCGCGTGGGCAAGCCCGTCACGTATTGGTTTGGCCTGATCGACGGCCTGCTCAAGATGAGCAACGAGACGCCCGATGGCCGCAGCATCACGCTGATTGGCGTGCCGCCCGGTGGTTGGTTTGGCGAGGGCACGGTGCTCAAGCAGGAAAACTACCGCTACAACATTCAAGCCCTGCGCCCGAGCGTGGTGGCTGGCATTCCGGTGGAGACCTTTCATTGGCTGCTTGATCAAAGCATCGCTTTTAATCGTTTCGTGATGAACCAGCTCAATGAGCGTGTTGGCCAATTCATCGCTGCGCGTGAGAGTGATCGCATGACGAGCCCCGAGGCGCGCGTGGCAGCGGGCTTGGCGGGTTTGTTCAATCCAGTGCTCTATCCGGGCGCGAGCAATATTTTGCGGATCACGCAGCAGGAGCTGGCTAATCTGGTGGGCTTGTCTCGGCAAAGGGTGAACCAAGCGCTGCGCGAGCTCGAATTGCGCCAGCTTGTGCGCATTGAATACGGCGGCCTCAAAGTGCCGAATATTCCTGCATTGAGGCAGGCGGCTTTTGTACCGGCTGCTTAAGATGAATGACATTTCAAAACCCATCGTTGCGAAACCTGCAGCCAAAGCCATCCGCGTGATCAAAGCGCCTGCCGCGCCGGTGGAGCCGATCCGCCTCAACAAACGCATGGCCGAGCTGGGGCTGTGCTCACGCCGCGAAGCCGATGAGTGGATCGAGCAGGGCTGGGTCAAAGTCAACGGCGAGATCGCTGCGATGGGCGTGAAAGTGACGCCGCAAGATCGCGTGGAAGTCGATAAACGCGCCCAAGGCCATCAAGCTGGGCAAGTGACTATCTTGCTCAACAAACCCGTGGGTTATGTGAGCGGCCAAGCCGAAGATGGTCACGAGCCCGCTGTGGTTTTGATAGCATCTCGCGCACACTGGCTGGGCGATTCCAGTCCATTGCGCTTCGCCCGCGATCAACTACGCGGCTTGGCTCCCGCTGGCCGGCTTGACATTGATTCCACAGGCTTGCTCGTGCTCACGCAAGACGGCCGCGTGGCACGCCAGCTCATTGGCGAAGATTCAGAAGTCGAAAAAGAATACCTCGTGCGCGTGAGCTTGGTGAAAGCGAAAGACGCAGCGAATCGCAATCTACAAACGCCTGATGTGCAAAAGCAGTTTCCTCTTGAAAAGCTCAATCTGCTGCGCCACGGCATCAGCTTGGATGGCCAGCCACTCAAGCGCGCGCAGGTCGATTGGCAAAACCCCGAGCAATTGCGCTTTGTACTCAAAGAAGGCAAAAAACGACAAATTCGCCGGATGTGTGAGGCAGTGGGTTTGCATGTGACCGGCCTCAAACGCGTGCGCATCGGCAATGTAAAGCTCGGGCAATTACCGGTGGGGCAGTGGCGGTACTTGGGGGCGGATGAGAGGTTTTAGTATTTCTCAGTACACACATCCATTCAATAAAAAAGCATCCGAGGATGCTTTTTTATTGCCTAAATAGGCGGCTTGCACGCATAAATGCTGCATTTATTGCTATTGAATTAATAGTAAATTCAAGCCGCCTTCACCTTCAAACGCCAAGCATGCAGCAATGGCTCGGTGTAGCCGCTCGGTTGCTCTTTGCCTTTGAAGACTAAATCGCAAGCTGCTTGGTAAGCCGCACCGCCTTCGTTGCCGGCCATGTTTTTGTAGTGCGGGTCGCCTTTGTTTTGACCGTCTACCACCTTGGCCATGCGCTTGAGCGTCTCTTTGATCTGCGCTTCTGTCACCACGCCGTGGTGCAGCCAGTTGGCCATGTGTTGGCTGCTGATTCGGAGTGTGGCGCGGTCTTCCATGAGGCCTACGCCGTTGATATCGGGCACTTTGGAGCAGCCGACGCCTTGATCGATCCAGCGGACGACGTAGCCTAGGATGCCTTGGGCGTTGTTGTCGAGTTCTTTTTGTTTGTCTTCCGCGCTCCAATCGGCCTTTGCCACCACGGGGAATTGCAAGAGTTTGGAAAGCGTCTCTTCGCGAATGGCTTTTGCGTCTTGCTTGGCAATGGATTTTTCCATTTGCTTTTGCAGGGCGGGCACGTTGACTTGGTGGTAGTGAATCGCGTGCAGGGTCGCGCCGGTGGGGCTGGGCACCCAAGCGGTGTTGGCGCCGGCGAGCGGCTGCGCGACTTTTTGCTGGAGCATGGCGGCCATGAGGTCGGGCATGGCCCACATGCCTTTGCCGATTTGTGCTTTGCCGCGCAGGCCGCTTTGCAGGCCGACGATGACATTGTTTTTCTCATAAGCGGCGAGCCAAGCGGACGATTTCATATCGCCCTTGCGCATCACCGGGCCGCCGAGCATGCAGGTGTGCATTTCGTCGCCGGTGCGGTCGAGGAAGCCGGTGTTGATGAAGGCCACGCGTGATTTCGCTGCGGCGATGCAGGCCTTTAAATTAACCGAGGTGCGGCGCTCTTCGTCCATGATGCCGAGCTTGACGGTGCTGGGCTTCAAGCCTAGCAGTTTTTCGACACGACCAAAGAGTTCATCTGCAAAGCCCACTTCTTTGGGGCCGTGCATTTTGGGTTTGACGATATAGACAGAGCCTGTGCGGCTGTTGCGGAAGGGGTGGGATTTTTTCTTTTGCAGATCGACCAAGGCGATGGTCGTGGTGACGACTGCATCCAAAATGCCTTCGGGGATTTCTTGCGTTTTACCGTTTTTCGCGGTGTACAAAATTGCGGGGTTGGTCATCAAGTGGCCGACGTTGCGGAGGAACAAGAGGCTGCGGCCGTGCAATTTCACCTCGCCTTTGCCGCTAGGTTTTGTGTACTCGCGATCTTTGTTCAAACCACGTTTGAGCGTCTGGCCGCCTTTGTCAAAGCTCTCGGTGAGCGTGCCGTCCAGAATGCCGAGCCAGTTGCTGTATGCCAGCACTTTGTCATCCGCATCGACCACGGCCACGGAGTCTTCCAAGTCCAAGATCGTAGAAAGGGCGGACTCCATCACGATGTCTGCAACGCCGGCGGCATCTGTGCTGCCAATGCGATGCGACTTGTCGATCACGATGTGCAGATGCAGGCCGTTGTGTGCGAGCAGCACGCCGCTTGGCGCAGCGGCAGAGCCTTGGTAGCCAACGAATTGCTTGGCATCTTTCAAGCCGACTTTGCTGCCATCTTTGAGAGAAACCACTAGTTTGCCGGCAGAAATACTATAGAGTTTGCTATCAGAATGTGAGCCTTTGGTCAGAGGCGCGCATTGATCGAGCAGATAGCGGCCTTGGCGCACCACTTCTGCGCCGCGCGCTTCGTTGTAGCCCGGGCCTTTGCTGAGGCCATTGGCTTCGGAGATCGCATCCGTGCCATACAGCGCGTCATACAAACTGCCCCAGCGTGCGTTGGCGGCATTAAGTGCGTAGCGAGCGTTCAAGATCGGCACAACGAGCTGCGGGCCAGCGAGGGTGGCGAGCTCGGCATCAACGTTCTTTGTGGTGACTTTCACTTTCTTCGGCTCGGGCACGAGGTAGTCAATGCTCGATAAGAATTTGCGGTAAGCCTTCATGTCGCGCACGGGGCCGGGGTTGACCTTGTGCCAAGTGTCCATCGCGGTTTGAATCCGGTCGCGCTCAACGAGCAGGGCAATGTTTTTCGGGGCGAGGTCTTGCACGATGGCATCAAAACCTTTCCAAAATTTATCGCTCTTCACACCAGCGGCGGGGAGGACTTTCTGTTCAATGAAGTCGCATAGGTTGGTGGCGACTTGCAGGGAATGCTTTTGTGTGCGATTGGTCATGGTGGGCTCTTGAGTTGATTGGGTAGTTGAAAAAAGAAGAAAAATACCGGACGCAGAGGGCGCAAAGGTTACGCAAAAGACGCAAAAAATACCGAAAACCGTTTTTTGGATTTTCTCTTTTGCGTTTCTTCTGCGTCCTCTGCGAAACCTTTGCGTCTTCTGCGTCCGGCTGTTTGAATTTGGCTGTTGATTTTCATGAGCTTAAAAAAACGAAAAAACATCCCGCAAGCTCGTCCCCACGCGCGTAGGCGGCAAGCCGATTTGCTCCGCTGGCAAGCCAGCGCGGTTGACCCAGAGCGTGCGGTAGCCAAACCAAGTGGCGGCTACTGCATCCCAGCCGTTGGAGCTGACGAAGAGCATTTGTTTGGGTTGCAAGCCGGTGGCGTTGGAGCCGAGAGCATAAGCATCGGGATGGGTTTTGTATTTACGGATGGTATCGACGCTGATCACGTGATCGAGCACGTCGGCCAGGCCTGCGGATTTGACGGCGACATCGAGCATCGCCGGATCGCCGTTGCTCAAGATGCCAGTAACGATGCCGCGCGATTTCAATGCAGCAAGCACTTCGCGGTTTTCAGGAAACGCGGAGAGGTGGCGGTATTGATTCATCAGCTGAGAGACGGCCAAATCCTCATTTTTTTCGCCATTTTTAGAGTTAAATTGGCCATCCGCCGGCATAGAATCTGAGGGTCGCGCCACTAATTCGATAGCGTACCGAAGTGCCTTCTCCGTCACATTCCAAAATGGCTCATAGTGCGCGCCGTGATTGCAAGTCGTCAAAAGCCGCGAATACTCAATCTGCTTGTCCCGCCACACCTGCGCCAAGCGCGCGCCTTGGCCGGGAAACAGTTGCTCCGCAGCCATGCTCACGCTGTACACGTCAAACAGTGTGCCGTAAGCGTCAAACAAAACTGCGCGGGGAGCTTTTTCCATAGATCAGACTGTATTACAGCCTGATTCGCTAATTAATGCTTCACAAGTTTCTGCATTCGTGACAAAAATGCAGGCAATCAATCCATCGTGATCTTGCTTGACGTGATGACCTTGCCCCAAAACTCGGTTTCGGTCTTCACTTGCGCATCAAGCGCTGCTGAATCTTTATAGCGAATCTCGATGCCAGCGGTCTGCGCACGGGTCTTCGTCTCAGGTGCATCCATGGCTAGTTTGATCGCGCTGCCTAGCTTAGCCACCACATCAGGCGGCGTGCCGGCGGGTGCAAAGATGCCGACCCAAGCTTCTAGCTCGAAGCCTTTGAGGCCCGCCTCTGCCGTGGTGGGCACATTGGGGATGCCGCTGTGGCGCGTGGGGCCAGCCACTGCTAAGCCTTTGAGCTTGCCGGCTTGGATGTGCTGCATCACAGAAGGCGGCGTGGTGATGAAGACTTGCACTTGGCCGGAGAGCACATCGGTGATCGCCGCGCCGGAGCCACGGTAGGGGATGTGCACCATGCTGATGCCATTGCGCTGCTTGAACATTTCTGTGCCCATGTGCGAAAGCGAGCCATTGCCTTGCGATGCGTAGCTGAGCTTGCCTGGATTCTTTTTCACATACGCGATGAACTCGGGCAGAGTGTTGGCGGCAATGCTCGGATGCACGGCGATCACATTGGTGGCCACGGTGACGAGCGCCACGGGCACGAAATCTTTTTGCGCCCAGGGCAGCTTCGGGTTCATGTGCGGGTAGCCGACGTGATAGGCGGAATACGAGGTAAGCAAGGTGTAGCCATCGGGCGCGGCCTTGGCCACGTTGCCATAGGCCACATTGCCGCTGCCACCGGGCTGGTTGTTCACCACCACGCTCTGGCCGAGCACTTTGGCCAGCGCATCCGAAACGATGCGTGCCGAGCCATCGACCAAGCCGCCCGGTGGGTTGGGCACGATCAGGGTGACGGGTTTGTTGGGGAAGGCGGTTTGCGCGTGGGCGGGCAGGCTGGCCAGCGCTGCGCAAGCGGCTAGTAGGCTGATGGCGAAATGGCGTGTCGTAAGCATGGTGATGTCTCCTGTTGTGATGTGAGTGAAATTAACTGGCACCCAAACTTATGCTCAGGCGCTGTGCCATTTGCACGACTGTTGGGATGTAGGTTTCGCGGTAGCGGCTAGCGGGCATGGTGAGCACGAGTGCGCCCACCAATGCCTTCTCGCCGGCTTCGGTTTTGAACACGGGGGCGCTGATGCCAGCGACTTCTGCATCTCGGTCGCCCACAGCAGCGTGATAGCCGCGTTTGC